>JBJMLB010000060.1:0-18565 GCA_045805465.1 Conexibacter sp. | reverse complement strand
TGTGGCTGCGGGAGCTGTCGCTCGCGGGAGACGCGGCTGACCCGAACCAAGCCGCGCGCCGAGCCACCGTCGCGATGACGGCCGGCTTCGCGCTCGGCCCCCTCGTCGCCGGGATGCTGGCGCAGTGGGCGCCGGACGCTCGCGTCCTGCCGTACCTGCCGCACCTCGTGCTCATGGCCGTGCTTGCCGTCGCGCTGCGTCGGATCCCGGAGACCGTCGCGGCCGGCAGGCACCCACGGCATGCGCTGCGCTCGCGAGCACGCCGGCGACGGCGGCGACGAGGACGACGGGCCGCCGCCCACGCGCGTCGGAGGCGCGTCCGCCGACGAGGAGGCCGGGGATCAAGCCGATCGCGTAGGCAGCGAACAGGCCCTGCAGCGTCGTGCTCCCGTAGCCCTCCTGGCTGCGATAGAGGACCAACATGGGCGTGAACTGATTCGAGCCCCAGCCGGCGCCGAGCAGCGCGGCGGCGGGTGCCAGCCATGCATGCTCGGTGGCAGGGCGGGCAGGTGCGCGAGCGGTGTCGAGTGCGGTCATGGGGCGGCAGGCGGCCGTGACGAGTTCATTTCCCGAACTTGTGGCGGACCCTAGCAGACAAGTTCGACTTCTGAACTCGACTGCGTACACTTCGGCCATGGACTACGAGCGACAGGACTGCTCGCTCGCACGGGCGCTGGAGGTCGTCGGCGAGCGCTGGGCGCTGCTGATCGTCCGCGACGCGTTCTACGGCGTGCGCCGCTTCAAGGACTTCCATGACCATCTCGACATTCCACGCGCGGTCCTCACGGAGCGCCTCAACTCGCTCGTCGACGACGGCGTGCTCGCCCGCGAGCCCGACCCGGCACACGCCGGCCGCCATCTGTACGTCCTCACGCGCGCCGGCGAGGACCTGTGGCCCGCCGTCCATGCGCTGCTGACATGGGGCGACCGCCACCGCGCCCCGAACAGCCGGCGCTTCCGCCATGCCGCCTGTGCAACGCCGCTCGACACGCACGGCGCATGCCCGGCCTGCGGCGTCACGCCCGAGCCGGCTGACGTTACGACCGAGCCGCGCCCCGGCCGGCGATCGAGCCGCGACGACCCCGTCGCGCTCGCCCTGCGTCAGCGGCGCCGCCTGCTAGAGCCCTTGCCGACCTGACGGGCTGGGCTCAGATGACCCGCTACGCCGCCGCCAGCTGCTCCAGCACCGCCAGCACCTCATCGTCGTGCGTTCTGGGCGTGACTCTGGGGATGACGTGGGCCACGATGCCGTCCGGGCCAACGATGAAAGTGGCCCGGAGGGCCCCGAAAAACCGGCGCCCGTACATGCTCTTCTCCGCCCACACGCCGTAGGCCTCGCACACCGCATGGTCCTCGTCCGCCAGCAGCGTGAAGTCGAGTGACTGCTTGTCGGCGAACTTCTTGACGGCTCTGACCGGGTCGGGCGAGATGCCGATGACGACGGCGCCGGCTTCGGCGTAGTTCGGCAGGTGGTCGCGGACGCCGCAGGCCTGGACGGTGCAGCCGGGGGTGTCGGCCTTGGGGTAGAAGTAGAGGACGACGGTCTTGCCGGCGTAATCGGCCAGGCTGACGGGGTTGCCGTCCTGGTCGGGGAGCGTGAACTGAGGTGCGGTGGCGCCTGTCTCGATCATGCGGCGCAGGCTACTTCAAGAGCCGTGACAGTCGCCGGTCCTTGAGGACGCGTCCGTCTGTCTGGCACGTGGGGCAGTAGGCGATCACGTAGTCCTCGAAGTGGACCGCTTCGAGCGTCGTGCCGCAGCGCGGGCAGGGCGAGCCCTCGTGACGGTGGACCTTCAGCGGCAGCGGCAGTCTGTCCGGCAGCGGGAGCGACAGGGTCGCCTCGTAATGCGCGATCGCCGAGCCGAGCCGCTCGACCATGGCGGCGCGCAGCGCGTCGGCCTCCTCTGCGCTCAGGTCCGCCCCGCGCTTGAACGGCGACAGCTTCGCCTCCCACAGGATCTCGTCCACCCACGAGCGGCCGACCCCGGCGATCACCCGATGGTCGCGCAGTAGCGTGTGGAGCGGCCGCGGCGCTCTGCCGAGCAGCGGCAGCAGCGGCGGCGGGTCGGGCCACGCCTCCGGACCGAGCGTCGCGATCGCCTCCTCGGCCTCCAGCTCGCCGGCGCGCAACAGCTTCGCCCACGCTGCCTGCTTTGTGCCGAACTCGCGCAGCCGCAGCTCGCGGCCGCCGTCGAGCCGGATCAGCACACGCGAGGTGCGATCTCTGAAGCCGGCGCGTCTGTCGAACAGCTGCAGCCGCCCGGCCGACATCAGGTGGATCAGCAGGACGAGTCCCGCGTCGCTCTCCACCGCGAAGTGCTTTCCGCGCCGCGAGACGCCGGTCAGCGTCGTCCCGTCAAGCGCGTGCAACGGCGGATCGAACGTCTTCAGCGCGTTCACCCCCGGCGCCAGAGCGGACTCGACACGAGCACCGGCGACCGCGGCGCCGATCAGTCGCGCGGTGATCTCTACCTCGGGCAGCTCCGGCATGCTCCATTCAGGCTAACGACCTCGCCAAGTAAGGCCGCTGGGGCCAGCAACCATCGGGTATCGCTCAGGTTTAAGGTAGACATTCCGTCACTGTTATGACGGCTTTACGGGAGAGCGAAAGGGTGTGGAGCATGACGAACGAAGACATCCTCCTCATCGCAGGGCCCCAAGGCCGTGACGACGAGCTCGTCGCGGCGGCCGCGGCACACCATCCCCGACGCGTCACAGTGCTGATTGAAGGAGACGACCCTAACTGGGGTTGGAGCGAGCAGCGCATCGCATCCACTCGGCGGGACCGTCTCGCGACGCTCCTGACCTCCGTCGAGACCGCCACCGGCGCGACCGTCGTCGGCCTCGTCGGCGACCCGGCCGAGCTGACGCTCGGCGGTTTCGACGCGATCGTCGGCAGCAGCACGTATCTCCGCAGCGCAGCCTAGTCGCACACGACGTCCACATCCCTTCCCCCCGAGCGGGCGCCGGCTCCCCCATCCGGCGCCCGCTCACCATGTGTTCGCATAGCGTTCGTCGCGATGAGCGCGATCGTCGACACCCACGCGGACGCCGCGGCGCTGGAGCTCGCCCCGCTGCTGATCCGCGAGCCGCTTGCCGCCTTCCTCGACAAGCATGGCCTCGCGCCTGGCGACGGTCCGCTCGAGGCCGAGCCCGTCGGTGAGGGTCACTCGAACGTCACCTACGTGATCCGCCGCGGCGGGGCCGAGCTCGTGCTGCGCCGCCCACCCCGCCCGCCGCTGCCGCCGAGCGCCCACGACGTGCTGCGCGAGGCCCGGCTGCTCACCGCGGTCGCGTCCCAGCCGGTGCGCACCCCGCGCGTCCTCGCCACCTGCAAGGACGAGTCCGTCATCGGCGCTCCCTTCTACCTGATGGAGAAGGTCGAGGGCGACGTCATCACGACGCAGGTGCCGCCCGCGCTCGACACGCCGGCAGGCCGCGCCGCCGTCGCCGACGAGCTGATCGACGCGCTCGTCGAGGTGCACGCGGTCGACTGGCAGGCGTGCGGGCTGGAGGGCTACGGCAAGCCGACCGGCTACCTGGAGCGCCAGCTGCGCCGCTTCGGCGGCCTGTGGGAGCACAACAAGACGCGCGAGATCGCGACGCTCGACCGCGTCACCGCGTGGCTTGCGGACAACCGTCCCGCGTCCGGTCCCGCGACGATCGTCCACGGGGACTACCGGCTCGGCAACGTGATGTTCGCGCCGGGCGAGCCAGGCGGACGGGCTCGGTTGAACGCGATCTTCGACTGGGAGCTCGCGACGATCGGCGACCCGCTCGCCGACGTCGGCTACCTGACGGCGACGTGGGCCCAGCCCGGGGATCCCGAGACGAACTTCACGCGCGGCGCCGTCACGACGCAGCCCGGCTTTCCCACGCGCGCGGAGCTGATCGCGCGCTACGAGGAGCGCTCCGGCCGCTCGATGACGGCCGTCGCCTGGTACGCGACGCTCGCGCTGTGGAAGGCGGCGATCTTCCTCGAGGGCTCCTACAAGCGGTTGCTCGCCGGCACGACCGACGACCCGTTCTTCAAGCTGCTCGACGCGGGCGTCCCGGCGCTCGCCGAGCACGCGTGGGCGGTGGCGCATGGCGAGTGAGGCGTCAGGGGCGGGCGACGGGACCCGGTCGGGCCTCCTGGTCGACTGGGGCGGCGTGCTGACGACGAACCTGTTCGCCTCGTTCGGGGAGTTCTGCAGAGAGGCCGGGCTGGCGCCCGACGCGCTCGTGCAGGCGTTCCGCGGCAACCGGGAGTTCCGCGACGTGCTGATCGCGTTCGAGGAGGGCAAGATCGAGGAGGCCGCCTTCGAGGAGCGCTTCGGCGGGCTGCTTGGTATCGACCATGCGGGTCTGATCGACCGCCTGTTCCAGCGGGTCGGACCCGACATGGCGATGCTCGCGGCGGTCCGCAACGCGCGCGCGGCCGGGATCCGCACCGGCCTGATCTCGAACTCGTGGGGTACGCGCCGCTACGACCGCGCGATGCTGGAGGAGCTGTTCGACGGGGTCGTGATCTCCGGCGAGGTCGGCATGCGCAAGCCGGCGCCGGAGATGTACCGCCTCGGCGCCGAGCGCGCCGGCGTGGCGCCGGAGGTCTGCGTCTACGTCGACGACCTGCCGTTCAACCTGCCGCCGGCGGAAGAGCTCGGGATGGCGACGATCCACCACGTCGACACGGCCGCGACGATCGTCGAGATGGAGCGGCTGCTCGGCGTGGAGCTCGGCGCCGCGGCCTGACGCGACGGCGGCGGGCGGCTAGGATCCGCCGCCGCATGGTCCGTCGCACCACGCCGCTCGCAACCGCCTTCGTCCTCCTGCTGCTCACCCTCGCCGGGTGCGGCGACGACAGCCTCACCGCGCAGCAGCTGCACGACCAGGCGACCGCAATCTGCACGAGAACGGCCGCCGCGACCGAGCGCGTCGTCGTGCCGAGCACGCCGTCCCAGGGCGCACGCTTCCTGCAGCAGGGCCTCTCCCAGCTGCGCCCCGCCGTTGCGCAGCTGAGACAGCTCAAGGCGCCCGAGGAGCTGCGCGAGCGCTACGACCGCGCCGTGCAGCTCGCCGGCCAGGAGGCCGCCCTGATCGCCAGACACGAGCGCGCGATCGCGAGCGGCGAGGACGTGATCGACACGTACCGGCGGCTCGAGGCTGCGCTCGAGCCGCTTGTCATGCAGGAGAACGCCTACTGGCGGGGACTCATGCTCCCCGCCTGCGTCCGGCGGTAGGCGTCAGGCGCGCTTTCCGCGCCCGTACAGGAACTTGTTGAGCCGCCCGAGCAGCTTCGTCTTGCGCGGGCTGTAAGGGAACATGTGCGGGTCCTTCTTGCCGGCGAAGCGCGTCACGAGCAGCGTCTGCTGCTTCGTGTACTTGCGGATCCCGCCGGTGCCGTGGCGCGAGCCGAGGCCGGAGGTCTTCCAGCCGCCCATCGGCAGCTCGAGCGTCGTGTAGTTGACCTGCGCGTCGTTGACGCAGACGGCGCCCGCCTCGACGCGCCGCGCGAGCTGCTCGCCGCGCTGGAGGTCCTTCGTCCAGACCGACGCCTGCAGGCCGAACGGCGAGTCGTTCGCCAGCTTCAGCGCCTCCTCGTCGTCGCGCACCTTCATGATCGGCAGCGTCGGGCCGAACGTCTCCTCGGTCATGCACGCCATCGAGTGGTCGACGTCGACGAGGACGGTCGGCTCGTAGAAGGCGCCCGGGCGGTCGCCGCGCTTGCCGCCAGTCAGGACTCTCGCGCCCTTCGCGACGGCGTCTCTGACGTGCGCGTCGACGATGTCGATCTGCGGCGGGTAGATCATCGAGCCGACGTCGACGGTGCCCGGCCCGGTCGGGACGCCCTGGCGCAGCGCGCGCACGTTGTCGGCGACCTTCGAGACGAAGCGGTCGTAGACCGGCGCCTCGACGTAGACGCGCTCGACGGAGATGCAGACCTGCCCGCCGTTGTTCATTGAGTAGTAGGCGGCGGCATTTGCCGCGCGGTCGATGTCGGCGTCGGCGAGCACGATCATCGGATCCTTGCCGCCGAGCTCCAGGCCGACCGGCGTGAGCGTGTTCGCGGCGCGCTGCATGACCTTGATGCCGGTCTCCGTCGAGCCGGTGAACATCACGAAGTCGACCGCGTCGATCAGCGCCTCGCCGGCCTCGCGGCCGGTGCCGGTCGCTACCTGGAAGACGTGCTCGGACATCCCGCATGCGCGCAGCCCCTCCTCCATCAGCAGCGAGGTCAGCGGCGTCACCTGCGCCGGTTTCAGCACGGCGGCGTTGCCGGCCGCGAGCGCGGGGATGCAGTCGCCGAACGAATTCGTCAGCGGGAAGTTCCACGGGCCGATCACGCCGACGACGCCGACGGGCGCGTAGCGCACGACGAGCTTCTTGCCCTTCGTCATCGGGTTGGACGACTTGACGCTCTCGTCGGCGAGGTACTCCGGCGCGTTCTTGGCCCAGAAGCCGAACGCGTTCGCGCAGTACATGACCTCGGCGAGCAGTGCGTCCTCGTAGGTCTTGCCGGTCTCCGAGACGATCGTCTTGATGATGCGATCGGCGTTGTCGACGGTCCACTTCTGCATGCGCAGGAGGACCTTCGCGCGCTCCTCGAAGCCGAGCGCCTCCCAGGCCGGCTGCGCCACGCGGGCGCGCTCCACCATCGCGGTCACCTCGTCGCGACTCAGCGCGGGGACGGTCGCGATCGTCTCGCCCGTCGCAGGATTCTCGACGGAAATGCCCTTGTGGATTCCGGCGCCGTTCTGGACGGCAGCCGGTGCCTGCTCGGTGGTGGCCATGGCGCGCTCCTCTTCGGTGCTCGGCGTCGGGATCGGGTTTGACCCGCGGTCAAGCCTACCGGAGTCCGGCCGGGGCTTGGCCAGCCGGCCAGGACCTGCGCTCAGCGCGTGAGCGCGAGGCGGCCGTACGCGTTGGCGTTCGGGATCACCTCGTTCGCGTCCGTGCCGAGCCAGCCCTCGATCAGCGACGCGTAGACCTTGCGGAAGTCGACCGTGACCTTGAGGTTGTCGTCGCGGTCGAGGTCGGTCAGCGACGGATACTCGGTGAGGATCCCGCTCGCCGCGTGCGTCCCCTGCACCCATGCGATCCCGCCGGCGCCGTGATCGGTTCCGCTCGACTCGTTGCCCTGCGGGCGACGACCGAACTCCGACCACACGAGCGTCAGCACGCGGTCGGCGACGCCGCGCGCCTCCAGGTCGGCTTGGAAGGCAGCCAGCGACTGCGAGACGGATCTGAGCGAGTCGGCCAGCTCGGTCGGCTGGTTGTCGTGCGTGTCGAACTCGCCGTTGGAGTCGACCGAGGCGAGCCGCACGCCGAGCGGCTGGGCGACGAGCGCGGCGACGCGCGAGAGTCGCCGGCCGAGGTCGTCGTCCTCCGGGTAGGCGACCGGCGGCGCGAGCGGGTCAACGTCGTCGTGCTCGGCGTACGGGGCGAGGCGGTCGCCGACCGACTTCGCGAGCTGCGCAGCGGTGTGGACCGCCTCGGGACCGTCACCGCGCACGCGCGCGTCCGACATGCGCGCCCATGCTGCGCGCATCTGACGCTCCTGCTGGCCGCCGATCCCCCAGATGTCGAGTCCGACGTCGTTCGGGGATTCAAGCGCGGCGACCGGCGCCGAGGCGGTCGCCAGCACCGGCGAGAGCGTCGAGGACAGCGACAGGCCCTGCAGCGGGTTGTCGCGCGAGCCGTGGTGGTCGAGCCAGCGGCCGAGCCAGCCGGGCGCGGCGCGCTCCGTGACGAGGCCCGTCTCCCAGAAGTGGCGCGAGTGGAAGTGGGAGAGGTCGGGGTTCGCGTAGTCGATGCCGGGCATGAAGCCGACCTTGCCGGCCTCGAACAGGCCCTTCACGCCGCCGTTCAGCCCCTCCGCGAGCGACGGGTGGATGCCGAGCCCGGTCGCGCCGAGCGCCGGCGGCGCCTCCAGCTTCATGCCGCTCCGCAGGTCGGCGTACTGGCCGTAGGCGCCGATCGGCGGCAGCGTGTCGAGCAAGTCGCAGCCGCCGGGCAGGAAGACGCTGACGAGCACGCGCGCGCCGGGCGCCTCCGCCGCCGAAGCCTCGGCCGCCTCGAAGATGCGCCCGAGCGGGAGCGCCTGGTTGGCCCAGATCGTGAGACCGCCGCCGAGCGCGCCCATCAGCGCCTGACGGCGTGTGAGCCCCGAGCCCAGCCAGCGCTCGCGCGCGCCGGCGCTCGTCTGGCGGAAGTCGTCGCAGCCCTTGTGGACGGAGCGCGGCATCAGTGCAGTTGGCTGTCGGGGCAGACGAGCAGCAGGTGGCGCAGCGTGGCCTGCAGCGCCTCGCCGCGCCAGTCGGCCTTGTCGCGCCAATCGGGATCAAGGTCGTCGAAAAAACGGGCAGCGAGGTGGGTGAGCGCAGCTCTCGTGGCGGAGGAGACCTGCGGCTCGGCGACCGCTCTCCACGCCAGCTCGTACGCCTCCTGCGGCGTGAGCGTCGCCGGGGCACTGCCTCTGCGGACTCTCGGACGGCCGTAGTTGACGACGTAGTTGCCGAGCGTGAAGCGCTGGCGCATCGAGTTGGACGACATCCACGCCGGGCCCCAGTCCCAGCCGGCGACGCTCGGCGGATAGAACGGGTACTGGCCCATCGTCTCGAGCAGCCATGTCGGGTAGCTCTGGGAGATGTGCGATCCGGTCGTGCGCAGCGCGCCGGCCACATAGACGACCGGGCACTTGACGAGGTCCGGCGCGTCGAGCTTGCGGTAGAGCTGCGGGTGCTCGAGGATCGCCCGCACGAGCGGCTTGACTCTCAGGTCGTTCGCGCGGTAGGTCGCGACGAGCGCGCGCACGGTCGCGCGGCTCGGCGGCGTCGCGACAAAGAAGCTCCATAGCTTGTTCACGAGGAACGGAGCGTGGTTCGGGTGCGCGGTGACGAGGTCGAGCACGTCGTCGACGCCGAGGCGCCCGCGTCTGCCGAGCAGCGTCTTGACGCCGTCGTCGTGCTGGTTGGCCTCGTACTGCACCGTCACGGTGCCGTCGTCGTGCCAGTCGGCGGTGAAGCCCGTCAGCGCCCGCGCCGCCTCGCGCACGTCCTGCTCGGAGTAGCCGGCGCCGAGCGTGAACAGCTCCATTAGCTCGCGCGCGTAGTTCTCGTTCGGCGCGTCCTTCGTCGAGTCGGCGAGCGAGAGGAACAGCTGCATCGCCGGATCGCGCGTGACGTCGCCGAGCAGGTCGCGGAACGAGCCGAGCGCACGGGCGCGCAGCATCCGGTTCTGCGCGAGCATCAGCGGCGTCTCCTGCTCGGACGTCGCGAAGTGGTCGTGCCAGAAGAGCGTCAGCTTCTCCTGCAGCGGATACGTCGTGCGGACCATGCGGTCGAGCCACCACAGGACGTTGTCGCCCCACTCGTTGAGCGGATCGAGCGGGCGGCCGTCGACGCGCGGCTCCGGCCCGCGCAGCTTCGGCCCGCCGGGCGGCCCGTTCACGATGAAGTCGAGCGTCGCCGTCTTCCCCCGCTTGGCCCAGCGGCGCGCCTCGGCCGGCGTCGCGCCGAAGCCGGCGCGCCAGAAGAGGCGGCGAACGTGCGCCTCGGTCCAGCCCGCGCTGCCGGCTCTCGGCTGCCGCGCTCGTCTGTGCGCCTGCCGGCGCCCATGTCTGCGTCTGGCGGTTCTGCGCGCGCGTCTGCGTCTGGCAGCCTCGGCCACCGCATCGGCGGGCTCGACGGCGACCGCCTGCGCCGCCTCTGCTACCCCGACCGCGCTCATCGCGTCACCCGCAGCGTCGTGCGCATGCCACGCGCCTCGTGGTCGGCGAGGTCGCAGATCAGCCGGTAGGTCCCGGGCGCGAGCCGCAGCTGCAGCGTCGCGCGCTTCCCGGCTCTCACCTCTCCCGTTCGGGCGAGGTCGCGGCCGCCGCCGTTGCGCACCACGAGGTCGTGCCCGTCCTCGCCGTAGTTGGCGAGGTTGAAGCGCACCGTCCCGCGCGGGACGCTCGTGCGGTAGGCAACGAGGCGGTACTCGCGCGCGCCGACGCCGACGGACGTCGTCGGCAGTTGGCGGCGCGCGTCAGTCGGACCGGCGGCGAGCAGGGCAGCGACCAGCAGCGCGGCGAGCACGCCACCGGCGAAGACCGTCCTGCGCCACACGACCATTGCCCCGGTCATCGGCATTGGCGCGGCGGCGCTTGATCGGGCCAAGACCCGATGCGCCGCCGCCGGTCAGCCGGCGAACCGACCAGCACCGCCGGATCCCGACGGTGCGGAGAGGACGACGTCAGTCGGCCAGCTCGATGCGCTCGATCATCGGCGGGTCGACCGGACGGTCACCGGCGCCCGTCTCGACGCCCTCGATCTTGTCGACCGTGTCCATCCCCTCGACAACCCGGCCGAAGACGGTGTGCTTGCCGTCGAGCCACGGCGTCGCCTTCGCGGTGACGAGGAAGAACTGCGAGCCGTTCGTATTCGGGCCGGCGTTCGCCATCGCGAGCGCGCCGCGAACGATCTTGTGGTCGTTGATCTCGTCGATGAACGTGTAGCCGGGGCCGCCGGTGCCGGTGCCCTGCGGGCAGCCGCCCTGGATCATGAAGTCGGGGATCACGCGGTGAAAGATGATGCCGTCGTAGAAGCCTCTCTCCGCGAGATCGCGGAAGTTGGCGACCGTCTTCGGCGCGTCGTCGTCGAACAGCTCGAGCACGATCGTGCCGTGCGTGGTGTGCATCGTGGCCTGCGACATCGGCGGCCTCCTCGTCGGGGTCGGAACAGCGACCCTACTACCCGCGACTCAGCCTGCGATCTCCGCCAGGCGGTCGAGAAACGGCGCCTGCGCAGGCAGCAGCTTCTCGCGCCCGGCGCCGAGGCCGAACCAGCCGGCGCGGTCGACCTCGGGGAACGTCTGCATGCGGCCCGAGCGCGGCGGCCATTCGAGCTCAAACGTCGTGCTGCAGGCGATCGCGTTTGCGTCGAGGTCGCCTTCCAGGGCCCAGGCGCTCACGACCTTCCCGCTCTTCTGGCGCACCTCGCCGAGCGGCAGCAACACCTCCTCGGGCACGTCGCGGAAGGCGGCGCCGGTCTCCTCCTCCAGCTCGCGCAGCGCGCACGCGCGCTCCTCCTCGCCCGGGTCGACCTCGCCCTTGGGGATGCTCCACGCGCCGCCGTCCCTTCTCACCCAGAACGGCCCGCCGGGATGCACGAGCAGCACCTCCAGCTCGCCGCCGTCCATGCGCCGGAACAGCAGGACCCCGGCGCTGCGCTTGGCCACGCGCCGACCTCGCGGTCAGCCGCGGACCGGCTCGAGGCGCAGGCGGCGGCCGCCGACCTCGCTGCCGTCGACCTGCTCGACGACGCGCTCGGCCTCGTCGGCTGGGACGTCGAGGAAGGCGAAGCGGTCGAGCAGTCGGACATTGCGGATCGACTCGCCGTCGAGGCCCGTCGCGGCGGTGATCGCGTGGATCACGTCCTTCGGCTCCAGGCCGTCGGCGCGGCCGCCGGCGAGCACGAGGCGCGTGCGGGCACCGTCGTCGCCGTTCGCCGAGGCGTGCGGCTTGGAGTGGCGCTTGGGCTTCGCCTCTACCTTCAGCGCTGCGACCTTTGCGCCGGCCGTCCACGGCGACATCGGCGTCGAGGTGTGGCGCTCGATCGCCTCGACATCGCGCTTCTGGCGCGGCTCGTAGAACGTGATCGCGCGACCAGAGCGGCCGACGCGGCCGGTGCGACCGATGCGGTGCACGTAGACGTCCGGCGAGGTCGGGACGTCGAAGTTGATCACATGCGTCACGGACGAGATGTCGAGTCCGCGCGCGGCGACGTCGGTCGCGACGAGAATCGGCAGGCGCCCGCTCTTGAACGCGAGCATCACGCCGTCGCGCTGGCCCTGGCTCATGTCGCCGTGCAGCGCCTTCACGTTCATGCCGCGGTCGCGCAGGCGGCGAAAGAGCTGGTCGCAGCGGATCTTCGTGCGCACGAAGACGATCGCCTGGTCGGGTCGCTCCGCCTCCAGCACGTCCGCGAGCGCGTCGTCCTTCTCCTTCGCGCCGACCTCGAGCGAGAACTGCTCGACCGTGTCGACGGTGAGCGTCGCCGCTCTCACCTTCACGAGCACCGGGTCGTAGAGGTAGCGCTCGGACAGCGCGCGGATCTCCGGCGGCATCGTCGCGGAGAAGAGCGCCGTCTGACGGCTGCCGGGCGTGAGCGAGAGGATCTTCTCGACGTCCTCGAGGAAGCCAAGGTCGAGCATCTCGTCGGCCTCGTCGAGCACGACGAAGCGGCAGTCGTGCAGCACAAGCGAGTGACGCGAGATGAGGTCCTTCACGCGCCCGACCGTGCCGACCACGATGTGCCCGCCGGCGCGCAGCTGCGCCTGCTGCGAGCGGATCGGCGCGCCGCCGAAGACGGCCACCACGTCGACGCCCTTGCGCGCACCGTATGCGCGCAGCGCCTGCGTCACCTGGATGCACAGCTCGCGCGTCGGGGTCAGCACGAGCGCCTGGACTTCGGAGACGGCCGGATCGACGGACTCGATCAGCGGCAACCCGAACGCGGCCGTCTTGCCCGAGCCGGTCTGCGCCTGGCCGATCACGTCCGAGCCGGCCAGCAGCGGCGGGATGCCCTGCTCCTGGATCGGGCTGGGCGATTCGTAGCCGACGTCGCGCAGCGCGTCGAGGAGGGTGTCGGAGAGTCCGAGCTCGGCGAAGGTGGTCACAGGGACCTGAGACTAGTCGGAAGCGCGCTGCGAGGCGGCGCGGTGCCGCTCATGAGCGGAGCGGCTCAGGCCGCGGCGGCGCGTCCCGGCGCTTCCGGCGCAGATGCCGGCGTCGTCGACCCACGCGCGTGCCACAGCGCCACGATAAGCGACCCGAGCCCGATCACGGTCGCCACGAGGCCGACGAGGAAGCCGGCGACGGGGATCAGCGCCAGCACTCGCAGGACGCCCCAGCCGGCCAACAGCGCGAGCCACGGCGACTTGGGCGCCTTGACCATCCGGCGCCCGAGGATCCAGGCGGCCGTGACGTAGGCCACGAGCATCACCGGCACGAGCGCGAGCAGAAGCGCGATGCCGAACGGAATGCCCACGAGCGTGACGAGCGCGAGGACGGCGACGAGCGGCAGGGCGATCGCGACGAGGACGCCCCAGCCGACGGCCGGCCACAGATGTCCCCGCGCGCCGCGCTCGGCCGCCGCGAGCATCCGCGGCGCCAGCAGCAGCAACAACACGCCGACGAGCAGCGTCGAGACGGTCACCGCCAGCCACCACACGAGCGGGCCGGCCAAGCCCCAGCCCGGGCTGGAGAGCGTGTCGGCCCAGTTCTCGTCCTTGATCGACCCGCTCACGCGCGCGCCCTGTGCGACGACCGGGCGCTCGTCGCCGTAGCGCAGATCGCCGCCTACGCGCGCCGTCGGGGCGAGGATCGCCCGGTCCGACACGGCCGCCACGTCGCCGTCGACGCGCCCCGTGATGCGTACCGGGCCACTGACGGCGACGACGTCGCCGGTGGCGTGCCCGGCGATTCGCACCGGTCCGTCGAGGACCACCACGTCCCCAGCGGTCTGGCCTGCCGCCACGACGGTCCCGCCGGTGATCACGATCCGGTCGTCGCCGTCGCCGTCGTCGGCGCTGGCGCTGGCGCGACCGGCGCCGATGCAGAGGACCAGCAGCGCTGCCACGGCAACCGCCGTCGCGAGCTGGAGGAGGCGAACGGTCGCAGACATCTCGACACTCCTTGTCGGGGGATGCACCAGCCTCGCACCCACCCGCCTTCGGTGCAATGCGGCCGACGCGCCCGAAACGGGGGTCAGGCGCGCGGGTCGAGCAGCAGCTTGCCCGTGGTGCGGCGCTCGGCGAGGTCGACCTGGGCGCGGGCGGCCTCGGAGAGTGGGTAGGTCTCCCCGACGACGACTCTGATCTCGCCGCGCGCGGCGAGGCCGAACAGCTCCGCCAGCGGCTCCTCAACCATCTCGCGGCGACCCATGCAGTGCATGAACCAGAAGCCGACGACCGCGCGCGACTTGCGCATCAGCGCCCCGCTTCGCACCTCGTTCTGCTCGCGCGAGGCGATCCCGTAGGCGACGAGCCGGCCGAACGGCGCGAGCGCGTCGAGGCAGGCGTCGAAGACCGCGCCGCCCGCCATCTCGAAGACCGCGTCGACCTGCCGGCCGCCGTTCGCCGCGACGATCCGCTCCGTCAGCCCCTCGGGCGAGGCATCGATCGCTGCGTCGGCGCCGAGCGACAGCGTCAGCTCGCGCTTGTCCTCGCTCGAGGCGACGGCGATCACGCGCCCGGCGTCGAATCGCTTGCCGAGCTGGACCGCCAGCGAGCCGACGCCGCCGGCGGCCGCGATCACGACGACCGACTCCCCCGGCGCCACGCGCGCGCAGGTCTTGTAGAGGTGCCAAGCCGTGAGGCCCTGCACGAGCAGCGCGAGCGCGGTGCCGTCGTCGACCCCGTCGGGGATCGGGTACGTCAGCGCCTCCGGCACGGCCACGTACTCGGCGTAGCCGCCGTTGCCGCACAGCGCGATCACGCGCTCGCCGGTGTCGGTCCGCACGCCCGCGACCTCGGTGCCCGGGATCAGCGGCAGCGTCGCTCTCGCGAGGTAGGAGTTCTCTCGCTGGTGGGTGTCGGCGAAGTTCATGCCGGCCCGGCTCACCTCGACGAGCACCTCGCCGGGGCCGGGGACCGGGGTCGGCAGCTCGACGAGCTGGAGCACTTCGGGTCCGCCGAACTCCTGCAGCTGGATCGCGCGCATCGCCCGGCAGGCTACTCCAGGCCCGCTGCACCGGCCGCCGGTACGCTTCCCGCTCTCGACCCCAACCGGAAAGACGCCCACCACGATGTCGCTCACCGTCGTCGGCTCGATCGCATTTGACGCCGTCTCCACCCCGTTCGGCAGCCGCGAGAAGATGCTCGGCGGCTCGGCGGTGCACTTTTCGCTCGCCTCGTCGTTCTTCACCGACGTGCGCGTCGTGGGCCCGGTCGGCGACGACTTCGGCGACGAGGAGTACGGCGTCCTGCATGGGCGCAACGTGATCACGGACGACATCGAGCTCGTCCCCGGCGGCGAGACGTTCTTCTGGCGCGGGCACTACGAGTACGACCTCAACACCGCGCACACCGACGACACGCGCCTGAACGTCTTCGGCGAGTTCGCGCCGAAGCTGAGCGACGCCTCGCGCGACTGCGACGTGTTGTTTCTCGCGAACATCCAGCCCGACCTCCAGCGCGAGGTGCGGGAGCAGTGCGGGAACGCGAGATTCGTCGCGCTCGACTCGATGAACCTGTGGATCGAGACGGCGCGCGACTCGTTGATCAAGACGATCGAGCAGGTCGACTGCGTGCTGCTCAACGACGCCGAGATCCGTCAGCTGACGCGCAAGCCGAACCTCGTGCAGGCGGCGCGCGAGATCCGCGCGATGGGGCCGAAGGTCGTCGTCGCCAAACAGGGCGAGTACGGCGCCGCACTGCTGACCGAGGAAGGCTTCTTCGGGCTGCCCGCGTTCCCGCTCGAGACGGTGCTCGACCCAACCGGCGCGGGCGACTCGTTCGCCGGCGGCTTCGTCGGCTGCATCGCCGCGCACGGCGGCGATGACCTCTCGACCGAGACGCTGCGGCGGGCGATGGCCTACGGCACCGCGATCGCCTCGTACAACGTCGAGGAGTTCGGCACCGAGCGCGTGCGCCGGCTCACCCGCGAGGAGATCGTCGCACGCGTCGGCGAGCTCCAGCAGATCACGCAGTTCGCCGACGCGCCGCTCGCGCTTCGCGCGTAAGCGCGACGCACCGACACAAGGCGTGACAGTGGGCCCCGACGCGGGGTAGCATCGGCAGCGATGGAGTGGACGGGCTTCTTGTTCCTCATGCTGGCGCTGAAGATCCCGCTCGGGATGCTGCTGTACCTCGTCTGGTGGGCCGTCAGACAGACACCCGAGGACGAGCAGCAGCCGCGCGAGGAAGGCGACGGCGGCTCACGCGTCGACGATCCGCCGCGACGTTCCTCGCCGCCCCGTCCGCGCCGCGGCCCGCACGGCGACCCTGTGCCTGGCGCACCGCCGCGCGTACGCACGACGGTCGCCCGCTCGCGTACGCCAGAGCGCTGAGAAGATCAGTCGCCGGGCGGAAGGATGATCGGAGCCATCCCAATCAGTGTAGCTGCCAGAGGCGGCGCGCCGGGCCAGATCCACTCGTAGGATCGCGCGGCGATGGATGCCATCGACGTAGCTCAACTCGTGACGTCGGGAACCACGGTCGCCGCCCTTGGCGCAGCGATCTGGCAGGTGCGCTCATCACGACTGCAGGCGCAGAACGAGACGACGCACGCCTACATCGCGAGACTCTCGGACGTCGATTTCGTCAAGCACCTCGCCCGCAGCATGGACGCGTTGAGAGTCGAAGATCCTTCGCCGGACGGCACCGCGATTCGCTGGCAGGTGTTCCAGGCGCTCAGCCACGAACGTCAGCTCGACGTCGCGGCACCCTTCAATGCGTTCGAGACCATTGCCGGCCTCTACAACCTCGACCACCTCAACCGGGAAATCGTCGAGCGACAGGTCGGCAACACCGCGAAGGTCGTGTTCGAGCGCATCCGCTGGTGGATCCAGCGGACCCGTGAGCAGAACCCGAGCTACTTCCACGAGTGGGAATCGATGCTTGCCGACTTCGAGCGGCGACGGGCGGAGCGATGAGCGGCCGTCGCGCATGGCACACTTCGCGCCCATGACGCCGCAGCCGACCTCGGTGCTGTCCGACGGCACGATCCTCGAGCTCGTCGAGGCGGACCGCATCAGAATCGACCCGTGGGATCCCTCGCTGGTACAGCCGGCGAGCGTCGACCTGCGGCTCGGCGACACGTTCCGCGTCTTCGACAACCACAGGATCTCGTCGATCGACTTGAGGGAACGCCCGGCGAACCTCACCTCCGAGGTGCGGATCGCGCCCGACGAGGCGTTCGTGATCCACCCCGGCGAGTTCTGCCTCGGCCGCACGCTGGAGTGGGTCGAGCTGCCGGACGACATCGTCGCGCGGATCGAGGGCAAGTCCTCGCTCGGGCGCCTCGGGCTGATCGTGCACGCGACCGCCGGCTTCTGCGATCCCGGCTGGAAGGGCACGCTGACGCTGGAGCTGAACAACCTCACGCGCGTCCCGATCAAGCTCTCCCCCGGCGTGCTGATCGCGCAGCTGTCATTCATGACGCTCGACCGCCCGGCGCAGCGGCCGTACGGCAGCGCCGAGCTCGGCTCCCACTACCAGGGCCAGCGGGAAGCGACCGAGAGCCGGTACGGCTCGCCCGGTCGCGCCCCCGCTGCGGGCTGACATGCCCCACGGCAGCCGGCCTGTGCGTTAGGCTCGCGCGCCATGCTGACCCTCCTTGCAGTCGTGGTGGAGCACTCGTCCGACGAGGGCTCCAAGACGGCCTTCTATGTCGCGGCCGGCGCGCTCGCCTGCTGGGCCGTGCTGCTCGGCGCCTTCGGTGTCATGCGCGAGACGTTTCCGCGCAGCGAGGGCACCGCGCGCATCGTGATGCTCGTCAGCGGTCTGCTGATGCTCACCACGATGGCCTGCGCCGTCATCACCTCCTCCTGAACGGCCGCGTTTCACAAGCCGGAGATCGGCCCGAACGGCCGATCCGGTAGAACAGGTGTGAGACCGAGCACGCTTTCAGGGAGAGCCATGGGCACCGAGACCGCTAGCAATGGAGTATCCGAGGGGGGCGTAGCCGCGGCCGCCGCGACGCTCTCGGTGACGGACAACCGCACGGGGCAGCGGTACGAGCTCCCGATCACCGACGGAACGATCCGCAGCATCGATCTGCGCCAGATCAGAACCGACGCCGAGGACTTCGGTCTGATGACGTACGACCCGGCGTTCATGAACACCGCCTCGTGCCGCTCGGCCGTCACGTTCATCGACGGCGACAAGGGCATCCTCGAGTACCGCGGCTACCCGATCGAGCAGCTCGCGGAGCAGTCGACCTACCTTGAGGTCGCCTACCTCCTGATCCACGGCGAGCTGCCGTCGCAGCCGCAGCTCGACGCCTGGACGCACGAGATCACGATCCACACGTTCGTGCACGAGAACGTGAAGGAGTTCATGCAGGGGTTCCGCTACGACGCGCACCCGATGGGGATGCTGCTCGCGTCCGTCGGCGCGCTCTCGACCTTCTACCCCGAGGCGAACCAGATCAAGAACGCGCAGCTGCGCTACGAGCAGATCATCCGCCTGCTCGCGAAGATGCCGACGCTCGCCGCGTTCGCCTACCGGCACAACCGCGGGATGCCATACGTGTATCCCGACAACGACCTCTCCTACGCGGGCAACTTCCTCGGGATGCTGTTCAAGATCGCCGAGCTGAAGTACCAGCCGGACCCGCGCATCGAGAGAGCGCTCGACGTGCTCTTCATCCTGCACGCCGACCACGAGCAGATCTGCTCGACGAGCGCGGTGCGCAGCGTCGGCTCCTCGCAGGTCGACCCGTACTCGGCGCTCGCCGCCGGCGTCGGCGCGCTGTACGGCCCGCTGCACGGCGGCGCGAACGAAGCGGTCCTGCGGATGCTGGCGGAGATCGGCGACCTGAAGCGCGTGCCCGAGTTCATCGCGAGCGTCAAGGAGGGACACGGCCGTCTGATGGGCT
>JBJMLB010000059.1:0-10719 GCA_045805465.1 Conexibacter sp. | reverse complement strand
GGCGAGCGCGTCCAAGCGCGCGTCGAGCCGGTCGGCCGCCGCGCGCTCCAGCTCGCCGGCGCCGGCGAGCGCCTCCGCGACGCGATCGGTCGCCGTGCGCACGTCGCACAGGACCACGAGACGCGCTCGCAGGCCGCCGCCCGCCTGGATCGCCTCGACCGCCCCGGCGCCCCCGTCGGGCGCCAGGAGATCGCCCGCGCCGGCGATCACGACCTCGGCGCCGGTGGCGTCGGCCGCGAGCAGCAGCTCGCCTGCGGGGGCGCTCGAGGCGTCCGCGTCGTCGCCCGCGACGGCGCGCAGCTCCACGAGCGCCGTCCCGCCGTCCTCGATCAGCCCGATGCCGATCGCCCGACCGCCCACGTCGACCGCGCTCGTCTCCCCGCCGAGCGCCGGCAGCAGCACTTCCAGCAGCCCGCCGCCGCCGTCCGCGACCGGGCACGGGTCGACCGGCCACCCGCCGGCCTCGATCCCGCGAGCCAAGGCGGCGGCCACCTCCGACGCCCGCAGCGTGCCGCCGAAGGCCGCCGGGGCGACGAGGATCGGCGCGCGCTTGGTCGAGGCGGTCACCTCCAGCATCCTGCCACGCGCGCCGACGCGGCCGTGCAAAAGCGCCCGCAACGCTGGCGTCGTGGGCAGGCGCCTGCCAACCCTGCTCGGCCGTCGAGGCGGCCGACTACACGCTCGCGACCGTGTGCAGCCCAGCCGGGCGAGAAGAGGCGCCTGACTCAGCCCGCGCGTCTGTAGCGCGACGCGACGTACTCGTCGACCCACGCGCGCGAGCTGCGCCACACGCCGTCGCGTCCTTTGACGGCCTCGAGCCGGCCGCGCACGGCCGCGACGCGCAGCGCATTCGCCGACACCCGTTCGCGCGCAAGCGCCGTCAGCGGGACGAGTTGTTCCGTCCCGGCGACGGCGGGCAGCAGGAAGCGGTGCAGATTGTCGAGGACGGCGCGGGCGAGGAACTCACCCAGCAGCCCACAGTCGCCGCCGTCGGCCCGCCGGAGGGCGGCGAGATAGCGTGCCCGTTCGCCCTTGCGGATGATGGCCGGCGGATAGCCGAGCCGGACGAGCAAGAGGTTGAGCAGCAGCCGTCCTGCGCGGCCGTTGCCGTCGAGGAACGGGTGGACTTGCTCGAAGCGGGTGTGAAGCCACGCCAGCTCGGCAGGCAGATGCGGCGCATCGAGGTCGCGCAGCGCCTGCGCGTCCGCGAGCCACTCCTCCATGCGCATCGCCACGTCCGTCCACGACGGCGGCTTCATGCCGCCCGGGAACGTCGCGATGTCGTGGCGCCGGAACGATCCGGGGCGCTCGTCGTCCGCGGCCTCCGGGTGCGGCGCGACCTCCCAGACCGGCCCGAGCGCGAGTGCGTGGACGTGGCGCACCTCGGTCAGCGTCAGGAGCGTGTCGCCCGACCACCCGCCGGTTTCGACGCCGTGCCGGTAGACCCACTCGGCCGCATCCGCGTAGCCGCGCACCTCCACGTACTCGCGCAGCTCCTTGTTGCCGACCGCGCGCCCCTCGTCGAGCAGGTGCGCCACCTGTCGCAGGACAAGCGTGTTGCCCTCGATCGCGGTCGAGTGATGCGTCTCGTCCAGCCAGATGTCGTGCCAGATCGCCTTCGCCTCATGCGGAGCGGGAAGGCCGCCGAGCGCGCGCAGCTCTTCGATCTGCAGGTGGAGCCGCTCGTAGAGGGCCGAGCGGGTGCGGCGACCTGTCGTAGACATCGGCCAAGCCTACGGCGAAAGTTGGTTTGGTCTACAGCAAATAGCTTGTACAAACACTTTGGTGTTGTACAGGCAAGAGCTCACTCGAACAGCTGCTCCACCGTGCACTCGCGCGGCGGCTTGCCCTCGCGCCAGCGCTGGATCTTCGACCCGTGTCGGATGCGCCGGCCGCTGACATGGTCGAACGAGATCTCGACGACCAGCTCGGGCCGCAGCGCGACCCACTCCAGCTCCTTGTCGCTCTTCCAGCGCGACGGGTCGGCGCTGCCGTGCTCGCCGGTCGCGTAGGGCTCGAGTCTGTCGACGAGCTCGCGTCTCTCCGCCGCCTTCAGCCCGGACGTGTGCCCAACCGTGCGCAGCTCGCCGCCCTCGTCGTAGAGGCCGAGGATCAGGGAGCCGACGGTGCGCTCCTCCTTGCCGGGCCGCCAGCCGATCACGACAGCGTCGATCGTGCGCACGCGCTTGATCTTCACCATCCCCTCGCGTCTGCCGGGGAGGTACGGCGCCGCAAGCTCCTTCGCGATCACGCCCTCGGCGCTCCGGAGCCATCTCTCCGCTTCCGCGGCGCTGCGCACGCATGGCGTCAGTTCGACCGGCGCCGCGAACGGGAACGCCTCCAGCGCCGTGCGCCGCTCGGCGAACGGCAGCTCGAGCAGCGAGTCGTCCTCGCGCGCGAGCAGGTCGAACGCGACGAAGCGCGCCGGCGTCTCGACGCTCAGCCGCTCGATCCGCGACGCGGCCGGGTGGATGCGGTTCGACAGCGCGTCGAAGTCCTGCAGGCCGTCCTCGCCGTCGATCACGATCTCCCCGTCGAGCACGTAGCGGCCGCTCGGGAAGCGCAGCTCGGGGAAGTAGCGCTCCAGCGGTCTGCCGCCTCGCGACTGCAGCGCCAGCTCGTCTCCGTCCACGAACGCGAGCGCGCGGAAGCCGTCCCACTTGGGCTCGTACGCCCATCCGTCGCCGTCCGGCAGCGCCGCGCGCGAGCGCGCCAGCTGAGGGGTGATCGGAGATCTGAGCGGGAGCGCCACGGCCGGAGCGATCGTAGCGTTCACGGCAAAACCATTACGATCAGCGACATGTCGCAGGAGCAGGCAACGGTCGCCGAGGAGGAGTATCTCCAGATGCTCTTCTGGCTCTACGAGGCCGGTCTGCCGATGACCGGCGCCAACCTCGCGCGGGCCATGCAGCTCTCGGCTCCGACCGTCCACGAGATGGTCGGACGCCTGGAGAGGGACGGCTACATCACCCGCGGCGAAGACCGCGTGATCGCCTTCACCGAGGACGGCCGCCGCCACGCCGAGGAGATCACGAGCCGTCACCGCCTGATTGAGCGCTTCCTGACCGACGTCGTCGGCGTGCCGTGGGACGACGTGCACGAGGAGGCCGAGCGCATGGAGCACGCGATGTCCCCGCGCTTCGAGGCCTACGTGAAGGCGGCGATCGGCGACGCAACGACCTGCCCGCACGGTCATCCGATCAACGTCGGCGACCGCATCCTCGGCGTCCCGCTCGCCGACTGCATCGAGGGCGCCCGCGTCAGAATCCTGCGCTTCGAGAACGAGGCCGAGGACCTGCTCCACTACCTCAAGGACACCGGCGTTGAGCCCGGCCTCGACGGCACGATCGCCGCGATCGACGACGACCACATCACCGTCACGTCCGCCGACGGCGAGCACGTCCTCACCCGCAGCGTCGCCGAGACCGTCTCGGTCACGGCCGACCCTTCGCCGCCGCCGCGCACCGCTCTCCCAAGACAGTTGGTTTTGGGCCGCGACCGTTACGGGCGCTGAGCGTTCGGGAGCCCGTGATGCCGTGGCGGGCGGGTCCTGTCATGGAGTGCGGGCGCGCACGGCGGCAAGCGCCGCACGCGTCCGCCTCCATGCCACCCGCCCGATCGGCGTTTCTTGCCGTGCCGAGCGCCGTCCGCGCCGTCACTCGCTGGCCAGCGCCACCGCCGCGGGCCCGGCCGCGGCATCTAACGCAATGCCCACGGACCCTGGCCGCGTCGACAACGTAGACCGTTGGGCCGGGCACAGCCACGCCGAGGCCCGCGAGCCGCCACGGCGGTGTGCCCGGCCTAACGCTTTACGTTGTCGACGCAGCTGAGGCTCTGCGCGCAGACCGTCAGATGCCTGGGCCGGGCTCACAAGCGGTCGCGTCGACCAGCGAGCAAAGCGAGCGGTGGGGGTGCCTGACGAAGAAGCGACGTTCGGGCGGGTGGCGGTGAGGACGGACGTGCGCCGGCCGTAGGCCGGTGTGCGCCCGCCCGGAGCCGACAGGACCCGCCCGCCACGGCAACGGGGCGCCAACCAGTCAGGCAGCTACGCCCAAAGACCGAACAGCGACGCCCAACCGCGCGACGCCCTCTTCGATCTGCCCAACCGTCACACCCGAATAGGCCAGCCGGAAGGCGTTCTCGCCGCCATCGAGCAGGAAGTCGGTGCCCTTGACGATCTGCACGCCGCGCTCGGCGGCGGCTGCGAACAGCGCGTCGCCGTCGGTGCCCTCGGGCATCTCGACCCACAGGAAGTAGCCGCCCTGCGGCGCGACGAACCGCGCGTCCGGGATCTCCCGCGACAGCGCCGCGCAGAGCGCCGAGGCCCGCTCGCTCAGCGCCGCCTTGACCGTCTCGATCGAGCGCTCGAACGCGCCGCCGCGGCAGAACTCGTTGACGATCGACTGGGCGACCATGTTGGGCGAGATGTAGGTGTTCGTCGCGAGCTTCGCGATCCGCGCGATCAGCTTTTCCGGTCCGACGAGGTAGCCGACGCGGATGCCGGGGCAGACGGTCTTGGAGAAGGACGAGGCGTAGACGACGCGATCGGCGCTGTCGAGCGACAACATCGTCGGCAGCGTCTCGCCGCTGAAGCGCAGCTCGACATAGGGGTCGTCCTCGAAGATCGTCATGCCGTGCTCGGCCGCGAGCGCGACGAGCTGGTGACGCTTCTCCAACGACAGCGTGTAGCCAGCGGGGTTCTGGAAGTTGGGGATGAGGTGCGCGAGCCGCGGCACGGCGCCCTCGGCGACGAGGCGCTCGATCCCCGCCACGTCCACGCCGTCCTCGTGCAGGTCGACCGGGCGCAGGTCGGCGCCGCGCGAGCGCAGCGACAGCAGCGTGCGGTCGTACGTCGGCTTCTCCACGACGACGACGTCGCCGTCCTCGACCAGCGCCTCGAACAGGAACGCGTCGGCCTGCATCGAGCCGTTCGTCACGATCACCTGCTCGGGAGCGACCCCGTGCTTCTCGGCGATCCACGCGCGCAGCGGTCTGTAGCCGATCGACGTGCCGTAGGCGGTCGTGCCGGCGGGATCGGTCTGGAAGGCGCGGTCAGCGGCGGCGCGCAGGCCGTCGACGTCGACGATGTCGAGCGACGGAGCGCCGCGGGCGAAGGAGATCGGAGCGGGTTCGGAAGCCATGTCACGCAGGGTACGCAAAGCGCCCGCAAGCCGTCGTCGCCCGGCGCGTCGTCCGGACTGGCGAGCCGGGCGCCGGCCCTCAGGCCGACAGCAGCTGCATCGCCAGCTCGGCCGTCTCGGTCGGCGTGCGGCCGACGCGGACGCCCTTCGCCTCGAGCGCCTCAGCCTTCGCCTTGGCGGTCCCGGCGGTGCCGGAGACGATCGCTCCGGCGTGGCCCATCGTCTTGCCGGGCGGGGCGGTGAAGCCGGCGATGTAGGCGACGACGGGCTTGGAGACGTTGGCCGCGATGTACTCGGCGGCCTCCTCCTCGGCGGAGCCGCCGATCTCGCCGCTCATCACGATCAGCTCGGTCTCCGGATCGGCCTCGAACAGCGCGATGATGTCGATGAATGACGAGCCGGGGACCGGGTCGCCGCCAATGCCGACGATCGAGGAGTTGCCGAAGCCGCGCTGGGCCAGCTCGTTGCCGATCTGGTAGGTCAGCGTGCCGGAGCGCGAGACGACGCCGACGTTGCCCTGCTTGAAGAACGACGCCGGGATGATGCCGACGCTCGCCTTGCCGGGCGAGAGGATGCCGGGGCAGTTGGGTCCGACCAGCCGCACGTCCGAAGAACGCTTCAGCTGCGTATAGACGCGCAGCTCGTCGTGCGCCGGGATCCCCTCGGTGATCGCGATGATGAGTCTGATGCCGGCGTCCGCGGCCTCGAGGATCGAGTCGGCCGCGAAGCGCGGCGGGACGAAGATCATCGCCGTGTTCGCGCCGGCCTCCTCGACCGACTCGGCGATCGTGTCGAAGACCGGGATGCCCTCGACGTCCTGGCCGCCCTTGCCGGGCGTCACGCCGGCGACGACCTGCGTGCCGTAGCGCTTGTTGTTCGTCGCGTGGAAGGTGCCCTCGCGGCCGGTGATGCCGGTGACGACGAGGCGCGTGTCATTGTCGACCAGGACGCTCATGCGGCCACCCCCGACCCGGCCGCCAGTTCGACGACCTTCGCGGCTGCCTCGTCCATCGTCTTCGCGGTCGCGACGTTCGGCAGGCTCGCCTCGGCGAGCAGCTTGCGCCCCTCGACGTCGTTCGTGCCGTCGAGCCGCACGACGAACGGGACCGTCGGCTTGACGACGTCGAACGCCTCGATCAGGCCCTTGGCGACCTCGTCGCAGCGCGTGATGCCGCCGAAGATGTTGAACAGCACCGCTCTCACCTTCGGGTTGGAGAGGATCACCTCGACCGCGCTGACGATCGCGTCGGCCTTCGAGCCACCGCCCGCGTCGAGGAAGTTGGCGGGCGCACCGCCGGCGCCGGCGACGACGTCGAGCGTCGACATCACGAGCCCGGCGCCGTTGCCGAGGATGCCGATGTCGCCGTCGAGCTTCACGTACGTGAGCCCGCGCTCGTGCGCCATCTGCTCCTGCGGATCCTCGGCGCTCGGATCGCGCAGCGCAGCGTTGTCGGCGTGCCGGTACAGCGCGTTGCCGTCGAGCGTGACCTTCGCGTCGAGCGCGCGCACCTCGCGCTCCGGCGTCACGATCAGCGGGTTGACCTCGATCAGCATCGCCTCCTCGGCGATGAAGGTCGTGTACAGCTTCGCGAGCATCGCGCCGACCGGGCGGATCAGGTCCGCCGGGATTCTCGCGGCGAACGCGAGCTTGCGGCCGTGGAAGTCCTGGAAGCCGAGCAGCGGATCGACGTGGAGTCTCGCGAGCGCCTCCGGCGTCTTCTCCGCGACCTCCTCGATGTCCATCCCGCCCTGCGTCGAGAGCATCACGAGGGGCGCCTTCGCGGCGCGGTCGAAGACGATCGACGCGTAGTACTCCTCGGCGATGTCGGACGCGCCCTCGATCCACACCTCGTGGACGGTGAAGCCCTTGATGTCCATCCCGAGGATGTCGGTGGCGTACTGCGTCGCCTCCGCTCTGTCCTTGGCGAGCTTGACGCCGCCGGCCTTTCCGCGGCCGCCGATGAGGACCTGCGCCTTGACGACGCAGGGATAGCCGATCTCGTCGGCAGCGGCGACGGCGTCGGCGACGGTGGAGGCGGGTCTGCCGCTCGGGACGGGGATTCCGTGCCGGGCGAAGAGCTGCTTGCCTTGATACTCGAGGAGGTCCATAGCGGCGGCGGACTTTATAGCCAAACGCTCCGTGACCGCGTCGCAGCGCGCGCCGGCCGCCTCGCGAGGCATAATGCGCGGCCGATGCCTATCCCCAAGAACGTCACGTTCGTCACATTCGATGTCTACGGCACCCTGATCGACTGGGATTCAGGCGCCTTCGACGCGTTCAGAAGAGAGGCGGAGCGCGACGGCTTCGAGATGAATCGGGACACGCTGATCCCGCTCTTCCACTCGATCCAGCAGCAGATCCAGGCGGGCTCGTACGAGCTCTACGCCGAGGTGCTGCGGCGCACCGCCGTCCAGATCGCCGAGGAGATCAGCTGGCCGCTCGAACCATCCCGCAGCGGCTTCCTGCCCGACTCGGTGCAGCGCTGGCCTGCGTTCAGAGAGGCCAACCCGGTGCTGCAGAGACTCATCAAGCAGAGAATCAGCCTCGGGCTGATCGCGAACATCGACGACAAGCTGCTCGGCCTCACGCGCCGGCACATCCCGCACGACTTCGACCTCGTCGTCACCGCCCAGCAGGTCCGCTCCTACAAGCCGGATCCCGCGCACTTCAAGGAGTGCGAGCGGCGCGTCGGCGGCAAGAGAGGCTGGGTCCACATCGGCTCCAGCTACTACCACGACGTCGAGCCGTGCCTCAGATCCAAGATCCCGGTCGTGTGGGTCAACCGCTCCAGACAGCAGCTCGAGTCGGGGCAGAAGAGACCGGACCTCGAGGTCTCGAACCTGCGCGAGGCCGTCAGAGCGCTCGGGCTCACCTAGCGCGCGCCGCCCGCCGTGCGCGCGATCGCCGTTCACGAAGACGTCGTCGTCGCGATCGGCGCGATCTGGAAGACCACCTGCACCGCGGTCCGCGCCGGCGACGAGGCGTTCCTGATCGACTCGCCGATCCTGCCGGACGAGCTGGAGGCGCTGCCGACACTGCTCGACCAGGCCGGCTTCGCGGTCTCCGGCCTGCTCGTCACGCACGCCGACTGGGACCACCTGCTCGGCCGCTACGCCTTCCCCGATGCGTCGATCGGCTGCGGCGAGACGACCGCCGCCCGGCTCACCGCCGAGCCCGGCGCCGCCCAGCGCGAGCTGCGCGAGTTCGACGAGCAGTACCTGATCGACCGTCCGAGCCCGCTGTCGCTGCCGGGCGTACAGGCGCTGCCGGTGCCCGGCTACTGCGCGCTCGGCGAGCGCGAGCTGGAGTTGCACCCCGCCGACGGCCACACCGCCGACGGCACCGCGATCTGGATCCCGTGGGCAGGCGTGCTGGTGTGCGGCGACTACCTTTCGCCCGGCGCGATCCCCGAGCTGTCGCCGTCCTCGTCGGTCGACGCGTACCTCGCGACACTGCGTCGCCTGGCGCCGCTCGTGGAGCAGGCGACGACGATCGTCCCCGGCCACGGCGAGCCGCTCGACTCTGTGCGCGCCGCCGCGATCCTGCGCGAGGACCTCGCATACGTCGAGGCACTCCAGCGCAACGGCGTCTCCGCGTCCCTGCCGCTCGCCCGCCGCGACGGCGGGAACCGCAAGCTGCACGAGTACAACGTCAGCCTGCTTGACTAAGCGACCGCCTGTATATGGTGCTAGCATCACGCATCATGAATCGTCGGACGACCGTCAGCGCACCCATCGACGACCTCGCAACGCTCGAGCGCGAGGCTCAACGGCGTGGCGTTGCCCTGACCGTCGTCGTCGCCGAGGCCGTCAGCGACAAGGCTGCCCAGCTGCGTACCGGCCGTCAGCCGCGTGTCGGGGTCGCTCGTTCGAGCGACGGTCGTAGCGCGCGCGATGTCGCCGCCGAGCCGATCGCCTACTCACCGCGCTGAGCTGGTGGCCGCCGGGTGCCGCTGATCCTGGACACAGGTCCGCTGGTGGCCGCCCTTGACGCGGCCGACCCGGACCACGAGCCGTGCGCCCGCCTGCTGATCGAGGCACCGGAAGATCTCATCGTGCCGGCGCTGGTGCTTGCGGAAGTCGACTACTGGTGCCACAAGCGCCTCGGCGCCGAAGCATGGCTCGTCTTTCTCGACGACGTGCTCGCCGGCGTCTACGACGTCGAGGCGCCGACAGGCCAAGATCTCGGCCGCGCACGGGAGCTGCAGGAGACCTATGCCAGCCTGGACCTTGGGGTCGTCGACGCCAGCGTGATGGCCCTGGCCGAGCGGCTCGGCGAAGCGCGCATCGCGACGCTCGACCATCGTCACTTCACGGTCGTGCGACCGAGTCACGTCGAAGCGTTCGAGCTCGTGCCCTGACGCCTGCCGATCCGCCCCGGAGCTACTCAGCAGATCTGATGGTCGCGATCGGGTCGCCGGCTGCGATCGCGGCGCCCTCGCTGATCGGGAGCTCGGCGACGACGCCCGCCTTGTGGGCGATGATCTCGTTCTCCATCTTCATCGCCTCGATGATGCAGAGCAATTGGCCCTCCTCGACCGTGTCGCCCTGTCTCACCTTCACTCTCCACATGTTGCCCTGCAGCGGGGAGGGGAGCGTGTCGCCGCCGACGGCGCTGCCGCCCTTCTTGCGCTCGCGCGGCTTGCGCGGCGCGGCACCCCCTGCAGCCGGCCCGCTGCCGTTCATCACGACGCCGCCGGCGAACGGCGCACCGATCACTCTCACGTCGAAGCGGCGACCGGAGACCTCGACGGTATAGGTCTGCTCGACCTTCGCGTCCTCGTCGTCATCGGAGAAGGTCGGCGGCGGGAACGCGAGTGCTCTGAGCCATCTCTTGTCCTCGACCAGGTCGCGACAGGTCTCGGCCGCGGCCCACTGTCTCGTCGCGAGCAGCGCCTTGTGGAACGGGATCAGCGTCTTCAGCTCGGTGATCTCGAATTCCTCCAGAGCGCGCAACATGCGTCTCGTCGCGGCCTCGCGGTCGGAGTCCCACACGATCAGCTTCGCGACCATGGGGTCGTACATCGGCGAGACCTCGCCGCCCGGGCCGACGCCCGAGTCGACGCGCACGCCAGGGCCGCTCGGCTCGACGTAGGCGCCGATTTTGCCCGGCGCCGGGGCGAAGTTCTTCGACGCGTCCTCGGCGTTGATGCGGCACTCGATCGCGTGGCCGCGCAGCACGACGTCGTCCTGCGAGATCGACAGCGGCTCGCCGGCGGCGGCGCGCATGCCCTCCTTGACGATGTCGATGCCCGTCGTCATCTCGGTCACGCAGTGCTCGACCTGCACCCGCGTGTTCATCTCGAGGAAGAAGTACTCGCCGTCCTGCAAGAGCCCCTCGATCGTGCCGGCGCCGACGTAGTCGACCGCGGCGGCCGCATCGGTCGCGACTCTGCCGATGTGTGCGCGCAGCGCCTCGTCGACCGCCGGGGCGGGAGACTCCTCGATCAGCTTCTGGTGGCGGCGCTGCACCGAGCAGTCACGCTCGCCGAGGTGGATCACGTTGCCGTGTCTGTCGGCCAGAACCTGCACCTCGACGTGGCGCGGGTCGGGCAGGTAGCGCTCCAGGTAGACGGTC
>JBJMLB010000058.1:0-31282 GCA_045805465.1 Conexibacter sp. | reverse complement strand
GGCCCAGACGTTGTTGTAGTTCACGCCGGCGGCCATGACGCGCACGACGACCTCGAAGGCGCCGGGCTTCGGCGTCTCGATCTCCTCCAGCTGGAAGGCGTCGGTCGGCTCGCCCAGGCGCTCCTCGCGGATCACCCACGCGGTCATCGTCTCGGGGAGCGTCCCCGGCTCGGTCGCGACGGTCGCGACCTGGCTCACGTCAACAGCCACACGGCACCTCTTCAGAGTTCGACGGGAAGTGGAAGGCCCGCATCGTACCTATGCGAGGAGGGTCGCCTATCAGTCGAAGAAGCGGCTGCGCTTGAACCAGAGGAAGAGGATCGCGCACGACAGCACGATCCCCCCGACGCCGAATGTCAGGAAGGCCGACAACGAGCGCACGTGCAGCACGAGCCAGCCGAAGTTCTGGCCGAAGAAGCCCGTGAGTGCTGTGATCGGCAGGAAGATCGTCGCGACGAGCGTCAGCTGCTTCATGACGACGTTCGTGCGGTTCGAGACGGTCGAGAGGTACACGTCCATCGCGCCGGTCAGCAGGTCGCGGTAGGAGTCGACCATGTCGGAGACGCGGATCAGGTGGTCGTAGACGTCGCGGAAGTAGTCGTGCGTGCCGGGGTCGAGGCCGGGCAGCTCGCCGAGGTCCTCGATCGTGCGCGCGGCGAGGTCGCGCTGCGGGGTGACGATGCGCCGCAGCGTCACGAGACTGCGCTTGAGATGGAAGATGCGTTGCAGCTGCTCGTCGTCGGGCCCGAGCACGATCGCGTCCTCCAGCTCGTCGATCGCGTCGTCGATCGCCTCCAGCACGGGGAAGAACGTGTCGGTGAGCGCGTCGAGGATGCGGTAGACGACGAACTGCTCGCCCTTCGTGTGGTCGGCCGGCAGCCGCTGGCGCAGCTCGTCGAGCTCGCTGCAGCCGCCGTGGCGCACCGTCACGACCCAGCTGCCGCTGATGACGAGATGCACCTCGATCACGTCGGGCGCCTCGTGCCCGATCTGGCGGGCGCCGTAGAAGACGAGCAGCATGTGGTCGCCGTAGCGATCGAGCTTCGGACGCTGTCCGCGCTTCTGCACGTCCTCCAGCGCGAGCGGGTGCCACCCGAAGCGCTCTGCGAGGCCGTCCAGCTGTTCCGGACTCGGGTCCACGAGGTCGAGCCAGAAGAACTCGTCGCGCGCGGTCAGCTCGTCGATCGCGCGCTCGTCGATGGCGTCGAGCACCTGCATCCGGCGGGACGCTAGACCCGGCGGCGGACGCCGACCGCGGGACCCCTCAGGGCTGCAGCAGGTCCTGCTGGGCGCTTTCGCGCTCCGGACCGACCGTCAGCCGCACGGGCGCGAGCGTGCCGTCGGCGACGGCGACCTCGCACGTGCCTTCGACGAGCGGAAGCTGTATGCGCGCGGCACCCTGCGGGTTGATCGGGCCGCTGGACGCGTCGGCGTCGACGCACGAGCCGTTCGAGCCATGCGGTGCCGTGAGCGTCACGTCGCGAGAGCGGTCGCTCTGGTTGGAGATCAGCAGCACGACTGGTCCGGCGCCGATGCGTGCCGGCGCCACGCCGATGCGATCGCCGCTGACGGCGATCGAGATCGAGATCGGCGCGGGGGGACGCGACGCGTTCTCGTAGCTGGCGCTGCCGCCGCAGCCGACGAACGCGAGGACGACGAGGACCATGGCGCTGAGCGCTCCGAGCATCCGCGTCCGCATCGTGGCTTGGATCTCCCTCGTGGCCTGTCGGTGTTCGGTTTCGGTCACCGAATCGTCGTCCGACGGCACCCCCGACGCCGCCGCGCGGGAACCTTAGCCGACTGGCCAGTCAATCGCGAGCCGGCCGCCGACGGGCGGCCGACCGTGTGGGCGAAGGCGGCGGGAACGTCAGGACACGTCGCCGGCAGATGCGGCGCTTCCGGCGCCGGCCAGCCGCTGGCGCTCGTCCGAGAGCTCGTCGAGGGCGCGCTGGAGGCGGTCCCAGGAGATCGACTCGGCCTCCTCGTAGTCTGACCCGGCCAGCGTCGAGGTGCTCTCGCGATATGTCTGCCACGCAGTGCGCGTCCGCTCGTCGAGCTGCTCGAGTCGGCGGCTGGTGTCGTGGTCGGCTGCGAATGTGGTCATCGGGCGCCTCCTTCCGTCTTCGGTGACCCCGTGCACCACACATCCTACCCGGGCGCGCGGTCGCGACACGACCGCAGGCGCGCTGGGCGCTCCGCCGGAAGCTGGTTCCGCGCCTCGGCGACCGCCGGCGCCGCCTCCGCGCGAGGTCAGAACGGCAGTTCGGCGACCGTCGCGGCCGCCTCGCCGGCGGCGAGCGTCGCTCCGGGCTCGGCCTCGCGGCGCAGGAGCGCGAGGCCGATCGGGCCGTGCGCGGGAGAGACGACGACGCTGCCGAGACGGCCGACGACCTTGCCGTCGAGCGTGAGCTCGGTGCCGGGCTCCACCGGCGCCGACAGTCGCAGCCCGCGCAGATGGCGGTTCGGCTTGCCCTTGTAGAAGAGCCGCGCGACCGTCTCCTGGCCGACGTAGCAGCCCTTCGTGAAGGAGACGGCGCGCTCGTTGAGCGCCGCCTCCTGCGGGATCGTCGCGTCGTCGAGGTCGACGCCGTAGCGGGGGCGTCCGTGCTCGACCCGCAGGACCTCGGCGGCGGACTCGGGGATCGGCTGCGCGCCGCGTGCGGTCAGCGCGGCCGTGAGCGCGGCCGTCTGCTCGGCGTCGCAGACGAGGTCGACGCCGACGTCGGTCGCGACGACGCGGGCCGCGACGCCGTCGACGTCGGCGGGGGCGTTGGCGTGCTCCTCGTCCGGCAGCGCCTCCGCCTCGGGCCCCGCGACGCGTCGCGCGTCCGGGCCGACGAGCGACAGCAGCCCGGACTGCAGCGTGCGCTTGTGCAGCTCGGCGTCGAAGCCGACGCGCGCACGATGCAGCACGTTGAAGATCGCCTGCAGCGCGGAGCGCTCGACGTCGAGCAGCAGCTCCCCGCCGGTGTCGAGAATCCGCACGTCGCCGAGCATCTTGCCCTTCGGGCTCAGCAGCGCCGCATAGCAGCCGATGCCGGCTCTCAGCGCCTCGACGTCGTTGGTGACCTGGCCTTGCAGGAACGTCTTGGCCCCGGTGCCCGTGAAGGCGAGCTTGCCGCGCTCGGAGCGGTCGACGAGGCCGCACGCCTCGCGGACGGCGCGGTCGGCACCGAGTCGGTCGTGCTTGGCGGCGGCTCCCATGCGGTCGAGGATAGCGAGCGGCGTAGCCTCCTCCGGCCGCCTGCTGCGGCACTTCACATCCAAGGTTTAGATATGCCACAATCAGTTGGGTGACCCCGCCGCCGCCTCCGCTCGCCGACCCGGCCACAGCCGCCGCGATCACGCTGCCGCCGCCGAGCGAGTTGGAGCGAATCCGCGCGCGCCGCGGGCTGCGTGGCATCCTGCCGCTGCTCGGCCCGGCCTTCGTCGCGGCGATCGCCTACGTGGACCCGGGCAACTTCGCGACGAACATCGCCGGCGGCTCGGAGTTCGGCTACACGCTGCTGTGGGTCGTGCTCGCGGCGAACCTGATGGGGATGCTGATCCAGACGCTGTCGGCGAAGGTCGGCCTCGCGACTGGGCGCAACCTGCCGGAGCTGTGCCGCGACCACCTGCCGCGTCCCGCCTCCTGGGGGCTGTGGGCGCAGGCCGAGGTGATCGCGATGTCGACCGACCTGGCCGAGTTCATCGGCGCGTCGATCGCGCTCAACCTGCTGTTCGGCGTGCCGCTGTTCGTCGCCGGCTTGATGACCGCCGTCGTCGCATTCGGGATCCTCGCGCTGCAGTCGCGCGGCTACCGCCGCTTCGAGCTGGCGATCGGGGCGATGCTCGCGCTGATCCTGCTCGGCTTCCTCTACGAGACGCTGAAGATCGGCGCCGACTGGGGTGCCGTGGCTCGCGGCTTCGTGCCGACCTTCCAGGGCGGTGACGCGGTGCTGCTCGCCACCGGCATCCTCGGCGCGACCGTGATGCCGCACGTGATCTATCTGCACTCGGCGCTGACGCAGGAGCGGATTCCCGCCGAGGACGACGGCGAGCGCCGGCACCTGCTGCGCTTCATGCGGATCGACGTGCTGATCGCGATGGCGCTCGCGGGCGTCGTCAACATGCTGATGCTGATCGTCGCCGCGTCGCTGTTCCACGACTCCGGGCTCACGCAGGTCGACACGATCGAGGGCGCCTACGACGGCTTCGACGCGCTCGTCGGCGGCGGCGCGGCGCTCGCGTTCGCCGGTGCGCTGCTCGCCTCCGGCCTTGCCAGCTCGAGCGTCGGCACCTACGCCGGCCAGGTGATCATGCAGGGCTTCATCGCGCGCACGATCCCGCTCGCGCTGCGGCGGCTGGTGACGATGGCACCCGCGCTGATCGTGCTGGCGATCGGGGTGAACCCGACGCGCGCGCTGGTGATCAGCCAGGTCGTGCTGTCGTTCGGCATCCCGTTCGCGCTCGTGCCGCTGATCTGGCTGACGCGCCGGCGCGACGTGATGGGCGAGCTCGTGAACCATCGTGGGACGACGGTCGTCGCATCGCTCGTGGCGGCCGCGATCATCGCGCTGAACGTCTTCCTGCTCTACCAGACGTTCGCGGGCTAGGAACCTGTTCGAAGTGATGACGGCCGGCTGAGACCGTCTCGCGGCGCCGGTTCGCCACCCGCGATGTTCGACGCAGCATCGCTGCGCCTTCACATCGCGTGCGGCGCCCGGCATCCACGACCCGACCCCATCCGGCTCGCCCTCACTTCAAACGGGTTCCAAGCGGGGTACGCTTTCGGCGATGCCGACCTCGCTCGCCGACACCTTCCAGCAGATCGTCGACTCGCTGCCGGACGACTGGACCGACCTCGAGCTCGACGTGCGCCTGCACGACGAGTCGCGCTACGTCGACGCCGCCGTCTACATGGTCACGTGCAACGCGCAGCCCTACTCGAGACACGACTGGCACTGGCGCATCCTCGTCGCACATCGCTTCGGGCACGCGGCTGCCGTGCCCGCCGTTCACGGCACGCTCAGACTGCTCGACGACGCCGGGATCGCGGGCGACCTCGCGCTGCGCGAGGTGCGCAGCGGGCGCGTCGAGGTGACGCACGCGTGGGGCCGGCCCGAGTCGGCCATGCAGGCGTTCCGCGCGCTGCGCGCGCAGTAGGGCCGGCGCACCGCGCTCGCGCGGTCGGCAGACTTCGGCGGCATGATCGCCGTCGTGACCGGAGCCTCTAGCGGGATCGGCGAGGCGACCGTCCGTCGCCTCGCGGCCGAGCCGGGCGCGCGGCTGGTGCTGGTCGCGCGGCGCGAGGATCGACTGCGCGCCCTGGCCGAGGAGATCGGCGGCGCCACGGTGGTGGCGGTCGACCTGACCGATGAAGACGCGCCCGCGCGCGTGCGCGAGGCCGTCGAGCGCGAGCACGGCGGCCGGCTCGACCTGCTCGTCAACAACGCCGGCGCCTCCTGGAACGCGCCGTTCGCGGAGGGCGGCTGGGAGAACGTGCGGCGCACGATGGCGCTCAACTTCGACGCGCAGGTCCGCCTGACGGAGGCCCTGCTGCCGCTGCTGCGCGCGTCGGCTCCCTCGTCGATCGTCAACGTCGCCTCGACCGCCGGGCGCGTCGGCCGCGCCGCCGGCGGCGCCTACTCGGCGAGCAAGTTCGCGTTCGCCGGCTGGACCGACTCGCTGCATCTGGAGGAGCAGCCGCACGGCGTCCACGTCGGGCTCGTGCTGCCGGGCTTCGTCGCGACGGAGGGCTTCCCGCAGACGATGCTCGTCGAGCGCCGCACGACCGGCTGGGCGGTGGCGAGACCGGCGAGCGTCGCCGAGGCGATCATGGACGCCGGGCCGGGCGGGCACGCGGAGCGCTACGTCCCGCGCCCGTACTGGCTCGCGGCGATGCTGCGGATCGCCGCGCCGGGCCTGGTGCGTCGGGTCACCCAGCGCGGCGCGAACCGCTTGCTGATGCGCGGCCAGGACCGCTTGTAGGTTTCGCGCTTCGGCGATCGCAAGCGACCGCCTGCGCGCGACGTCACTGATCGTCGCTGGCGGCGCCCGAGTCTGGCACGACCTGCGTGTCGAACAGGCGTCTGATGTCGGGCGGCTGGGAGACGATCCCGAAGCGGGCCTCCCAGCGAGCCCAGCGTGCGAGCACCCGCGGGTCGAGGCCGCCGATGCGGCTGTTCGGCGGCGACAGCGCGGGGATCAGCACGTCGAGTTGCGCTTGCAGCTGTCCGGCGTCGAGGCCGTGCACGCGCGACTCGAGGTCGTGGAGGCTGCTTGCCGGGTCGTGGACGGTCACGCCGTAGCCGCGTACGAGCGCGCGCACGGTCGCGTGGACGAGCGCCGGGTCGTCGCGGAGCGTGCTGCGCGACGTCACGAGCACGAGCTCCGGGTAGGGCGGAGCGCCGTAGGCGTCGACGCGGAAGTCATGCATGCCGGGACGCTCGCTTCTGAGCGCGACGCCCTCGACGTTCCAGAAGGCGGTCGCGCCGGCGACTCTGCCGCCGAGCAGGGCGGGCACCGCGTTGAAGCCGATCGTGACCTTCTCGACGGCGTCGTAGTCGCCGCCGGCGCCGGTGACGATGGATCTGAGGACGGCGTCGTCGCTCGGAAGTCCGGTGACGCCGACCTTCCGGCCCGCGAGCTCGCGCGGGCTCTTGACGTCGGGCGTGGTGAGGATGGCGGCGAGCGGACGCTGGACGATCGACATGACGGCGACGAGGTCGCGTCCTCTGGCGCCGGCGAGCGCGAGGTCGTGGATGTCCATGACCGAGAACTGCGTGCGGCCGGACAGCAGCAGCTTCACGGCGTCGGTCGAGCTACCTGGGACGCGGACCTTCAGGTGCACGCCCTCCGCCGCGTCGAAGCCGTGCGCGACCGCCGAGTAGATGCCCGCGTGCGCCGCGTTGGGCGTGAAGTCGAGCATCAGCGTCGCGTCGGCGTTGGGCCGGTCGTCGCTGGTGGAGCCGCCGCAGGCGGCGAGCAGGACGGCGCTCGCGAGCAGCGCGAGCAGGGGGACGAGGCGGCGCATCGGCCCGGCAGGATAGGGAGCCGCGCGGCGGGGCGGCGCGCTGGCGGCCGTTACGTCGACGCCGGTACGAGGTGCTCGACGATCACGTCGTCGCGCTCGAGCGCGAAGCGGACGCCCTCCTCGGCGAGCTGGCGGACCTCGTCGTACGAGGGAGCGGCGGCCGTCCAGCGATCGATGTCGGGCGACTCCGCCCACCAACCATAGGGCGGTTCGTCGTGGTAAATGACGCGAATCCGATCCATCGTGCTCCTTAGAGTAGATCGCGGGCCGCGCGTTCGTCCAGGCCGACATCGCGAACGAGGATCGTGCGCACGAGACCTGGCGGAATGGTGTCGCCGTCGTGGGCAGCGAAGAGGACCCGGGGGCGGCCCGGAGCGCGGAGTATCCGATGCGAGCCGGTCTGGCGAGCGACGCGGTAGTTGAGCGGCTCGCGCATCAGGATCGCGAGCAGTCGGCGGGCCTTCATGGAGGGGAAGTCGTCCACGCGGCTGGACGCTGCGCGACGGCGCGTGGCTTGTCTGTCGTCCTTTGCGACGAAAGCGTGCGAAGTCGGCGGTGATCGTGACGGCCTGCTGAGCGCTGGCGCGAACAGGTGCCCGCGGTCGGGCGGTGGGGCGCGACTAGACTCCGACGGAATGCGCCGTCGCGTCACGTTCTCGCGCAATGTCACGCTCTCGCTGTCGCGGACATGCGTCTCGCATTGCAAGTACTGCGCGTTTCAGACGCACAGACCGCACCTGTACACACCCGACGAGGTCGAGGCGCTGATTGACGGCGCGGCGCGGCGCGGAGTGAAGGAGCTGCTGGTGCTGACCGGGGACGACCCGGCGCACCATCCGGGGGTCCGCGAGCGGCTCGCGGAGCTGGGCTTCACGGACTTCGTTGCGTACGTGTCGTGGGCGTGCGAGCGGGCGTTGGAGCGGGGACTGCTGCCGCACACGAACCTCGGCGCACTCTCGCGTGAGGAGTTGGCGCGGTTGCGCGAGGTGACCGCCTCGCAAGGTCTGATGCTGGAGTCGACGCGCGACGACCTGGTCGCGCATCAGGGTTCGCCGACGAAGGATCCGGCACTGCGGCTGCAGACGATCCGCTGGGCCGGGGAGCTGAAGATTCCCTTCACGAGCGGGATCCTCGTGGGCATCGGCGAGACGGAGGCGGATCGCGTCGCCGCGCTTGAGGTGCTGGCGGCCCTGCACGCCGAGCACGGGCACCTGCAGGAGGTGATCCTGCAGAACTTCGTGCCGCACGACCGCTACTACGGGCAAGAGCCTGCCGAGATCGCGACGGAGGCGGCGGAGCGCTACTGGCGCACCGGCTTGCACGAGGGGCCGGACGTGCCGCTGCCCGCGTGGGCGCAGGGCGGAGCGGGGCCGATCTCGATCGACGGGATGAAGCGGCTTATCGAGATCGCACGCGAGCTGATGCCCGGCGTCGGGGTGCAGGTGCCGCCGAACCTGGCCGACTGGTGGCCGGAGCTGGTCGCGGCGGGCGCGACCGACCTCGGCGGCTTGAGCGCCAACGGCGATCACATCAGCCCCGAGCATCCGTTCCCGAGCCCGCATCAGGTGCGCAAGCGGCTCGCGGTCGATGGCGTCGCGTTGACCGAGCGGTTGTGCGTATATCCGCAGTACATCGACGGCGAGTGGATGGCGCAGGGCGTGCTCGACGTCGTGAAGGCGAAGTACTGGAGCTTCATCCCGCGGCGCGGGTCGGGCCGGCAGGACGCGCCGTTCGCGATCAACCGCGACTTGGTGGGGCCGGCGGTGGAGCAAGCGCGCGACGGACACTGGCTCGCGCGCGAGGAGCTGACCGCGCTGTTCGCCGAGACGCGGCCGGAGGCGATCGAGGCGATCCGCTGCGCGGCGGACGAGCTGCGTGCCGAGCTGGCGGGGGAGACGGTCACGTTCGTCGTGAACCGCAACATCAACGTCTCGAACGTCTGCACCGTCGGGTGCGCGTTCTGCGGGTTCGGGCAAGGCAAGCGCTCGCCGGACGCCTACGAGCACGACGAGCCGGAGTTCCGCCGGCGCGTGAGCGAGGCGATCGACTACGGCGCGACCGAGCTGTGCATCCAGTCCGGCATCCACCCGGACTGGCAGCTGGAGGACTACTTGCACTGGCTGCGGGTCGCCAAGGACGAGGCCGCGCGCAACGGGACGGTGCTGCACCTGCACGCCTACTCGCCGATGGAGATCGCGCACATGGTCGACATCAGCGGCTTGCCTCCGGTGGAGGTGTTCGCGCAGTTGCGCGACGCCGGCCTGGGCTCCACGCCGGGCACTGCCGCCGAGGTTCTGCACGACGGCGTGCGCGAGCGGATCAGTCCGAACAAGCTGCCGGTCGCGCGGTGGGTCGAGATCATCGAGGCCTCTCATTCGGCCGGGTTGCGGTCGACCTCGACGGTGATGTTCGGGCACATCGAGGAGCCGTGGGAGCTGGCCGAGCACATGCGCGTGATCCGCGAGCTGCAGGAGCGCACCGGCGGGATCACCGAGTTCGTGCCGCTTTCGTTCATCCCGTTCCACACGCTCCTCGGCCGCACGCACGGCGTCGAGGAGATCTCGCGCGAGGAGAACCTCAAGCACACCGCCGTCTTCCGGCTGGCGCTCGGCCGCTCGATCCGCAACGTCCAGGCGAGCTGGGTGAAAATGGGCATCGAGACGGCCACGGAGTCGCTGCGGTGGGGCGTCAACGACCTCGGCGGCACGCTGATGGAGGAGTCGATCAGCCGCCTCGCCGGCAGCTACCACGGCGTCAAGCTCGACCCGCCGCAGTTGATCCAGGCCGCGCACGACGCCGGCCGCCCCGCCGCCGAGCGCACGACGCTCTACGACATCCGCGCGCAGCACCCGCTCACCGCAGCGGCGGCGTAGACCCCCCGACCGGGGGGTAGCGCTGACGCGACAGACCGCAGCCGCGAGGGGGCGGCGCGTACGATCGAGTGTTGTGAAGACTGCGAATTCGGCGTCTCCGGCACGGGAGACGAGCCTGTTCGCGGGGGTCGAGCCGCTCGAGGTGTTCGTCGACCTGCTCTCGGAGATCGAGAGCGACACGACGTCGAGCGAGTTCTACCACCGCATCTGCGAGGCGATCTGCCGGCTGACGACGATGCGTCGCGCGGCGATCTTCCTCTACGACGTCGGACGCCAGCGCGTCCGCGCGGTCGGCTCGCACGGCATCTCCTACACGCGCCTCGCGGCGCTGCGACCGACGCTCGACCAGGCGCCGATCGCCCAGCGCGCGCTGATCGAGGACCGCGTGATCGTCGTGCACTCCGACGCGATCGAGCGCGAGGTCCCGCGCGACTACGCGGCGCTGCTCGGGATCACCTCGCTCGTCTGCACGCCGCTCGCGGCCGCCGGCCACCAGTACGGGATCATCGCCGCCGACCGCGGCGGCGGGGACTTCGACCTGGCCGACGGGGAGCGCCACCTGATGTGGACGCTCGGCAAGACGGCCGCGCTCGCCGCGACCGCCCGGCGCGCGACGCGCCAGCAGGAGCGCACGCGCCGCCTCGGCGAGCGGATCGACCTGGCGCGCGAGGTCCACGAGCGGGTGATGCAGCGGCTGTTCGGCGTCTCGCTCGTGCTGAGCGCGCAGCAGCCGATGACCGACGAGCAGCGCGAGCGCTGCCGCACCGAGATGGTCGAGGCGCTCGCCGACCTGCGCTCCGCCCTGGAGCGCCCGCTCGCGCCGGTCGCGCACGAGACGGGCACGACGCTGCGCGCGGAGATCCCGCGGCTGACGCAGCAGACCGGTCTGCCGGTCGAGGTCGAGTGGCCGGACGCGGTCGAGGTGCCGCCGCGGCTGGAGGGCGTCGCGCAGTCGGTGCTGGCCGAGGCCCTGCGCAACGCCGCCAAGCACGCCGAGCCGGCGCGCGTGGACGTGCACGTGCAGCACGACGGCGACACCTTCTCGCTGGAGGTCCGCAACGACGGCGTGCGCGCCGACGGCGGGGGTGGGCCGGGAGCGGGGATGGGGCTGCGGCTGGCGTCCTTCGAGGCGCTCCAGCACGGCGGCTTCGTCGAGTTCGGACCGGACAAGTCGAGCGCACCGGCCGGTTGGCGCGTGCGGCTCGTCGTGCCGGTGCCGGTCCCGGCGTCGTCGCTGACGGCGGACGGCGGCGGGGAGGCGAGCGAATGAGCGAGGAGCGGCGCCTGCGCGTGCTCGTCGTCGACGACCACGACGTCGTGCACTGGGGCTTCCGGCAGCTGCTCGGCGAGCAGTCGTGGGTCGAGCGCTGCCTCGCGGCGCGCAACGTGACCGAGGCGCTGGAGCTGACGAGCCGCTATCGCCCGCACGTCGCGCTTGTCGACCTGTTCCTCGGCCACGAGTCGGGCGCGGACCTGTGCGAGACGATCCGCGCGCAGTCGCCCGAGACGCGCGTGCTGCTGATCTCCGGCGCGGGCCGGATCTCGCCGCAGGCCGCGAGAGCGGCCGGCGCATCCGGCTTCGTCTCGAAGGACTGGGGTGCGCACGACGTCGCGATGGCGGTGCGGATGGTGGGGTTGGGGATGACGATGTTCCCGCCGCAGGCCGACCAGCCGTCGAGACTGATCTCGGAGCGTGAGCAGCAGGTGCTCGCGCTGATCGCCGGCGGCTCGACGAACCGCGAGATCGCCGCTCAGCTCTACCTCTCACCGCACACGGTCAAGGAGCACACGAGCGCGCTCTACCGCAAGCTGAAGGCGCGCAACCGCGCCGAGGCGGTGCAGCGGGCTCAGCGCATCGGTCTGCTGGGCTGACCTGGCGGCGTCCGCATCCCGCCAGGCGGCGTCCTCGCCGGTTCGCGTACGAAGTACGCCACACCGGCTGCGTCCTTGCCTGACGAGCGCGGACATCCGCAGGACGTCGCTGCGGGCTCGATTCCTGCCCGGACGCCATAACGCCCCCCGCCGGTTCCCACCTCACCCCCCGGGCGGGGGGATGGTCGGCCTGGAGCCGTGGGCGTCGATAGACGCGGGAGGCAGCCTGCACTGCAGTGAGCGAGGCAGCGCCTTCCACCGCCCTCCTGTTCCCCGGCCAGGGCAGTCAGACCGCCGAGATGCGCGACGAGGTCGCGGCGGCGCGTCCGGACCTGCTCGCGCTCGCCTGCGAGGTCGTCGGTGACAACCCCTTCGCGCGGGTGGACGACGGCACGATGTTCGCCCAGCCGGCGATCTACTGCGCGAGCGTCGTCGGCTTCGAGCGGCTGCGCGACGCCGGGGTCGACGGGGTCGCGTACGCGGGTCACTCGCTCGGCGAGGTCGCGGCGCTGGTGGCGGGCGAGGCGCTCGGCGCCGAGGACGGGCTGCGACTCGTCGCGACGCGCGGGCGGCTGATGCAGGAGTCCGGCGAGCGCGCCGGCGACGGCTCGATGCTCGCGCTGCTGGGCAAGGGTGCCGCCGAGCACGCCGCTGGGATCGCCGCTGCCGCCGGCCTCACCGTAGCCAACGACAACGCGCCGAACCAGGTCGTGCTGTCCGGGGCGAAGGGCGCCTTCGAGGCAGCCGGCGAGGCGGCGCGCGCGCAGGGCCTGCGCGCGGTCCCGCTGCCAGTGACCGGCGCCTTCCACTCGCCTGCGATGGCCGGGGCGCGGCCGGAGCTGGAGGCGGCGCTGGCGCAGATCAACTTCCGGACGCCCTCCGTGACGGTTCTCAGCTCGATCACGACGCAGCCGTTCGACGACGTGCGGGCACGTCTCGCCGACGCGCTCACGCTGCCGGTCCGCTGGCGCGAGACGCTGCTGGCGCTGCGCGCGCAGGGCGTCGAGCGCTTCGTCGAGACCGGGCCGGGCAAGGTCCTGACCGGGCTCGTCAAGCGCACCGTCCCGGACGCCGAGGCGCTCGCCGCCGAGCAGCTGGAGGAAGTCGGTGCTTGACGACGCGCTCGCGACCGAGCAGCGCCCGGCGACCGCGGGCGGGCTGCGCGGGGCCGCCGTGCTGGCCGTCGGCGGGAGCCTGCCGCGGCGCGCCGTGAGCAACGACGAGGTCGCCGCGCGCATCGGCAAGACCGACGACTGGATCTACACGCGCACCGGCATCCGCGAGCGCCGGCATGCCGAGCGCGACGAGTCGCTCACGCAGGTCGCCGCCGAGGCGAGCCGCGCCGCGCTCGAGCGCGCGGGCGTCTCGTCGGCCGAGCTCGACCTCGTCGTCGTCGGGACGCTCTCCGGCGACGAGCGGATGCCGAACGCCGCCGCGACGCTCGCGCACGAGCTGGGCGCCGCCCGCGCGGGGACGATCGAGGTCAACTCCGCCTGCACCGGCTTCCTGACGGCGCTCTCGATCGGAGCCGGGCAGATCGAGGCGGGGCGTGCGCAGCACGTGCTCGTCGTCGGCGCCGACTTCATCAGCCGGATCACCGATCACGCCTCCAAGCAGACCGCGATGCTGTTCGCGGACGGCGCGGGCGCGGTCGTGCTCGGAGCCACGCCCGCGGGCGCGGGTCGCGTCGGCCCCGTGCTGCTGCGCCACGACGCCAGCTCGCCGGAATTCCTGTACCTGGCGCGCGAGGGCGGCAGCACGATCGAGATGGACGGCCACGCGACCTTCAAGCACGCCGTCAACCGCATCGCCCAGGTCACGCAGGAGACGCTCGGGGCGGCGGGGATGGCCCTCGACGACGTCGACCTGTTCGTCTACCACCAGGCCAACAGCCGCATCCTCAAGGCGGTCGCGGAGCGCTTGGAGCTGGACCCGGCGCGCGTGATCGACTGCATCGAGCTGACCGGCAACATGTCCGCGGCCTCGGTGCCCTACGCGCTCGCGACGGCCGAGGCCGAGGGGCGCCTGCACGACGGAGCGCGCCTGCTACTGGCCGCCTTCGGCGGCGGCTTCACGTGGGGCGGCGCGCTCGTCGAATGGGGGCGCGGCGATGGCTGACGCGGCGACACAGCGCGAGGGATGCGCGTTCGTGACCGGCGCCTCGCGCGGCATCGGCGCGGCAATCGCGCGCGGGCTCGCAGCCGACGGCTGGGCCGTCGGCATCGGCTACAACAGCTCCGCCGACGCCGCGCAGGCGGTCGTGAGGGAGATCGAGGCGGCCGGCGGGCGCGCGCTCGCGCTCGGCGGCGACGTGACCGACACCCATCTGATCGACGCGCACTTCTCGGCGCTGGAAGAGCGCCTCGGGCCGGTGCTCGTGCTCGTCAACAACGCCGGCGTGCGCGCCGATGGGCTCGCTCCGCAGATCCAGGACGGCGACTGGGACCTCGTGCTCGACACGAACCTGACTGCGGCGTTCCGCACCACTCGCCGCGCCGTGCGGCCGATGCTGAAGGCGCGCTACGGCCGCATCGTCAACATCGCCTCCGTCGTTGGCCTGCGCGCGAACCCGGGGCAGTCGAACTACGCCGCCTCGAAGGCCGGCCTGATCGCGATGACGAAGACTGTCGCGGCCGAGGTCGCCCGCCGCGGCGTGACGGTCAACGCCGTCGCGCCCGGCCTGATCGAGACCGACATGACGGCCGACCTCGACGGCGACCTGCTGTCGGCGATCCCCGCGCGGCGCGCCGGGACGCCGGACGAGGTCGCCGCCTGCGTGCGCTTCCTCGTCTCCGACGCCGCGTCGTACGTGACCGGCACCGTCCTGTCCGTCGACGGCGGCATGTCCGCCTGACCCCCGATCCCACCACCCGCCCCCAACACCCAGGAGCCCGACCAGATGGCAACCACCGCAACCCCCGAGGCCGTCGAGGCCCGCATCGTCGAGGCGCTCGCGAGCTTTGGCCCAGACATCGAGGCGGTCACGCGCGAGGCGACATTCGAGGAGCTCGACATCGACTCGCTCGACCTCGTCGAGCTGGCGCAGATCGTCGAGGACGACTACGGCGTCGAGCTCAAGGGCGACGACATGAAGAACCTCAAGACGGTCGGCGACGCGATCGAGCTCGTGGTGGCGCGCGCGTCGTGACCCGCCGTCGCGTCGTCATCACGGGCGTCGGTGCCGTCACCCCGCTGGGTGTCGGCGCCGACGTGCTGCTGCGGCGCTGGGTCGCGGGCGAGAGCGGCATCGCCGACGGCGAGGGCGCCTGCCGCGACTTCGTCGCCGCCGATCACCTGTCCAAGAAGGAGATCCGCCGCGCCGACCGCTTCGCGCACTTCGCGATGACGGCGGCCGACGAGGCGCTCGCGGCCGGCGGCTGGAGCGACGAGCTGCCCTACGCGCCGGAGCGCATCTCGTGCGTGCTGGCGACGGGCATCGGCGGCCTCGGCTCGCTGGAGGCGCAGCACGACCTGCTGCGCGATCAGGGCGCCAAGGCGGTCTCGCCGCTGTCGGTCCCGCTGTTCATGCCCAACGCCGGCGCCGGCACGCTGTCGATGCGCTACGGCCTGCGCGGCCAGTCGTTCAGCGTCGCATCGGCCTGCGCCGCCGGCTCGCACGCGATCGGCGTCGCGACGCGGATGATCCAGTACGGCGACGCCGACGCGGCCCTCACGGGCGGCGGCGAGGCGACGTTGACGCCGCTCGCTCGCGCGTCGTTCGAGGCTGCGGGCGCGCTGTCGCCGAGCGGGATCTCGCGCCCGTTCGACGAGCGCCGCGACGGCTTCGTGATGGGCGAGGGCGCCGGCATCCTGCTGCTGGAGGAGATCGAGGCGGCGCAGGCGCGCGGCGCGACCATCTACGGCGAGGTGCTCGGCTACGGCTCGACGTCTGACGCCTACCACCTGACCGCGCCGGAGCCGGAAGGCAGACACGCTGCCGAGGCGATCCGCATCGCGCTGCGCGACGCCGGCCGCGACGCGTCGCAGGTCGACTACGTGAACGCGCACGGCACTTCGACGCCGATCAACGACGCATCCGAGACGGCCGCGATCAAGCTCGCGCTGGGCGAGGACGCCGCGCGGGCGATCCCGGTCTCGTCGCTGAAGTCGTCGATCGGCCACCTGCTCGGCGCCGCCGGCGCGGTCGAGGCGATCGCGACGCTCGGCGCGCTGCGCGAGCGCACCCTGCCGCCGACGATCGGGCTCGAGCAGCCCAGCGAGGGGCTCGACCTCGACTACGTCCCGCTGACCTCCCGTCCGTTCACGCCGAGAGGCGAGCGGCCGGTCGCGCTGTCGAACTCGTTCGGGTTCGGCGGCCACAACGTCGTTCTCTGCCTGGAGGGGGTCGCATGAGTGCAATCGCAGCACGCGCCAACACCGAGTCCACGCTGGCTGCCGCCCCGGCGGCGAGGGATCGCCTCAGCCCGCACGAGCGGCTGGAGATGCTGTGCGACGCCGGCACGTTCGAGCCGATCCGCTCGGGCGTCGTCTCCCCGAAGCTCGGCGCGCGCGCTCGCGCGGGCGACGGCGTCGTCGGCGGCCTCGGCCGTGTCGACGGGCGCCCGGTCGCCTGCTACGCGCAGGACGTCTCGTTCCTCGGCGGCTCGCTCGGCGCCGCGCACGCCGACACGATCGGCCGCGTGCTGCAGCTCGCCGGCCGCTCGCGCGTGCCGGTCGTCGGCTTCATCGAGTCCGGCGGCGCGCGCATGCAGGAGGGGACGGCGGCGCTCGGCGGCTACGGGCGGATCTTCCGCCACAACGTCGCGCTGAGCGGCGTCGTGCCGCAGATCTCGATCATCGGCGGGCTCTCGGCCGGCGGCGGCTGCTACTCGCCCGCGCTGACCGACTTCGTCGTGATGACGCAGGACGCCGCGATGTTCCTCACCGGCCCCGGCGTCGTGAAGGACGTGATGGGCGAGGACGTGAGCGCCGCCGAGCTCGGCGGGCACAAGGTCCACGACCGCAACGGCGTCTGCGACCTCGTCGTGGAGGACGATCGCGCGGCCGCGGCGCTCTCGCGCTCGCTGCTGTCCTACCTGCCGCAGCACAGCGGCGCGGGCCTGCCGCGCACGCTCGCGCGCGAGCCGCAGCTGGCCGACCCCGGCGCAGCGGTGCCGGCTGATCCGCGCAAGGTCTACGACGTGCGCGACGCGATCGCCGGGATCGTCGACGCCGGCTCGCTGCTGGAGATCCAGCCGCGCTGGGCGCGCTCGATCGTCACCGGGTTCGCGCGCATCGACGGCCGCCCGGTCGGCGTGATCGCCAACCAGCCGCGCTTCCTGGGCGGCGTGCTGGACGCGGAGTCCTCGCAGAAGGGCGCGAGATTCGTGGAGACGTGCGACGCCTACGGCGTTCCGCTGGTGGTGCTCGTCGACACGCCCGGCTTCATGCCCGGCTCGCGCCAGGAGCAGGCCGGCGTGATCCGCTTCGGCGCGACGCTCGTGCGCGCGTTCGCGGCGGCGACGGTGCCGCGCGTGACGGTCGTGCTGCGCAAGGCCTACGGCGGCGCGTACATCACGATGAACTCGAAGGATCTCGGCGCCGACATGGTGTTCGCGTGGCCGAACGCGGAGCTGGGCGTGATGGGCGCGCAGCCGACGGTCGGGATCATCCACCGGCGCGAGCTGGCGGCGGCCGAGGACCCGGCTGCGACGAGAGCGGCGCTCGCGGCCGCCTACGCCGAGGAGCACCTCGGCGCCGATGTGGCCGCGGCCGCAGGCTTCGTCGACGAGGTGATCGAGCCGAGCGCGACGCGCCGGCGCCTCGCGTGGGCCTTCTCGACGATGGACGACCGGCGCGCCGGCGCGTTCCTCGCGTGAGCTCGATGGACCTCGCCGGCAAGCGCGTCCTCGTCACGGGCGTCATCACGAAGGACTCGATCGCGTTCGCGACCGCCGAGCAGCTGCAGCGCTGCGGGGCGGAAATCGTGCTGACGGGCTTCGGCCGCGCGAGACGGCTGACCGAGCGCGCCGCGGCGCGGCTGCCGAGAACGCCGGAGGTGCTGGAGCTCGACGTCAACGACCCGTCGCACTACGCGCCGCTGGTGGACCAGCTGCGGCAGTGGTGGGGCGGGGTGGACGGCATCCTGCACGCGGTCGCCTACGCGCCCGAGGACGCGCTGGGCGGCAACTTCCTCAACACGCCGCCTGAGAGCGCGGTCACCGCGTTCCAGACGAGCGCGGTGTCGTTGAAGCAGCTCGGAGCGGCGCTGCTGCCGCTGATGGATCGCGGCGGCTCGATCGTCGGGCTCGACTTCGACGCGACCGTCGCCTGGCCGATCTACGACTGGATGGGCGTGGCGAAGGCGGCGCTGGAGTCGACCTCGCGGTACCTGGCCCGCGACCTCGGCCCACACGGGATCCGCGTGAACCTCGTCAGCGCCGGTCCATTGCAGACCGTCGCCGCGGGCGGGATCCCCGGCTTCGAGCGGCTCGCCGAGGCGTGGGGTCGCCAGGCGCCGCTGGGCTGGGACGTCACCGACCCGCTCCCCGTCGCCAAGACGATCTGCTTCCTCCTGTCCGACTGGTCCCGCGCGATCAGCGGCGAGATCGTCCACGTGGACGGCGGCTTCCATGCGATGGGGACGGCGCTGAGCGAGTAGCGCCGCGGTGCTCGTGCGAGTGCGAACATCGCCTCATGGCGAATCATCGCGTCGAGCTGACGTGGATGGGCGAGCGCGTGGTGACGCTCGCCGATCTCCTGAGACCGCAACTTCGTGCGGTGTGCGTGGGGATCAACCCGTCGATCGTCAGCGTGGAGGCCGGCCACTACTACCAAGGCCGCGCCGGCCAGCGCTTCCTCGCCCGTTTGTGCGCGGCCGGCCTCATCGGCGACGCTGATCGCGGCACGGAGGACGACGCGGCTTTCGCGTCCGGCGTCGGCTTCACCGACATCGTGAAGCGGCCGACGAGTAGCGCCAAGGAGCTGCGGGCGGAGGAGTATCGGCATGGTCGGGAGCTTCTGCGGGAGAAGCTGGCGCAGGTCAGACCGAGACTGGCGATCTTCACGTACAAGACCGCGGCGCAGGCGATGTTCGGGACATTCGCCGGCAACGGCTTCGTGCCGGGCCTCGCGGTCGCAGATGTGCCGGTGTTCGTGATGCCCGGGCCGAATGAGTCGAAGGAGACAGCCGAGCCCACGCTTGCCTCCCTCGCTCAGGCGGTGAGGGGATTCGGCGTCTTCAACGGCCTGTACGAGCCCAGCTACCTCGACCGTCTCCGCGCCTGCGAGCGCGCTTGAGTCACGGATCGGTGAACGGCTGGATCTGGATGCCGTGGTCGTGCTCGCGCATCCCCAGCTCGTAGGTGGCGCCGCCCCTGACGGTCAGCGTGCGCGGGGGCTGGTCTGGGCGCAGGACGGTGAGCGTCATGTCGGCGATCGCGCAGTGGGCGGTGTGGTGCTGCGGTCCGGCGGGGTCGCTGTAGACCCAGCCGACGACATCTGAGCGAGGGGCGGACACCTCACCGCGGACGGCGATCTCGTCGCCCGGCAGCGTGAAGCTTGCGCGCTCGGGCTGCTCGTCGACCTTCACCCCGCGCGTCTTGCCGAGGCCGCCGAGACGGTGGCGCACGCCGTCGAGCGAGAGGCAGCCGTTGGCGACCCACGGCGTCGTCCAGGGGCCGATCTTCAGGCGGCCGATCGTCACGTCGAGCCACGCGTCGGCCGGCTCGGCGAAGGCGGTCCCGTGCATCCAGATCCAGCGCTCGGCATGCTCGGCGCCCCAGTTGTGACCGACCATCCCGGGCCATCCATCGAGCGCGACCGTGCGGCCTCTGACCGTGACGGTCCCGCTGACGCTGATCGCCGGACGCAGGCTGAGCGCCTTCGTGCGCGGCAGCTTGGCCGTGTACATCCAGCCGCTCGGGAGGTAGGGGAAGGGCGGCTCGTCGCCGCTGAACACCAGGTCCCACGTCGCGAGGTCGGGGATCGAGCCGGAGCAGCCGTCGGCGCCGATGCGCCCGTCGCCGATCCGCACCCAGTCGCCGGCGGCGGCGCCGCCGTGCAGCTGCTCGGAGCCGGGCGAGATCTTCGCCGCGTGCGGGCCCTCGTCGTCGAACAGCGTCGCCCACAGCGACCCGACCGGCGCCTCGCCCGGCCGCTTGTGGACCGTGTAGCGCAGCCACAGCGCCCGCCGGTTCGCCGTGTCGCCGCACTTCAGGTAGAAGCTCTCGTAGTGCCCGGCGGCCGGGCCTACCGCAGGGAAGCGCGCGTCTGAAGGCTCCATCGGGCGCGACCGTACCAGCGGGCTGGCCGACGGCGCGCCGGGTCGCGTCGCTCGCCAGACCCGCGGAAGCGTCCTGCTCTGGGGTTGCAGGACGACACCAGGACAGGACGCTTCCGCGAGGCCAGGCGCGCGGAGCCGCGCCTCAGCGGAAGAGGTCCTCGCCGGCCGGGCGCAGGAGCGCGGCGGCGCCGGGGCCGTCCTCACCAGGCGGGAGGACGTGGCGGTCGAGGCCGGAGACGATCACGACCGGCTGGCGCGAGGCCTTGTCGCGAGCGAGGTCGGCGGCGCCGGCGATCTGGTCGGCGAGCGCGATCCAGGTGGCTTGGAGCTCGCGGCCGACGCTGTCGGTGCGGCCGCGCCAGTCCTCCAGCGCCGCGATCCCGGCGGCGCCGATCGCGACGTCGGTCTGGCCGTGGCGCCATGCGCGCCCGAAGGAGTCGGTGATCACCACGGCGGGCGCCGCGCCGGTGAGCGACCGCAGGCGCGCGCGCAGCGCGCGCGCGGAGGCGTCCGGGTCGGTGGGGAGGAGGATCAGCGTCTGCGCCCCGTCGGCCGGCGCATTGGAGGCGTCGACCCCCGCGTTCGCGCAGACGAAGCCGTGGTGCGTGACGCAGATCAGCACGCCCCGCTCGGCGCGCAGCAGCTCGCGCGTCTCGTCTAGCACGACCTGGACGTGGCGCGGGTCCTTGCGCTGCTCGGCGGCGAGCCTCTCGGCGCGGGCGCCCGGCGTGACCTCATCGAGCCGTCGCACGCGGCCTTCGGCCTTCGAGACCGCCTTGTGCGCGACGATCACCACGTCGCCGTCGCGCAGCGGCGCATCGGCTGGCAGCGCGGCCGCGATCAGCGCGCCGAGGTCCGCCCCGGCGACGATCTCCGGCAAGCCCTCCAGCGCCCGGACGGTCAGCATCGCGGCACGGTGCTCAGCGGCTCGGCGTGCTCGTGCGCTGCAGCTGGTGGAGCATCCCGCGCGTGTGCGCGGCGCCGCCGCGACGTCCGGCCAGCCGCTCCTGCAGCGCGGCGAGGTCCTCGGGCGTGTCGACGTCGAGCCCGATCGAGGCGATCTCGGCGACCTCGACCGACACGCCGCTGGCCTGTGCCAGCTCCTGATGCCGCGCGAAGCTGCCGGGTCCGTAACGCGGCTCGAGCGCGTCGGGCGGCGCCAGCAGCAGCCCGTTCGTGCCCGTCCCGTGGCGGTCGGGGACGATCACGACGAAGCGCTCGGCCGTCCGCGGCTTGCCGAGCAGCGTCCCCAGCTCCAGCGGATCGATCAGCGGGCAGTCGCCGGCGAGGCACAGCACCTGTGCGGCGCCCAGCTCGCGCGCGACGCCGGCGGCGCGCACGACCGCCTGGTCCTGCCCGCTCTCGGCCGGGTCGTCGAGCGCGCGGGCGCCGTAGCCCTCGGCGATTCTCTGCGCGCCCTGGTCGGCGCTGATGACGAGGATCTCGTCGATCGCGTCGACGCGCCGCAGCGCGGTCAGGACGTCGGTGAACATCGCCTCGGCAAGCGCGCGCCGCGCGCCGCTCGCGAGAGCGCCCTCGAGGCGCCGCTTCGCGCTCGCGAAGCGCTTCACCGGCAAGATCGCGACAGTCTGCATCGGCGCCGTACGGTATCCGCTCACGGGTGAGTGGGGTCGGGGCCCGCGTGGTCAGCCGGCCAGCGCCGTCGCGAACGCGAGCGTCTCGCGCGCGAGACGCTGGCGCCCGGCGGCGTCGCTCATCAGCAGGTCGGTCTCCAGCAGCGGCAGCGCGGCTCCCTCGGGCAGCCGCTCGTCGGCGACGAGGCCGTCGAGCAGGTCCCCGTACGCCGCCGCGACGCCTGCCGCGGTCGCCGGCTGCCCGGCCCACTCGAGGCAGGCGGCGGTCGGGCCCTTGATGACCGCGCCGGCGACGATCGGGCTGACGGCGACGACCGGCGCCGCCGCGCTGCGCAAGGCCTCGCGCATGCCCGGCACGGCGAGGATCGGGCCGATCGAGACGACCGGGTTGGACGGGCCGATCACGATCGCCCGCGCCCGTGCGATCGCGTCGAGCACCTCAGGCGTCGGCCGGGCCGCCTCGATCCCCTCGAACCTCACGTCCTCGATCGGCTCCTCGCCTCTGCCGAGGATCATGAACTCCTGGAACGGCCGCTCGACGCCCTGCGCGCGCACGCGCGTTCGGATCGGCTCGTCGCACATCGGCAGCACGCGCCCGGGTGCCTCGAGCGCGCGGCCCAATTCCTCGATCGCCTCGGTCAGGCGCGCGCCCTCGGCGAGCCGCTGCGCACGCTCGATCCCGATCGCGAGGTCGCGGTCGCCGAGGTTGAACCACACGTCGCGGCCGAGCGCGCGCAGGCCCGCCATCACCTCGAACGTGTCGCCCGAGAGGCCCCAGCCGCGCTCGTCGATGCGGTCGGCGAGCCAGAACGTCACGAGGTCAGGATCGGGGGAGACGTGCGCGCCGTAGACCTCGACGTCGTCCGCCGTGTTGGCGATCACGACGAGCGCGTCGCTGCCGGCCACGCCCGCCATCCCCGCTGCGAGCTTCGCTCCGCCGGTGCCGCCCGCGAGGACGACGACCGGCGCTCCGGCCGGGGACATCCTGGCTCAGTCCCCGAACGAGCCGGCCGCGGGCAGGCCGGTCAGCTTGATGCCGGCGGTCGCCTTGTGGCGGATGTTGATGCCGATCGTCAGGGCGGTGATCTGCTCGACGATGCGGGAGGTCTCGAGGCGGCCGGCGTCGATCGGGCGCAGGCCGGGGATCCGGCGGACGAGTGCGGCGACGCGCTGCTTGGCGTCTCTGTCGTTGCCGGTGATCAGGACGTCCTCGTCGAGCGCGTGCTCCAGCTCGGCGAGGTGCTTGGCGGCGACGGTGTGCAGGCCCGAGACGACGATGACGCCTTCGGGGGCGAGCTCCTGCGCTTGCTGGGCGGCGGAGCCCTGCGGGACGATCAGCGTGCGGGTGGGGCGCCCGCCGATCGCGGTCGCGAGCGGGACGGTCACGTCGAGCAGCAGCGTGCCGGGCTTCAGAGCGTCTCTGATCGATCTGAGCGTGCCGGCCTGGCTGGCGAACGGCACGGACAGTACGACGAGGTCCGCCGCGGCGGCGGCCTCGGGGTTCGCGAGTCCGCGCACGTCGGCGCCCGGGACGGTCGCGGTCGCGCGCTCGGCCGCCTCGGCCGCGCGGCCGGCGTCGCGCGAGCCGATCACGACGGGGACGCCGGCCTGCGCGAGACGCAGCGCGAGGCCGAAGCCGAGGTCGCCGGTGGCGCCGACGATCGTCACGGGGGAGGGAGTCATGGCCGGCGAGTATATGGTTGAGGATGCAACGGTCCGCGGTCGTTCACGAGGCGGCGAGCAGTTCCGCCACGCCCGCTCGGTCGGGCGCCACGTGCGCGACGCCGGCCACCTCGCCGAACGCGGCGTCGGCCGACACGAGGGCGCGGGCACCTGCGGCGGCGGCCGCCGCCGCCAGCACCGCGTCGAAGGCGCCCAGCTGCTCCGAGTGCTCGTACTCCGTGAGCCCTCGCGCGAGGTCGTCGCTCGTCACGCCGAGCAGCGGAGAGAGCAGCTCGGAGTAATCGCGGCCGAGGGCGGCTGCGTCTTCGCGGCCGCGACGCCGTGCGCGCACGTGGACGAACTCCTGCACGACCTCGACGGTCGTCGTCGCGGCGATGCGTCCGTCTGCGATCGCCTGCACCAGCTCGCGGCACGGGTCGCGTAGCGGGTGGTCCGCGACCTTCGCATAGACGAGCACGGTCGTGTCGAGGACGATCATGTGCGACGGCTGCGCAGCGCCTCGAGCTCCGAACGCAGGTCGGCGACGTCCGGGACGGTCATGTCGGGTGCGCCGAGCAGACGGCGAGCGGCGTTGCGGCGCCGGTGGTCTGCGCTGGGGAGGCCGCGATCAATCGCCTCGCGCACGACCGTCGCAACGGATACGCCGCGCTCCTGTGCGGCCGCTGTGATGCGGTCGTGACGCTCCTCGTCGAGCAGAATCTGCAGGCGATGGTCAAACATGCTCATACATTAGCATGTGTAGGCGTATCGAGCGCCCGCTGCTACCGACCCGCGAACTGCGGCAGCCGCCGCTCCGCGAGCGCCTTCGCGCCCTCGGCGAAGTCCTGCGACTGCGCGCACAGCTGCTGGGCGGCGACCTCCTGCTCGAGCGTCAGCGCGAGCGCCGGCTTCGCGGCCGCGTCCATCACGCGCTTGGCGAGTCCGACCGCGAGCGGCGCGCAGGCGAGCAGCTCGTCGGCGAGCTGCTGCGTCGCCGCCTCCAGCTCCTCGGCCGGGGCGACGCGGGTCACGAGCCCGATCCGCTCGGCCTCCTCGGCGCCGATCAGCTTGCCGGTCATGATCAGCTCCTTCGCGCGTCCCAGCCCGACGATCGCGGGCAGACGGGAGGAGCCGCCGACGTCCGGGATCAGCCCGACGCGCGTCTCCGGCATGCCGATCAGCGCATCCGCGGCCATCACGCGGAAGTCGCAGGCGAGCGCCAGCTCCATCGCGCCGCCGATGCAGCCGCCGTGGATCTCGCAGATGACGGGCTTCGTCATCTCCTCGGCGACGTTCCAGGCGTCGAGGATCTCGCGCCGGAAGACGCGCAGGTTCGCGGGCTCGTCCGCCAGCCCGCCGAGCGCCTTGAAGTCCATGCCGGAGGAGAACATCACGCCGGCGCCGCGCAGGACGACGCAGTGGACGCCGGCGGCGGCCGAGGCCTCCTTCAGCGCCATGCCGATCGCCAGCACGAGCTCGCCGTGCATCGCGTTGCGCTTCTCGGGGCGATTGAGGATCAGATGGCGGACCGCGCCGCGGTCCTCGGTCTCGACGAGCGCCATTGTGGCCTCCGGCCTTTAGCTGGATCGGTGCGGGCGTGCCCGAGGCTAGCGCTCGTCGCCCGGCTCGCGAGGCAGCTCCCGCGGGCGCACGCCTCCGCGACCGAGCCGCGCCTCGGCGCGGGCGTGGTCGCCGCCGGGCCCGAGCACGGCCCACAGCTGGAACGCCAGACGCAGGACGCTCGCGAGCAGGACCCACTTCGGCCACCACGAGCCGTCGGCGCCGGTCGCCAGCCAGATCGCGTTGCAGGCCACGTTGACGAGCACGACCAGCCCGATCGCGTGCAGCGCCCGCTCGCGCGCGCCCGGTCGGTCGAGCACGCGCGCTCGTGGCGCGGTCGGGGGGCCGGCCGGCGGCAGGTCGTGGGTCAGCTCCTCCAACTCGCCGACGGTGCGCGCGGCGTACGCGACGTCGAGTCGCTCATCGAGCTCCTCCGGCGTCAGCCGGCCCGCGGCGGCGTGATCGCGCAGGAGCGTCGCGGTGCGCTCGCGCTCGGCGTCGGAGGCGCGCAGCAGGGGTGCGGTGCCGGACTCGGAGGGCTGCTCGCCGTCTGCCATGGCGGCCGATGGTACGAGACGCGGCCGCGCGCGGCGCAATGCGGCGTCCGGCGCAGGCCGCGGTCGTTAGGCTGGCTCGGATGGCCGAGGCCAACGACCTGCGCGCCCTCGCCGGCAGGGGCCTGGCGGCGCTGACGCCGCATCCGCACCGTGGCGACTTGATCGCCGCCGGCGCGGTGCCGCTGACGCTCGGGGTGCTGCTCGTCAACGTGCGGCTCGACGCGACGTGGGGGACGGGCGTCTTCCTCGTGATCGACGCGCTCGCGTGCGCGCTCGTGCTCGGCATGGGACTGCTCGCCCCGCTCGAAGGCGAGCGCCCGCGCTCCTACCAGCAGGTGCTGCTGCTCGCCGGCCAGGCGCTCGGCTTCGTGATGCTCATTCGGCTCGCGCAGGTGCTCGGCGCCGACCGTCCGCTGAGCTCGCCCGGTTCCCGCCTGTGGATCTTCCTCGTCGTGACCGTCGGTGCCGCCTGGATCGCGCGTACGCGCCGCAGCGCGGTCTGCGGGCTGGTCGCGGCGCTGTCGGGAATCGCGGCGGTCGTCGCGTTCGTCGACTGGGCCTTCTCGCCGGAGGGGCCCGGCACGCTGCGCTGGATCTTGCTCGCGCTGGCGATCGTGCTCGTGCTGGCCGCGCTCGCGCGACGCGACGCGCGGCGGCGCGAGTCGGTCTACCTGATCGACGCGGCGGGCGTGGCGATCCTCGCGCTCGGGCTGACGTTCCTGGGGGCTGCGGTCGTGGCCTTCACCCCGCTGCCCGACGCCGCGCTGGGCTTCCTCGGGATCCCGGTCGGCGTGCCCGGGGGCGGCTGGAAGCTCGTCCTGCTCGCCGCCGGCCTGGGACTCGTCGCGTACGCGGGCGTCGACGGAGAGTCCGGGCCCGCGTATCTCGGGACATCGATCCTGCTCGTGTCCGTCGCGCTCGTTGGGATCCCGGGCCCCGACGGAGCGAGCCTGTGGTTCTGGCCGCTCGCGCTGCTGCTCGTGGGCGCCGTCGCAGTCGGCGCCGGCCTGCGGCCCCGACGCGAGCTGCCGCCCGAGCCGCCTGGTCCCGGCGTGCGCGCCGGCGATCCGCCGACCGAGCCGCTGCCGGGGCCGGGTTCCCGCGCGAGCGGCGGTCTCTGGGCCTCCCCGCCGCCCGGCGGCGACAGGCCGGCGTAGCGCTACGGCTCGGCCGGTCGCGCGTCGTAGACGACGTCGTTGATCGAGGTGGAGTCGTCCGGACTGCCTCCCTTGAACATGCCCGACATCCTCAGCAGCGCCTCCGTCCCGTCAGCAGCGGGCCCATATCGCTCGTCGATCGCCTGATGGATGAGCGCGGCCTTCGATGTCCCCTGCTGGGCCGCTGCGCGTTCGAGTGCGCGATCCAGTCGCTTGTCGATGCGGATAAGGAGTCGCTTCATCTCTCTATAAGTACACCGCACGTCTACCACGTCTATGAGGCATCTCCGCTTGCGTCCGCGGTGGTTACGTGGGTACCGTCGGGTGACGATGGACGATCAGCAGGCGTTGCGTGAGGCGATCGGTTTCGAGCGGGCGGCGCAGCAGTCGCTGCTGCGCGGCGACGCGGCGCGCTCTCGCACGCAGTTCCGCGCGGCCGCCGAGCGCTACCGCGTCTCGTGGGAGAAGACAGGCCCACCCACCTCGCGCGCGTACGGGCGGCTGATCGGGCTGCTGAAGGCGTCGGTGCTGTGGGGCGAGGGCGGTCATGCGGCCGGGTACGTGCGCAGCCAGCTCGGAGACAGATGCGACTCGCCTCCGGCGTGTTACGCGTTTGCCCTCGCGGCGCTGGTGCAGGGCGACGACGAGGGGGCCCTGTCGGCGATCGAGGGCATGCGCGCGACCGAAGACGAGGCGTTCGCACGGACCGCCGACGCGCTCCACGCGCTCGCCCACGGCGACCCCGACGCCTACAAAACCGCGGTCACGGCGATCGTCGCCGACTTCGCCGCGCGCGACGATCACCTGACGGGCGTGGCGTTCGCCGACACGGCCGTGATGCTGGAGCGCCTCGCGGCTCCGCGCGGGATGGCGGTGCGCCCTGCGTCGGCGGTCATGCCGGTGCTCGGCTGATCTAGCGCAGAAGTCGGGTCGTCACGACCTTCGGTCCGACGGCTCGTCGACCGCTGCGGCCGCGCGCTCCAGGACGAGGTTTCGTGCGGCCTCGTACTCCGTCCGCGTGAGCAGGATATGGGACTGTCGGCGCACGCGCAGCGGGTCGATCCCGATCTCGGCGAGGCTTGGCGCGACCCCCAGCGGCAGCGTCACGAGCGGGCGAACGGCCATCCGCCAGCGCCAGCGTCTGCCGTCGCGGTGGTGGCCTCCCAGGTCGTCCTCGACCTCGTCCGAGACGAGCTCGATGAGCGCCGGAAGGACGCCCCAGCGGGCGGCGTAGTAGACGAGCACGTCCCCGGCGCGCAGCGAGCGCGGGTGCTTCGCGAACCAGCAGTGGGTGAGCAGATGCATGTCGTCCGCGCGCCAGTCCGGGCGCAGCGGCTGGTCCTGGGACCCGACGCACTTCAACCACGGCCATGGCCCGGTGCGGCTTCGATCGTATGCCATCGTCTGCCTCCTTAGTATTTAGTAAAAGAAATAATGCCAAAATAGGCTTTGAAAATGGGAAAAAATAATCTAGTCATTTTCAGTACGTGCCTTCGGCGGGTCGATCCGCGCAGTCTTCCCCGCCGGCCGGTACGCTGCGCCCGGCCATGGACCGCACCGACCTCGCCTTCGCCGGACTCGCCCGCCAGGCCGAGCTCGTACGCGCGGGCGAGGTCGCGCCGCGCGAGCTGGTGGAGCTCTACCTGGAGCGGATGGCGCGGATCGATCCGCAGCTGAACGCGATCCGTGTCGTGTTCGCCGAGCGCGCGCTGGCGGAGGCCGACCAGGCCGCCGCTCGTCGCAGAGGCGGCGACGAGCGTCCGCTGCTCGGCGTGCCGGTGCTGATCAAGGACGACACGGACGTCGCCGGCGAGGTGACGTGCAAGGGCAGTCGTGCGGAGGACCGCCCGGCGACCGCCGACGCCGAGGTCGTCGCGCGGCTGCGCGCGGCCGGCGCGATCGTGCTCGGCAAGACGCACGTGCCCGAGCTGATGCAGTGGCCCTTCACCGAGTCGGCCACCTGGGGCGCGACGCGCAATCCGTGGGACACGGGCCGCTCGCCGGGCGGCTCCAGCGGCGGCTCGGCCGCCGCGGTCGCCGCCGGCCTCGCCGGCGCCGCGCTCGCGACAGACGGCGCCGGGTCGATCCGCATCCCCGCCTCCTGCTGCGCGCTGTACGGGCTCAAGCCGCAGCGCGGCCGCATCCCGACTGCCCCCTATGAGATCGGCTGGCAGGGCCTGACGCACGTCGGCTGCGTGACGCGCTCGGTGCGCGACACGGCGCTGTGGTGGGACGCCGTCGCGGACCGCTTCGACAGCGACGCGCCGGGGTCGTTCGAGGATGCCGCCGCGCGCGAGCCCGGCCGGCTGCGGATCGCCTGCGCGACGAACAACTTCCTGTTCGCGCCGCTCGTCGCCGAGCAGCGCGCCGCGTACGACGAGACGGTCGCGCTGCTGCGCTCGCTCGGCCACACGGTCGAGGAGATCAAGGTCCCGTACGGCGACCTGCTCGGCGACATCGTCCCGCGCTACCTGCGCGGGGTCGCCGAGGACGCCGCCACGCTCGCGCACCCGCGGCGCCTGGAGCGCCGCACCCGCTCGATGGCGCGGATGGGGCGGATGCTGCCCGACGCGGTCGTCGCGCGAGCGCGCGCGCACGAGGCGGTGACGGCCGAGCGGATGGCGCAGGCCGTCTTCGCCGCGCACGACGTGCTGCTGACGCCCGGCACCGCGCAGCTGCCGCTGCCGGTCGGCAGATACGAGGGCCGCGGCGCGTTGTGGACGTTCAACGGCGTCGCGCGCTACACGCCGTACACGCCGGCCTGGAACATCACGGGCCAGCCGGCAGCGTCAGTCCCGGCCGGCTTCACGCCCGAGGGCGTCCCGCTCGCGGTGCAGCTCGTCGGTCGCCCGCACGACGAGGCGACGCTGATGTCGCTGTCGGCTCAGCTCGAGTCGGCGCGGCCGTGGGCCGATCGGCGCCCGCCGCTCGCGGCGTGAGCGGCACGGCCGACCCGGTCCCCGAAGTGCTCGAAGCCGAGCTGCTCGACGTCGCGCGCGCGGCGGCGCGGGTGGCCGCGACGGAGCTGCTCACACGCTACGAGCAGACGGCGGAGGGCCTCGACACGAAGACGACCGCGACCGATCCCGTCAGCGACGCGGACCGTGCCGCCGAGGCGGCGATCCGCGCGCTGCTGGCTGAGCGCCGGCCGGATGACGCGATCCTCGGCGAGGAGGGCGGCGAGACGGCAGGCTCCACCGACGAGAGCAGCGGGGTGCGCTGGGTCGTCGACCCGCTCGACGGGACCGTCAACTACCTGTTCCGCTACCCGCAGTGGTCGGTGAGCGTGGCGGCAGAGGACGCGGATGGGAACGCGCTGGCCGGGGTCGTGCTCGACCCGCTGCGCGACGAGGAGCTGAGCGCCACGCGCTCCGGTGCGCCGCTGCGCGACGGTGCGCCGGTCGTGCCCGCGCCGCGCGCGGCGACGCTCGACGTCGCGCTCGTCGCGACCGGCTTCGGCTACGACGCCGCCGTGCGCGCGCGCCAGGCGGAGGTGCTCCGGGACGTGCTCCCGCGCGTACGCGACGTGCGCCGAGGCGGCAGCGCCGCGCTCGACCTCGCCTGGACCGCGCTCGGGCGCTGCGACGCCTACTGGGAGCGCGGCGTCAAGGCGTGGGACGTCGCCGCCGGCGGGCTGCTGTGCGCGCGCGCCGGGCTCGAGCTGCACGAGCTGCCGGCCGCCGACGGGTTGCCGTCCGGCCTGCTCGCCGCGCCGCCCGCGTTGGCGGCCGAGCTGCTGGCGCTCGTGGCCGGCCGCGGCTGAACGGCCCTCCGGGCCGTAGACTCAGCAGTCGTCACCGGGGCGGTGGCGGAATGGCAGACGCGGTCGCCTCAAAAGCGACTGTCCGAAAGGACGTGCGGGTTCGACTCCCGCCCGCCCCATCGACGGGGCCGTCGATCCGGATGGCTTCGCCCGAGACGATCCGGGTAGCGTGTGCGCCATGCGTTCCGCAGTCCTTCACGAGTTCGGCGCCACCCCGGTCTACGAGACGTTCGACGAGCCGGTCGCGGGCGACGGGCAGGTCGTCGTCGAGGTGGCGCTGGCCGGCGTGAACCCGGTCGACGTGCGCAAGGCGTCCGGGACGTTCGTGTCCGGACCGCCGCCGCTGCCGTCCGTCGTCGGGACGGAGGGCGTCGGGCGGATCGCAGGGGACGGGCGCCGCGTGTACTTCCAGGCGCCGGTCGCCCCGTTCGGCTCCTACGCCGAACGCGCGCTCGTCGGCGCGCAGGATCCGATTGAGCTGCCGGACGCGATCGACGACGGCGTCGCCGCGGCCCTCGGGATCTCTGGGCTCGCCGCCTGGGTCCCGCTCGCGTGGCGCGCGCAGCTGAGACCGGGCGAGACGGTCCTCGTGCTCGGGGCGACGGGCGTCGTGGGGCAGATCGCCGTGCAGGCGGCGCGGCTGCTGGGCGCCGGTCGCATCGTCGCGGCCGGTCGCGACGCGGAGATGCTCGAGCGGGCGCGGCAGCTCGGCGCCGACGCGACCGTGGACCTGAGATCGGCCGGCGCGGGCGAGGCCCTGACGCAGGCATTCCGCGAGGCGGCCGGCGGCGACGTCGACGTCGTGCACGACCCGTTGTGGGGAGCGCCGGCCGCCGCGGCGGTCGGGGCGCTCAGCGTCGGCGGGCGGCTCGTCCAGCTCGGCCAGTCGGCCGGCGCGGATGCGACCTTCGCATCGGCGCCGATCCGCGGCCGCCACCTGGACATCCGCGGCTACATGAACTTCATCGTCCCGACCGACGTCCGTCGCGACGCCTACCGCGCGC
>JBJMLB010000057.1:0-5747 GCA_045805465.1 Conexibacter sp. | reverse complement strand
TGTCGTTGGCCGGGATGATCGTGGCGAAGTGCTCGCGCACGATGTCCTCGTGCTCACGCAGGCCGGAGTCCATGTCGAGGAAGATCACGCCCTGGTCCTCGAGGTCTCTGTGGACCTGGTGGTAGACGACCTCGGACTCGTACTGGGCGCCGACGCCGGAGAGGAATCTGCGCTCGGCCTCGGGGATGCCGAGGCGGTCGAACGTCTTCTTGACATCGTCAGGGACGTCGTCCCACGAGCGCTCGGCGCGCTCGGAGGCCCGCACGAAGTAGTGGATGTTGTCGAAGTCGACCTCGGCCAGCATCGGCGAGCCCCATCTCGGCATCGGGTGCGCGAAGAAGTGGTCGAGCGCCTTGAGGCGGAAGTCGCGCATCCACTGCGGCTCCTGCTTGAACTCGGAGATCTTCTCGACGATCTCGCGGTTGATCCCCTTCGGCGCCTTGTAGAGGTAGTTCTCGGCGTCGTGGAAGCCGAATCGCTCCTCGTAGTCGGCGTTGATCCCCTTCAGGCTCTGTTGCTCTGCGAGCACCTCGGGCGTGGCCATGTCAGTCAACCTCCAGCTTGATCACGTCGTCGGCGACGACCACGGGAAAGGTGTCCACCGGCAGGTAGGCCGGCAGCGTCAGGGGCTTGCCTGTTCTGAGGTCGAAGCGGGCGCCGTGGCGCGGGCACTCAACCGTGCAGGACGCCTCGTCCAACTCCCCCTCGGCCAGGGGTCCGTCGTCGTGCGAGCAGCGGTCCTCGATCGCGTAGTAGGCGCCGCCGCAGTTGAAGACGCCGATCTCGACGTCGTCCCACTCGACCAGGCGCATCGCGCCGGGCGGCAGGTCGGTGACGGGGCAGACGGTGATCGTCTCAGGCAAGAGAAGAAAGTCCTAGTGCGGGGATCGGATATACGCTGAGGAGTGTAGCGGCCAAGGGCTCGCGACCAGGGTCTGGCGCTGCTGCGGGCGGGTCCTGACCACCGGCTTCGCCGGCCGTGCCCCTCTGGGCGCGCGCGCCGTCCGCCTTCCGGCGGCCGCACGTGCGTCCTCACGGCCACCCGCCCGATCGACGTCCCCGGCGCTCGCGCTTGAGCTAAGCGGCCTCATCGGCGTCGGGCCACGCAGCGGCGCCGCCCAAGGCCGCGCTCTTGAGCACCTTCAGCGACAGCAGCGCGCACTTCATGCGCGTCGCCGAGATGTCGATCCCCAGCAGGTCGAGCACGAACGACTTGTCAAGCGCCAGCACATCGTCGATGGGCATCCCTCTGACCTCGTCAGAGGCCATCGAGGCGGCTGCCTGCGAGATCGCGCAGCCGTGCCCGGAGAAGCGCAGGTCGGCGACGCGGCGCTCGCCGTCGAGCGCGATCTGCACGCGCAGCTCGTCGCCGCAGAGCGGGTTGTTGTCCTCGAACTCGAGGTCCGGGGACGTCAGCTCGGAGGCCGGCGGCGACCAGTTGTGAGGCCGCTTGTAGTGCTCGAGGATGTACTCGCGATAGAGATCGTCCATCGCGCTACACCCTAGTCGCGCGCCTGCCGAAACGACGCCCGCCCGCGACGGCGACGGCCGTTAAATGCGGCGAGGGCCGTGGTCGCGACGGCCCTCGCCGGTTCGCCGCTGTCTCGGCTCGCGTCCCCGCGAGCAAGTCAATGGGCGGCAGGTCAGACAGAGAATGCGTGCAAGCACGCCCCGTGCCCAACCTGGGCGAATGCTAGAGAGAGGTCGGACAGAAGTAAAGTAGTTCGAAGCACTTAGAGCGGGTTCGAACACTGTACGGCGGCTTCCGACCCACGAGTAGCCCCGCCCGGTTAGAGCCGGAACACCCGCCGGACCTCGTGCAGCCCGTCGACGAGCGCATCGATGTCATCGCGCGTCGTGTGCGCGGCGAAGCTCGCGCGCGTCGTCGCGGAGACGCCGAGGCTGCGCATCAGCGGCTGCGCGCAGTGGTGGCCGGCGCGCACGCAGACGTTGCGGCGGTTCAACAGCTCGGCGACGTCATGCGGATGGACGCCGTCGAGCGCAAACGAGACGAGCGAGCCGCGGTGCTCGGCGGCCGGGCCGTAGACGGTCAGGCCGGGAACCTCGGCGAGCGCGTCGAGCGCGTATGCGACGAGCGCCCGCTCGTGTGCGTGGACGGCCTCCAAGCCGAGCGCGTCGAGCCACTCGACGGCGGCGCCGAGGCCGGTCGCCTGCACGTACGGGGAGGTGCCCGCCTCGAACTTCCACGGCAGCTCGTGGAACGTGCTCGACTCGAAGTCGACGGAGGAGATCATGTCGCCGCCGGTCAGGAACGGTGGCATCGCCTCCAGCAGCTCGCGCCGCCCGTGCAGCACGCCGACGCCGGTGGGCCCGTAGACCTTGTGACCGGTGAAGCCGTAGAAGTCGGCGCCGAGCGCGCGCACGTCGACGCGCAGGTGCGGGACCGCCTGCGCGCCGTCGATCAGCACGACGGCGCCGGCCGCGTGCGCTCTCTCGACGATCTGCTCGACCGGGTTCAGCGTCCCGAGTACGTTCGAGACGTGCGCGACCGCGACGAGCTTGGGCTGGCGCTCGAGCAGCGCGTCGAACGACTCCATGTCGAGCCTGCCGTCGTCCGTCAGCTCGACGTAGGCGAGTCTTGCGCCGGCCTCCTGCGCGAGCTGTTGCCACGGCACGATGTTTGCGTGGTGCTCCATCGGCGTGAGCACGATCGTGTCGCCGGCGCCGATGTTCTTACGCCCCCACGAGTAGGCGACCAGGTTGATCGCCTCGGTGACGTTCTTCGTGAAGATCGTCTCGGCCGTCGGCGCGCCGATGAAGCGCGCGATCCGCTCGCGCGCACCCTCGAAGCGCTCGGTCGCCTCCTGCGCGAGCGTGTAGACGCCGCGGTGGATGTTCGCGTTGTGCAGGCGGTAGGAGGCGTCGAGCTCCTGCAGCACGGCCTCGGGCTTCTGCGCGGTCGCTCCGGCGTCGAGGTAGACGAGGCGGCCGCCGTCGAGCTGCCGCGAGAGGATCGGGAACTGCGCCGCGACCGCGGCGGCGTCGAAGGTCGAGCTGGCGGCGGTCGCGGACATGCGAGGGACCTAGGCCGCGGAGGCGGCCTCGACCTCGTCCTTGATCCAGCCGTAGCCCTTCTCCTCAAGCACGGTGACGAGCTCCGGGCCGCCCTCCTTGACGATCCGGCCCTGGTACATGACGTGCACGTGGCTCGGCTGCACGAGGTGCAGGATGCGCTGGTAGTGGGTGATGATCAGCACGCCCATGTGGTCGCCCGCGACGGCGTTGACGCCGTTGGAGACGACGCGCAGCGCGTCGATGTCGAGGCCCGAGTCGGTCTCGTCGAGGATCGCCATCTCGGGCTTCTGCAGCGCGAGCTGGAGGATCTCCATGCGCTTCTTCTCGCCGCCGGAGAAGCCCTCGTTCAAATACCGCGAACTGAACTCTCTCGGGACCTCGGTCAGTCTCATCGCCGCCTCGACCGTCTGGCGGAACTCCTTCAGCGAGATCGGCTCCTCGCCGCGCGACTCGCGGTGCGCGTTGATGACCGTGCGGAGGTACTTCGTGACCGTCACGCCCGGCACGGCGACCGGGTACTGGAAGGCCATGAAGAGGCCCATGCGGGCGCGCTCGTCGGTGGCGGCCTCCGTGATGTCCTCGCCCTTGAAGATCACCTGGCCCTCGGTCACCTCGAGGTTCGGGTGGCCCATGACGACGTTGGCGAGCGTCGACTTGCCGGAGCCGTTCGGGCCCATCAGGGCGTGGATCTCGCCCTTGCCGACGGTGAGGTCGAGACCCTTGAGGATCTCCTTCTCGCCGGCGCGGACGTGGAGGTTGCGGATCTCGAGCTCGGCCATGGTCTCCTGCAGGGTTTCGGGGGAGGGAAGGGTCTAGCCCGCCGGCACAGCGGCGGGGGGAGCGGCGCTCGCGACGACCGGCGGAACCGGCGCCGCGGAGTCGCGGCGCGAGAAGTCCACCAGCTCGGCGAGCGTCGTGGTCTGCAGCGAGCGGGCGATGCCGCCCTGCACGCGCATCCACAGCAGCTTCGTCGCGCAGTGCTGACCGCTGTCGGCCTCGTGCGTGTGCGAGCACAGCACGCGCTCGGTCGTCTCCGTCAGGAAGCACTCCATCGGAGCGATCGCGCCCTCGAGCGCCTGCACGACCTCGTCCATCGTGATCTGCTCGGCCGGACGCGCGAGCCAGTAGCCGCCGTGCGCGCCGCGTGCGCTCATCACGAGCCCCGCTCTCTTGAGCCGCGCGACGACCTGCTCGAGATAGGCGAGCGGCAGGCGCTCAGCCTCCGCGATCGCCTTCAGGCTCGTCGGCTGCTCGGGCGACTGGCGCCCCAGCTCGACCATCAGGCGGACGCCGTACTCGGCCTTCGAGGAGAAGATCACGCAGGAAATCCTACCAACGGGGTCGGTTAAAGCGCGGTCCGCGCGGTCCGCGCAGTCGCCCCCGGGCGCGCCGTGGCCGCCACTCGGTCATGATGCGCAGCGGTGGAAGCATCGACGGCCCCCACGCTCGCCGGCCAGGACGAGGTCGCGCGCATCGCAGCGCTCGCTCGCGCCGGCGGACGACTCGGGATCGACACCGAGTTCATGTCGGAGGGGCGCTACCGCGCGCTGCTGTGCCTGGTGCAGGTCGTCGCGGACGATCCCGACGCCGACGGCGGCGTGCGCATCGCGCTGTTCGACACGCTGGAACCGCTCGACGCGACTCCGCTCGCCGAGCTGCTGGCGGATCCCGAGGTCGAGATCGTGCTCCACGCGGCGCGGCAGGACGTGGCGCTGCTGCGGCGCGTCTGGAGAACCGAGGTCACGAACATCTTCGACACGCAGGTGGCGGCCGGCTTCGCCGGGCAGGGCGCGCAGACCGGCTACGGCAACCTGATCGGCGGCGTGCTGAGACTGCACGTCGCCAAGAGCGCGAGCTACACGCGCTGGGACGCCCGCCCGCTGACGGCGGAGCAGCTCTCCTACGCACGCGAGGACGTGCTGCACCTGCTGGAGCTGAGCGACGCGCTGCACGCGCGGCTCGAGGCGAAGGGGCGCCTCGAATGGGCGCGCGAGGAGTGCCGCCGGCTGGAGGGCGCCACCGACGAGCGCGACCCGGAGACGGCGTTCGAGCGCCTCCCGCGCGCCGCTTCGCTCGACCCGCGCTCGCGCGCCGTCGCGCGCGAGCTGGCGGCCTGGCGCGAGCGCGCCGCCTCGCTCGAGGACAAGCCGGTCGGGACGATCCTGCCCGACCCGGCGCTCGTCGAGATCGCCAAGCGCAAGCCGACGCAGGCCGCCGACCTGGAGCAGATCCGCGGCCTCCACGGCGGGCACCTGAAGCGGCGGGGCGCTGAGCTGATCGAGGCCGTCGAGCGCGGACGCGCGGCCGAGCCGATCCCGCGCGAGGCGCGCGGGCCGGGCTCTGAGGCCGGCGACGCGCCGCTCGTCGCGCTCGTGGAGTCGGTCATCCGCGCGCGTGCGATCGAGGCGGGACTCGCATACGAGCTGGTCGCCTCGCGCGCCGAGCTCGAGCGGATCGTGACCGCGGCGCGGCGGGGCGACCCGGAGCCCGAGGTGCGCGCTCTGGGCGGCTGGCGCCGTGTGCTCGTCGGCGCCGAGCTGGCCGAACTGCTCGAAGGGCGGCGCGCGGTCACGATCGAGCGCGGCCGACTGGCCGTGCGCGACGCGGCCGACGCCCGATAGGCCTTCGCCGGGGCGCGGGCTAAGCTGCCCAGCCGTGCCGGGGTACCGTCGCATCGCACTGCTCGCGCTCCTCGCACTCGCGGGCGGCGG
>JBJMLB010000056.1:0-21851 GCA_045805465.1 Conexibacter sp. | reverse complement strand
GACGGGATCGACGGCCTGATCCACATCTCCGAGCTGTCGTGGTCGCACGTCAACCACCCGAGCGAGATTCTCTCGATCGGCGACACGGTCAACGTGAAGGTGCTCGACATCGACAGAGATCGCCAGCGGATCTCCCTGGGTCTCAAGCAGACGCAGGAGGACCCGTGGCAGCGCGTCGTCGACACCTACAACGTGGGCGACGAGCTCGAGGGCAAGGTCACCAAGGTCGTGACCTTTGGCGCGTTCGTCGAGATCCTCGACGGCGTCGAGGGCCTCGTGCACATCTCCGAGCTGGCCCAGCACCACGTCGAGAACCCCCGCGAGATCATCCAGCCGGGCGACGAAGTGAAGGTCAAGATCCTCGAGATCGACTCCGAGCGGCGCCGTCTGTCGCTGTCGATCAAGCGCGTCGAGGGCCAGATCCTGCCGCTGCGGCAGATCGAGCCGGAGGCCGGCGCCGAGGGCGAGGCGGGCTTGGACGACGTGCCGGAGCTCGGCCTCTCGGAGGACGTTTTCGCCGGCGCGCCGGCGGAGCCCGCCGTCGCCGAGCCGGAGGCCGCGCCGGAGCCGGAGGCCGAGGCCGCGCCGGAGGCCGAGGCTGCGCCCGAGCCGGCGCCGGAGCCCGAGGTTGCACCCGAGCCGGAGGCCGAGGCTGCGCCGGAGCCGGAGGTCGCCGAACCGGAGGCCGAGGCCGCTGAGGCCGCGCCCGAGCCGGAGGCGGCTGCCCCGGTCGAGGTCGCCGACGAGGCTTCCGCGGCCGCCGAGCCTGCCGTCGAGGACGAGGCTGTCGCTGCCGAGGAGCCGGCCGCCGAGCCTGCTCCTGCCGAGGAGGCTGCGGCGGAGGAGCCCGCGGCCGACGAGGACCCGACGCCGCAGGCCTGATCGTCTGAGCTGCGAGGCCCGCGTTCCGTTCGTTGGACTGACCGGCGGCATCGCCGCCGGCAAGTCCACGGCGCTCGCGGCGCTCGAGCGGCTCGGCGCGGCGACGCTGTCGACAGACGCCGTCGTCCACGAGCTGTACGCGAGCGACGAGGTCCGCGACCTCGTCGTCGCTCGCTGGGGCGGGGAGGTCGCTCCCGGCGGCGTCGTCGACCGCGCGGCCGTCGCCGCGCACGCGTTCGCATCGCCCGAGGAGCGCCGGTGGCTGGAGGGCGTACTGTGGCCGCGCGTCGGCGCGCGCGTCCTCGCGTTCCGCGAGCAGACGAGCGTGCAGGAGCCGCCGCCGCCCGCCGCGATCGTCGAGACGCCGCTGCTGTTCGAGGCGGGCATGGAGGCTGTCTACGAGGCGACGATCGCGATCGTCGCGCCTGAGCAGCTGCGCGAGGAGCGGGCCGGCGCGCGCGGACATGCCGCGGTCGCCGAGCGGACCTCGCGCCAGCTCTCTCAGGAGGAGAAGGCGGCCCGTGCTACCTATGTGGTCGTCAACGACGGCAGCGTCGAGCAGTTCGAGGCGCGGCTGTCTGAGGTGCTTGCAAAGCTGAGTCGATGACCACGCGCAGCGCTCACGTCCAGGTCGCGCGCAAGCGCGCCAGACGCGCTCGGGCCGCCCGCCGCCGGCGGACGCTCGGCGCCGTGCTCGCGTTCGCCGCGATCGTCGCGCTCGGCGCGCTGCTGCTGCGCCCGCTGTTCACGCACGCGGTCCACGACCTCACGACGCTGCCGCTGCGTCACGAGGGCGCGATCCGCGAACAGGCGCACGAGAAGCAGCTCGACCCGTCGCTGATCGCGGGCGTCATCTACGCCGAGTCGAAGTTCAGCGACTCGACCTCCTCGGCCGGTGCGCTCGGGCTGATGCAACTGATGCCGGAGACCGCGCACTTCATCGCCGGCAGATCGGGCGGCACCGCGTTCACGACCGAGGACCTCTCGACGCCGGACATCAACATCGCCTACGGCAGCTGGTATCTGCGCTACCTGCTCGACCGCTACGACGGCGACGAAGTGCTTGCGCTGGCCGCGTACAACGGCGGGATGGGGAACGTCGACCGTTGGGTCGCAGAAGCCCGCGCGCGCGGCGAGCGGCTCGACGTGGCGGACATCCCGTTCTCGGAGACGCGCGCCTACGTCGGACGCGTGCTCGACGCGCGGCGCGACTATCGACGCACATACGCGGACGAGCTGGGCCTGAAGTAACCGGCGGCGCCGGCATCCCGCCAGGGGGCGTCCTCGCCTGCTCGCGTACGAAGTACGCCACGCAGGCTGCGTCCTTCCCTGGCGGGCGCCGACATCCGCCGGAGCGTCGCGGCTACTGCTGCGGCTGCGCCGCGGCGATCGGCATCGGGTCCGGCGCGCCGAGCTGCGAGCCGGCCGGCGGCTCGTAGAGGGCGCCGGGCTTCGCGCCGAGCACGAGCACGCGGATGCCGTCGGGGCCGGGGAGGACCTTGCGGTCGGTGCCGGCCGCCACGCGCACGGCGTGGTCGGGGTCGAGCGGATGGCGCTCGCCCGCGACGTCGATCTCACCGCCGCCGCGCAGCGTCAGGAAGACCTCCTCCTGCCCGTCTCTGGCGTGGTCGTGCGTCGGGTAGTGCTCGAAGTTCGGCGGCATGTCGATGATCGCCATGCCGAACGAGGTGACGCCGAGCTCGGCGCGCGCCCGCTTGAACGCCCCTCCGTACGCGCCCTCCATGTCGTCGATGCGCTTGACCGTGAAGTCCGCCATTGCTGCCTCCCGCCGTGCGGTGTGTGAGTGATCGCTCTAACATACAGACGGTATGTGAGGCGTGCGCAAGTCCCTGGCGGAGTCACGGCCACGGGCCAGCCGCGATCGCCGCTACCCTCGACCGGACCCATGCGCCGCCTTCAGCTCGACGCCACCTACGCGCCCACCGCCGACCAGCCGAAGGCGATCGCCTCGCTCGCCGAGGGGATCGAGGCCGGCGAGCGCGCGATGACGCTGCTCGGCGCCACCGGCACGGGCAAGACGATGACGATGGCCGCGACGATCGAGGCGGTCCAGCGGCCGTCGCTGATCATCGCCCACAACAAGACGCTCGCCGCGCAGCTCTGCAACGAGTTCCGCACGTACTTCCCTACGAACGCGGTCGAGTACTTCGTCTCCTACTACGACTACTACCAGCCCGAGGCGTACGTCCCGAGCCGCGACCTCTACATCGAGAAGGACTCGGCGATCAACCAGGAGATCGAGCGCCTGCGCCACGCCGCCACCGCCGCGCTGCTGGGTCGGCGCGACGTGATCGTGGTCGCCTCCGTCTCCAGCATCTACGGCCTCGGCTCGCCAGAGACGTACGACCGCAACATGCTGCTGCTGAGACGTGGCGAGATGGTCGACCGCGACGAGATCCTGAAGAAGCTTGTCTCGATCCAGTACACGCGCAACGACATCCTCCAGCGCGGGACCTTCCGCGTACGCGGCGAGACGCTCGAGGTCTTCCCGCAGTATGCGGAGTCGGCCTACCGCGCAACGCTGTTTGGCGACGAGGTCGAGGAGCTCCAGCACTTCGACCCGATGACCGGCGAGGTGCTGGAGGAGGAGCTGGAGCACATCGCGGTGTGGCCCGCCTCGCACTACAACGTCGAGGAGGGACGGATCGAGAACGCGGTCGCCGAGATCGGCCGCGAGCTCAACGAGCGCTGTGCGCAGCTGGAGAGAGAGGGCAAGCTGCTCGAGTCCCACCGCCTGCGCCAACGCACGCAGTACGACATGGAGATGTTGCGCGAGATGGGCTTCTGCTCGGGGATCGAGAACTACTCGCAGATCCTCGACGGGCGCAGAGACGGCGAGCGGCCGTACTGCCTGATCGACTACTTCCCCGACGACTTCGTCTGCTTCCTCGACGAGTCGCATCAGACGGTCCCGCAGATCGGCGGCATGTACGAGGGCGACCGTTCGCGCAAGCAGACGCTGATCGACTACGGCTTCCGCCTGCCGAGCGCGCTCGGCAACCGTCCGCAGAGATTCGAGGAGTTCCTCTCGATCACGCCGCAGATGGTGTTCGTGTCGGCCACGCCGGGCCAGTACGAGCGCACCCACTCCGACCGCATCGTCGAGCAGATCGTGCGCCCGACGGGCATCATCGACCCCCACGTCGACGTGCGCGAGACGAGAAACCAGATCGACGACCTGATGAACGAGATCCGCGGGCGCGTCGACAGAGACGAGCGAACGCTCGTGACGACGCTGACGAAGAAGATGTCAGAGGACCTGACCGGTTACCTGCTGGAGTACGGCTTCAAGGTCCGCTACCTGCACTCCGAGGTCGACACGCTCGAGCGGATCCAGATCATCCGCGAGCTGCGGCTTGGCGACTACGACGTGCTGGTCGGCGTCAACCTGCTGCGCGAGGGGCTCGACCTGCCCGAGGTCTCGCTGGTGGCGATCCTCGACGCCGACAAGGAGGGCTTCCTGCGTGGGGAGACATCGCTGATCCAGACGATCGGGCGCGCGGCCCGCAACGTCGACGGCAAGGTGCTGATGTACGCCGACAAGGAGACGCGCGCGATGCGCGCAGCGCTCGACGAGACCGATCGCCGCCGCGAGATCCAGGTGGCCTACAACAAGGAGCACGGCATCACGCCGGAGTCGATCGTCAAGGGCATCTCCAACATCGCCGAGTTCCTGCAAGCCGAGTCGAAGGTTCCGAAGGGCCGCAGACGCCGGACGAAGATCGACGCGGGCAGAACGATGGCGCCGGCGGAGATCGAGAAGGCGATCGTGGAATGCGAGGAGGAGATGCTCGCGGCGGCGGAGGAGCTGCGGTTCGAGTACGCGGCGAAGCTGCGCGACGAGATCAAGTCGCTGCGGCGGGAGTTCGACATCGCTGTGGCGGAGGCGAACCGGGGGACGGTCCCGGTGCCGCCGGCGTCGTGAGGGTCTGACGGGGCTGCGGGCGGGTCCTGTCCGCTCCGGGTGCGCGCACACCGCCCTGCGGGCGGCGCACGTGCATCCTCACGGCCACCCGCCCGATCGTCGGTAGCGTGCTGCGCGTGAGCCACCCCGACGCCGAAGCGATCCTCGCCTGGTATCTGGCTGTGCGGCGCGATCTGCCGTGGCGGCGGACGACGGATCCGTACCGGATCCTCGTCTCGGAGGTGATGCTGCAGCAGACGCAGGTGGCGCGGGTGGTGCCGTACTACGAGGCGTGGCTGGAGCGGTTCCCCTCGGAGGAGGCCTTGGCTGCGGCTCCGGCGGCGGATGTGCTGCGGTTGTGGAGCGGCCTCGGCTACAACCGGCGGGCACTGGCGCTGCAGGCGGCGTGTGCGGTGGTGGCACGGGGCGGGTGGCCTGCGGATGTCGAGGGGCTGATGGAGCTGCCGGGCGTGGGGCCCTACACGGCGGCGGCCGTGGCGTCGTTTGCGTTCGGCGTTCAGGCGGCCGCAGTCGACACGAACGTGCGGCGGGTGATCGAGCGGCTCGACCGGCGGCGGCGTCGTGCGCCCGAGCTGGCGCGACGGGCGCAGGCGATCGTGCCGGACGGCCGGGCGGCGGACTGGAACCAGGCGATGATGGAGCTGGGGGCGACGGTGTGCGCAGGGCGGGCGCCGGCGTGCGACGCGTGTCCGGCGGCATCGTGCCGCTCGCGCGGACGGCCGGACGTCGCTCCGACGGCTCGCCGCGCGTCTGAGCGCGTGCGCTTCGAAGACACTGACCGCTACGTGCGCGGGCGCGTCGTGGCTGCGCTCGTCGCGGGGGAGGATCTGCCCGACGGATTCGAGCCGGTGCGACTGGAACGGGCGCTTGCTGGGCTGGAGCGGGACGGGCTCGTCGTGCGCGAGGCCGGCGCCGTACGCCTGCCGTAGCGCTACGATCGCCGCGAGTGTCGCTCGACCGCCGCAGCATCGAGAAGCGCGACTTCCCCGCCCGGCTTCGCGGCTACGACCGCGGGGCTGTCGACGCGCACCTGCGTGCGATCGCCGACGAGCTGGAGACGCGCGTGGCCACGACGGCGGACGCCGCGGCCGAGCAGGTCCGCGTCGTGCTCGCCGCCGCCGAGCAGAGCGCGGCGCAGATCGTCGCGCAGGCGGAGGCCGAGGCGCAGCGAATCGGCAGCGTTGCCGGTCGCGCAGGCGACGAGACGACCGAGCGCGTGACCGTGGCTGCGAGCGGCGCGCTGGAGCGGATCGAGGCGTTGCGTGGCGAGCTGTCGACACTGCTCGAGGCGCTCGGGAGCCGGCCGCCGGCCGAGCCCGCGCCTGCCGCCGAGCAGCCTGCGGAGCCGGCCGCGGCCGGCGACGACGCCGGCGCGCGGCTCGTCGCGCTCGAGCTGGCGCTCAACGGGACGCCGCGCGAGCAGGCGGAGGCGGTTCTCGCCGAGCAGTTCGCGATCGCCGATCGCCAGGGGCTGCTCGACGACGTCTACGCCGCCGCCGGCCGCGCGTAGCCGTCCACGGGCACTGCGCCCGCCCCGAGCGCTACCCTGCCGCGCCAGCGTGCCGACCACAGCGCGAGAGCCCGATGCGCCGTCGCCCGCCCGCGGGGACGCGTCCGCCACGCCGTGGCTCGCGCTCGGCGCGATCGTCGTCCTCGCTGCCGTGCTGCGCTTCGCGACGCTGCACACGCAGAGCATCTGGTTCGACGAGGCGGCGACGTGGGACCTCGTGCGGCGCCCGTTCGGCGAGATGCTGGGGCGGATCCCGGACGGGGAGAGCAATCCGCCGCTCTTCTACGTGCTCGAGTGGGGCTGGACGCGCGTCTTCGGCGACGGCGAGGCGGGGTTGCGCTCGCTGTCGGCGCTCGCCGGGCTGCTGACGGTCCCGGTCGCTTACGCGATCGGGCGGCGCGCCGCCGCGGGCGTCGCGCGCGCCGGTCTGGCGGCCGCGGCGCTGGTCGCCGTCAACCCGCTGCTCGTATGGTTCTCGCAGGAGGCGCGCAGCTATGCGCTGGCGACGCTGCTGAGCGCCGTCGCGCTGCTGCTGTTCCAGCGCGCGCTCGACGATCGCCGCGAGCGGTTGCTGGCCGCTTGGGCTGTCGTCGCCGCGCTTGCGCTCGCGACGCACTATTTCACCGCGTTTGTGCTGGCGCCGCAGGCGCTGTGGCTGCTGTGGCGCCACCCGCACCGCCGCGGCGCGGTGGTCGCCGTCGCGGCACTCGCCGCCGCCGGGCTCGCGCTCTTGCCGCTGCTGCTGGCGCAGGCGGGGAACCCGTACGACATCGCCGGGACGTCGCTGACGCTGCGGCTCGTGCAGCTGCCCAAGCAGTTCCTGCTCGGCTATCGCGGCCCGCTCGCGCTGCCGTTCGGGCTGCTCGGCGCGCTGTTCGTGGCGGGAGGTGCGTGGCTGCTGCTGCGCCGCACCCAGCGGGACGCCCGCGATCGGGCGCTGCTGCTCGCGGGGATCGGCGCGGTCGGCATCGCGCTGCCGTTGCTGGCGGCGCTCGCCGGCGCCGACTACGTGAACACGCGCAACCTGCTGCCGGCGCTGATCCCGCTGCTTGCGGCGCTTGCGGTGGGCTGCGGGGCGAGCGATGCGCGGCGACTCGGGCTCGGGCTGCTCGCGGGGTTGTGCGCGCTCTCGCTCGCGATCGTCGTCACGGTGGCCGCCGACTCGCAGTACCAGCGTCCGGACTGGAAGGGCCTGGCTCGGGCGCTCGGCACCGCAGACGCCGCGCGTGCGATCGTCGTCTCCCCGGCGAACGGCGAGCTGGCGCTGCGCTACTACCGGCCCGGCCTCCGCACGATGGCCCCGGAGGGCGCGGCCGTGGGGGAGGTCGACGTCGTCGCCGTCGCCGGCTCGCGCGACCCCGGCAAGGCGCCGGAGCTGCCTGCAGTGGTCGGGAGCGAGCTCGGCGTCCCCGGCTTCGGACCGGCGCTCGAGACGAGGACCTCGACGTACGCGATCCTGCGCTTCCCGACCGCAGGCGAGGCGGCCGTGCCGGTGGTGCCGACGCCGCTCGGCGCGCTGCGCTTCGGCCAGCCGTTCCCGTCCGTGGACGTGCTGCCCGCCGGGCGCTGAGCCGGGTCAGCGGGCGAGCTTCGCGACCGCGGCCGCGAGCTTCGCCGGCTCGCGCAGCGGCGGTCCATGGCCGAAGCACACGAGCGCCGGTTCCAGCGCGGCGATGCGGCGGGCCGACTCGCGGTTGAGCGCTGGGTCGGGCGAGAAGAGGCCGATCGGCTCGCGGATCGGGCCGCGCAGCAGGAAGGGGTGCCAGCCCCACATCACGTCGCCGCAGATGAGCGTGCGGTCCGATTCGCGCCAGTAGGAGACGTGGCCGGGGGAGTGGCCGGGCGTCTCCAGCACGATGAAGCCGGCGACCTCATCGCCCTCTCGCAGGCGTCTTGCGACCGGATGGGCCGGCGGGCCCGGGACCATGCGGCCGCCCTTCCAGACCATCTTGCCGTGCTCGACGGCCTCCGCGTCGTCGGCGCCGCACCACAGCGGGACGCCGAGCTGCTCGCAGATCGCGTGGCTCGCCCCGTAGTGGTCGGGATGCGCGTGAGTCAGCGCGTGCGCGTTGATTCTCCACCCATCGACCTGCTTGAGGATCCGGCCGCGGTCGAGCCGCATGCCCGCGTCGATCAGCACGTCGCCGACCAGGTAGACGTTGATCCCGTTCGCCGGGAAGCCGGAGAGCTGCCAGAGGTCGTCGGCGAGCTGGTGCACGCGCGGAGTCTATGGCACCGGTCCGGCCACCTGCGCAGGTCCGCCTGAGGTATCGCCTTGAATCGTTGCGAAAGCGCGTAGAGCCGTTTGACGGGTCGCGGCGAGCGTGCCGCGGGTGGGCAGACGGCAACGGCACAGCGAGTTCATGGGGTACGAGACTGAAGAGCTTCAGCGGATGCTGAAGGACGGGTCACTGTCAAGAGCAGACCGTTTGAAGCTCGTCACGGAGCTGAAGTTCGCGAAGCTGAGGAACAGACAAAAGAGGTCGAAATGAGCGGGCTGGCTTCCTACACTCGGCCGATGGACTACGTCTATCCCGAGCACCTGGTGCGAGACCCGGTGCCCCGCTGCCGGCCCCGCTATCGCTGGCGCACCTGGATCCGCGGCCATGTGCCGTGGGCGATGGTCGACTGGTTCCCGCAGGGACTGAAAGACTGCGGCCAGCACGAGTGGCATGCCTGTGACGCAGAGACGGATCGCTGCTACCACTGCGTCGTCGGGGTACGCCCTCGTCAGCTCTTCCCACCGGAGGAGATGCGGCGACGGGAGCAGGCAGCGCAGCAGGTCGGCTGACACGGCCAGACGGGAACATCTGTTCGGTCGCCTATCATCAGACGGAATGCCGCCCTCTGATCAGCTCGTCGTCTCCGGCGCGCGCGAGCACAACCTCAAGGACGTCACGGTCGCGATGCCGCGCAACGCGCTCGTGGTCATCACCGGCCTGTCCGGCTCGGGCAAGTCGTCGCTCGCGTTCGACACGATCTATGCCGAGGGTCAGCGCCGCTACGTCGAGTCGCTGTCGGCCTACGCGCGCCAGTTCCTCGGGCAGATGGACAAGCCGGACGTCGACTCGATCGAGGGCCTCTCGCCGGCGATCTCGATCGACCAGAAGACGACCTCGCGCAACCCGCGCTCGACGGTCGGCACCGTCACCGAGATCTACGACTACCTGCGCCTGCTGTGGGCGCGCGTCGGGCATCCGCACTGCCCCAGATGCGGCAGAGCGATCGCCGGGCAGTCGGCGGAGCAGATCATCGATCAGGTGATGGATCTCCCCGAGGGGACGCGCTTCATGGTGGTGGCGCCGATCGTGCGCGGGCGCAAGGGCGAGTACGGCAGACAGCTGGAGGAGCTGCGGGCGGAGGGCTTCTCGCGCGCGAGAATCGACGGCGAGCTGCGCAGACTCGACGAGGAGATCGTCCTCGACAAGAAGTACAGACACGACATCGGCGTCGTCGTCGACCGGCTCGTGATGCGCTCGGAGCTGCGCAAGCGGCTGGCCGACTCGATCGAGACGGCGGTCTCGCTGGCCGACGGGATCGTCGAGATCGAGCTGGTCGACGAAGAGCGCGTGCTGACGTTCTCCGAGAAGTTCGCCTGCCTGGAGTGCGGGATCTCGTTCCCGGAGCTCGAGCCGCGCATCTTCTCCTTCAACGCGCCGCACGGCGCCTGCCCGCGCTGCACCGGCCTCGGCTCGCAGATGGTGATCGACCCGGACCTCGTCGTGCCGGACCCGACGCTGTCGATCGGCGAGGGCGCGATCGCGCCGTGGTCGGCCAGCGCGTCGAACTACTACGAGCAGCTCACCTCGGCGATCACGGAGAGATACGACGTCGACCCCGATACGCCGTGGCAGGACCTGCCGCAGGAGCAGCGCGACTTCTTCCTGCACGGCACGAACGGCGACAAGGTCACCGTCCAGTACCGCAACCGCTTTGGCCGCAGACGGACGTACACGACCGGCTTTGAAGGGATCGTCACGAACCTCGAGCGGCGCTACAAGGAGACGGACTCCGACTGGGCGCGGGAGAGAATCGAGGAGTACATGTCGGTCGTGCCGTGCCCGGAGTGCGACGGCGCCCGGCTGCGGCCGGAGTCGCGCGCGGTGCGCGTCGGCGGGCTGGGCATCCACGAGTACGTCGCGATGCCGACGCGGCGTGCGCTCACCTGGATCCGCGACCTCGATCTGAGCGAGCAGGAGCGGCGCATCGCGCGACTCGTGCTGCGCGAGATCGAGGAGCGGCTCGCGTTCCTGGAGAACGTGGGCGTCGGCTACCTGTCGATGGACCGCGCGGCAGCGACGCTGTCGGGCGGCGAGGCACAGCGGATCCGGCTTGCGACGCAGATCGGCTCGTCGCTGGTCGGCGTGCTCTACATCCTCGACGAGCCGTCGATCGGCTTGCACCAGCGCGACAACGAGAAGCTGATCGGGACGCTGCAGCGCCTGCGCGATCTCGGCAACACCGTCCTCGTGGTGGAGCACGACGAGGGCACGATGCGCGCCGCGGACCACCTGATCGACATGGGGCCGGGCGCGGGCGAGCACGGCGGCTACGTCGTCGCCGCCGGCACCGCCGTCGAGGTCGAGCAGGTGCCCGAGTCGGCCACCGGCCTGTTTCTCGCGGGCAGGCGGCGGATCGTGGTGCCGGCGAGACGCCGCAGACCGTCGGGCTACGTCGGGATTGAGGGCGCGACGCAGCACAACCTTAAGGACGTCGACGTGAAGATCCCGCTCGGCACGTTCTCCTGCGTGACGGGCGTCTCCGGCTCAGGCAAGTCGACGCTCGTCAACGATGTCCTCTACAAATCGGTTGCGAACCGGCTCCACCGTGCGAAGCAGCGTCCCGGCGCTCATCGCCGGATCACGGGGCTCGACCAGCTCGACAAGATCATCGCCGTCGACCAGTCGCCGATCGGGCGCACGCCGCGCTCCAACCCGGCCACCTACATCGGCCTGTTCGACCAGATCCGCGACCTCTTCTCGAAGACGCCGGAGGCGAGAGCGCGCGGCTACAAGGCCGGCCGCTTCTCCTTCAACGTCAAGGGCGGGCGCTGCGAGGTCTGCCGCGGCGACGGGCAGATCAAGATCGAGATGCACTTCCTGCCGGACGTCTACGTGCCGTGCGAGCAGTGCCACGGCAAGCGCTACAACCGCGAGACGCTCGAAGTGCGCTTCAAGGGCAAGAACATCGCCGAGGTGCTGGAGATGCCGATCGAGGAGGCGCTGACCTTCTTCGAGCACATCCCGAAGATCCGCCGGCGCATCCAGACGCTGCACGACGTCGGGCTTGACTACATGCGGCTCGGCCAGCCGGCGACGACGCTGTCGGGAGGCGAGGCGCAGCGCGTGAAGCTCGCCTCCGAGCTGTGCAAGGTCGCGACCGGCAGAACGCTCTACATCCTCGACGAGCCGACGACCGGGCTGCACTTCGCCGACATCCAGAGACTGCTCGAAGTGCTGCAGACGCTCGTGGACCAGGGCAACTCGGTCGTCGTGATCGAGCACAACCTCGACGTCATCAAGACGGCCGACCGGCTCATCGACATGGGGCCGGAGGGCGGCGACGAGGGCGGCTACGTGATGGGCACCGGGACGCCGGAGGAGATCGTCGCTACGCCGGGCTCCGTGACGGGCGACTTCCTGCGCCCGCTGCTGCCCGAGCCGAGAACGACGGCGAAGCGCAGAGCGCGCAAAGTCGCGGCGGCAGCCTGACGGGTGCCGCGGTCGCGCCTACGGGCGGTGGGGGTGCGCCGCCGCATGGGCGGCGAGCGCTGCGAGCCCGGCGACGAACAGGACGATCCCGGCGAACGGCCCCGCGATCACGGAGATCAGGAGCGCAAGCGCGGCGAGCGTCGCGATGCGGCGGACGGCGTGCCGAGCGTCCTCCACGTCGCGCAATGCGGGCTCGCGGCGGGGGAGGCGGCCGGGGGGCCTGGGTCTGGCCGTCGCGGACATCGAGACCTCCTTTCCGGGGTGGTGCGCCGGTTATGCCCAAATTATGGGAAAGCGACGCCGGCGCGGTGTAGCGTGTGGGCCCGATGAGCGAGCTCGCGCGCCAGGCCCGCTTGTGGGCGCAGAAGTGGCGCTGGTACGAGCGCAACGCGCTGCCGTGGAACCGCGCGCGCATCCACTGGGAGTTCCTGCGGCGCGAGGCGTTCGTACGCTGGCCGGTCGAGGGGAACGTGCTGGAGGCGTTCGCCGACGGGCGGCTCGAGGTCGGGCCGCAGGCTCTGCTGGAGCCGGGCGTGTGGCTCACGGCTCCTGCGCCGGCGCGGATCCGCATCGGCGGCGGGACGTTCCTCAACCGCGGCGTGATGGTCGCCGCCGTCGCGCTCGTCGAGATCGGCGAGCACTGCATGCTCGCCAACGGCTGCTTCGTGACCGACGGCAGCCACCGCTTCGACGACGCGGACAAGCCCGTGCCATGGCAGGGCTTCACCACCAAGGGCCCCACCCGCATCGGCGACAATGTCTGGTGCGGTGCGAACGTCGTCGTCACGAGCGGCGTGACGATCGGCGAGCGCGCGGTGATCGGCGCCAACTCCGTCGTCACGCAGGACGTCCCCGCGCACACGATCGCGGCGGGTGCGCCGGCGCGCGTGCTGAAGGAGATCGCCTACGACGCGCCGCCGAGCGAGCGCGCAGCCGCTGCTGCTGCTGCTGCTGCCCAGCCTTTGCCCGCCGAACCCGACCAGAAGGACTGACCCGTGTCCAAGCGCCTCGTCCTGATCGTGCTCGCCGCGTCCCAGTTCCTGATGGTGCTCGACGCCGCCGTCATGAACGTCTCGATCTCGCAGCTCGTCGCCGACTTCGACACGACCGTCACGACGATCCAGGGCGTCATCACGCTCTACGCGCTCGTGATGGCGGCCCTGTTCATGACCGGCGGCAAGCTCGGCGACATCCTCGGCCGCCGGCGCGCGTTCGTGATCGGGCATGTGATCTACGGCGTTGGCTCGCTGCTGACGGCGCTGGCGTGGTCGGTCGCCTCGCTCACGCTCGGCTGGTCGATCATCGAGGGGATCGGCGCGGCGATCGTGCTGCCGGCGCTCGCGGCGCTGGTCGCCGGCAACTTCGACGGCAAGGAGCGCGCGGCCGCCTACGGCGTGCTCGGCGGGGTCTCGGGCGCGGCGATCGCCGTCGGCCCGATCCTCGGCGGTTGGCTGACGACCGAGCTGACGTGGCGGCTCGTATTCGCCGGCGAGGTCGTGATCGCGACCGCGATCGTGCTCGCGACGCCGCGGCTCGTGCGCGACGCGCCGCGCGAGGGTCCCGCGCCGCGGCTCGACTGGGTCGGCTCGATTCTCAGCGCGCTCGGCCTCGGCCTGCTCGTCTTCGGCGTGCTGAACGCGAGCAGATGGGGCTGGATCGCGCCGCGCAACTCGCCGATCGAGCCGTTCGGCTTCTCGATCGCGCCGTTCGTCGTGGCGGCAGGCGGCGTCCTGCTGGTGGCCTTCCGCTCCTGGGAGCGGCGCGAGGAGGAGCACGGGCGCAGTCCGCTGATGCACTTCGCGCTGCTCGCGCGTCCCGTGCTGCGCAGCGGACTCGCGATGTTCCTCGGCCAGAACCTCGTGCTGATGGGCATCTTCTTCGCGGTGCCGCTCTACCTGCAGGTCGTGCAGGGCTACGACGCGCTGCAGACGGGCGTCCGCATGCTGCCGACGTCCGTCTCGCTGCTCGTCATGGCGGTCGTCGGGGCGCGCCTCGCGACCCGCTTCTCGCCGCGCGCGATCGTGCGCGTCGGCTTCGTCTTCCTGCTGGCCGCCGTCGGCTTCCTGCTTGGGACGATCGAGCCAGAGATCGACACCGCGGACTTCAACGTCGCGATGGCCGTGCTCGGCGTCGGGATGGGCCTCGTCGTCTCGCAGCTCGGCAACGTCGTGCAGTCGGCGGTGCAGGAGAGCGACCGCAGCGAGGCCGGGGGCCTGCAGTACACGGCGCAGCAGCTGGGGTCCTCGCTCGGCACCGCGTTGATCGGCGCAATCGTGATCACGGGTCTGGCGGCCGCGTTCACCGCCAACGTCACGACCGACCCGCGCGTCTCGCAGGCGACGCAGGACCAGGTCTCGATGCGCCTGGAGGGCGACCTGTCGTTCGTCGACTCCGACAGCGTCGAGCAGGCCGCGCAGCAGGCGGGCGTCTCGCCGGCCGAGACGACGGCGCTCGTCGAGAGCTACTCCGACGCCCAGCTGGAGGCGCTGAAGGTCGGTCTGCTCGCCTGCGGCTTCGTCACGCTGGCTTCGCTGCTCGCGACGCGCAACCTGCCGCGGCGGCGGCTGGGGGAGCAGGGCGAGGAGGCCGACGAGGAGGCGGGCGAGGGCGCCGCGCCGGGCGACGCCGCGATCGTCTCCGCCTGACGCGCGTCAGCGTCAGCCTGGCGCGACCTCGGCACCCCGCCGCCGAACGGAGCTACTTCGACAGCATCGTGCTGACGCCGAAGACGACGGCGGCGAGCACGACGAGAATCCCGACGATCGCCATCAGCGCATGCGCGCCGGCGACCACCGGCCGCGTGCGGCGGTGTTCGCCGGCGCGCACGGCGCCGCGGATGACGAGCGAGAAGGCGAGGCTGACGCCGACGCCGGCGATCAGCGAGACGTAGACGACCTGCGCGAGCTGCCCGAAGTCGACGATCTTGGTGGCGAGCGCGGGCATCAGCTGCTCGTCCCTTCCGCGGTCGTGGTGATCGCGGCCCCCTGCTGCAGGCGGCGCACGAACACGTAGATCGTCAAGACGACCCCGGCGGCGGCGACGATCACCGGGCCGGCCGCGCCGTCGCCGAAGAGGTGCGTGATGCCGTAGACGAGCCCGCCGACGAGCGCCGCGCACGGCAGCGTCAGCACCCATGCGACGACGATGTTGCCGGCGACGCCCCAGCGCACCGCCGAGAGCCGCTTCGCCGCGCCGGCGCCCATCACCGCGCCGGAGATCGTGTGCGTGGTCGACAGCGGGTAGCCGAAGTGCGTCGCGGCGAGGATCACGGCCGATCCCGACCCCTGGGCGGAGAAGCCCTGCGCCGGGTCCATCTTGATGATGCGGCTGCCCATCGTCTTGATGATGCGCCAGCCGCCGAGGTAGGTGCCGAGCGCGATCGCGGTCGCCGCGGAGACGATCACCCACGTCGGCACGGCGGCGTCGGCGCTGAGGTTGCCGTTGGCGATCAGCGCGAGCGTGATGATGCCCATCGTCTTCTGCGCGTCGTTCGTCCCGTGCGCGAGCGCGAGCATCCCGCCGGACAGCACCTGTCCGAGGCGGTAGCCGCGGCTCACCGGGCCGGGCGCGAGCCGTCCCACGACGCGGTAGCAGATAAGGATCCCGATCCCCGCGACGGCGAACGCGAGCACCGGCGCAATCAGCGCGGGAACCAGTACCTTGCCGGCGAGGCCCTCGAAGTCGATCGCATCGACCCCGTTCGCGACGAGCATCGCGCCGACCACCCCGCCGATGAGCGCGTGTGAGCTGCTCGACGGCAGCCCGAAGTACCACGTCACGAGATTCCAGACGATCGCGCCGACGAGCCCGGCGAAGACGATCGTGGTCGTCACGAGCGATTGATCGACGATGTCGTTGGCGATCGTCGTCGCGACCGCGAGCGACAGGAACGCGCCGACGAAGTTGAGGATCGCCGCGAGCGTGACGGCCACGCGCGGCGGCAGCGCACGCGTGGAGATCGTCGTCGCGACGACGTTCGCCGTGTCGTGGAAGCCGTTCGTGAAGTCGAACGCGAGCGCGGTGGCGACGACGATCGCGAGGATGATGTCGGCGCCGTCCATCAGGCGGGCGGCGGGCCGGGGACGGTCGCGGACGGAATCGCGTTCACGAGTTCTTGATGACGATGCCCGACAGCGTGTTGGCGACGCGCTCGGTGGCGTCGACCGCGTCCTCGAGGCGCTCGAACAGGTCCTTCCAGCGAATCACGACCATCGGGTCGATGCCGTTGTCGAACAGCGACGCGATCGCCTCACGCGTGACGCGGTCGCCCTCGTTCTCGAGCCGGTGGATCTCGACGGTGTAGTGCGAGATGTCCTTGAAGTCGCGCATCCGCGGCATCGCCTCGGCGATCTGGCGGCAGGCCTGCATGAGGATGTGCGCGAGGCGCTGAGCCTGCTCCATCGGCGCCTCGACCTTGTAGAGGCCGAGGTAGTCGGCGACCTCCTCGGTCAGGTCGATGATGTCGTCGAGCGTGGAGGCGAGCTCGAGGATGTCCTCGCGGTCGATCGGCGTCACGAACGTCTGGTTGAGACGGTTGATGATGTCGTGCGTGATGCGGTCGCCCTCCTGCTCGCACAGGAGGATCTCGCGCGCCAGCTCCTTCGTCTCCGGGTAGTTGCGCAGCATCCGATCGAGCAGATCGGCGCCGCGAAGGATGTTGGCGCTGGCCTCCTCGAAGAGGTCGAAGAACTCGCGGTCGCGGGGTGCGAAGACCTGTGACAGGCGCGCCATGGCGCGGCCCTCCTGTGAACGTCGGGTGAAGGAGTTGTGAAAGCCGCGCCAGTGTAGACGGCGGGACGGCGGGCCGAGCTGCGGCCCGCCGATCCCGCTCGCCGCGCTACCCCAGAAGGGAGCGGAAGCGGGCCAACTCGCCCGGATCGATCGAGTAGGTGTGGTCCGGTGCGGGGTAGCGCTGCGTGCGCACGTCCTCCGCGAAGGCCCGCACGCCGGCGACCATATCCTCCTGGATGTCGGCGTAGCGCTTGACGAAGCGGGCGCCGACGCCTTCGCGGATCCCGAGCAGGTCGTGGAAGACGAGCACCTGGCCGTCCGTCGCGGAGCCGGCGCCGATCCCGATCACGGGAACGTCCATCCGTTCCATCAGGTCGTGCGCGACCGCCGCCGGGATCGCCTCGAAGACGATCGCGAAGCAGCCGGCCTCCTGCAGCGCGAGCGCGTCGCGCGCGACGTCGTGCGCGCGCTGGCCGGTGCGGCCCTGCGCGCGGTAGCCGCCGAGCTGCGTCGCCGTCTGCGGCGTCAGCCCGACGTGGCCCATGACGGGGATGCCGGCCTGCACGAGCGCCCGTGCCCGCTGGGCCATGATCCCGCCGCCCTCGAGCTTGACGGCCTCCGCGCCGCCCTCCTTGATGAAGCGCTGCGCGGTCGCGACGGCCTGCTCGTCCGACGCCTCGTAGGAGCCGAACGGGAGATCGGCGACGAGCAGCGGCGTGCGCAGGCCGCGGCGCGCGGCGGCTGTCAGCATCAGCATCTCCTCGACCGAGACCGGCACGGTCGAGGGGTAGCCGAGCACGGTCATCGCGCCGGAGTCGCCGACGAGCACCATGTCGACGCCGGCCGCCTCGGCGACCTGGGCGGACGGGTAGTCGTAGGCGGTGACCATCACGATCGGCTCGCCGAGGCGCTTCTTCTCGGCCAGCTCGGGCAGCGATACGGGGAGCCGCTCGGCCGGCGGGGCGCCTGGCGCTACGGCTGTCGGGACGGGTGAGGCGGACATGGCGATGTTCCTTTCTCCCGCGGCGGTTGGCGCCCTCAGCTAAGGAGGGTCGCCACCTCGCGGTCGACGGTGACGATCCGGTTGCAGGCGTCCACGTGGACGACGCGGGGCTCGTAGTGCTCCATCTCCTCACGCGAGTACTGCGCGTAGGAGATGACGATGATCGTGTCGCCGTGGTGCACGAGGCGGGCGGCGGCGCCGTTGACCTTCATCTCACCGGAGCCGCGCTCCCCGGCGATCGTGTACGTCTCGAAGCGGGCGCCGTTGTTCACGTCGACGACGGCGACCTGCTCGTGCTCGAGGATGTCTGCGGCCTCCAGCAGCTCCGGATCGACGGTGATCGAGCCGACGTAGTGCAGGTCGGCGTCAGTCACGGTCGCGCGGTGGATCTTCGACTTGAGCATCGTGCGATGCATGGCTTATCTCAGGGGCTCCCGTTGGTCTTGATCAGGGTGTTGTCGATGAGGCGGGCGGGCCCGACGCGTGCTGCGAGGGCCACGAGGATCTCTCCGTCGAGACGATCGACGGGCTGAAGGCTGTCCGCGGCGACGAGCGCGAGGTACTCCGGCTCGACGCCGTACGGCTCCATCGCCTGGTGGGCGACCGTGGCGACGGCACCCGCGTCGCGCTCGCCGGCTGCGACGGCCTGCTCGGCGGCGTCGAGCGCGCGCCGCAGCGCGACGGCGCGCTCGCGCTCTGCGGGGCCGAGATAGGCGTTGCGGCTTGACATCGCCAGCCCGTCCGGCTCGCGGACGGTCGGGCAGACGTTGATCTGCACGGGCATGTCGAGGTCTTGGACGACGCGGCGCACGATCAGCGCCTGCTGCGCGTCCTTCTGGCCGAAGAAGGCGACGTCCGGGCCGACCATGTTGAGCAGCTTGGTGACGATGGTCGCGACGCCGTCGAAGTGGCCCGGGCGCTGGGCGCCTTCGAGCGGCTGGGCGAGCGCTCCGACGGTGACCGTCGTCTGGAAGCCGTCGGGGTAGACCTCCTCGACTGGCGGGGCGAACAGCACGTTCACGCCCGCCGCTCTCGCGAGCTCGGCGTCGCGCTGCTCGTCGCGCGGGTAGCCGGAGAGGTCCTCGGCGGGCGCGAACTGCGTGGGGTTGACGAACAGGGAGACGACGACGACGTCTGTTGCGGCTCGTGCGCGCTCCATCAGGCTGACGTGGCCTTGGTGGAAGGCGCCCATCGTGGGGACGAGGCCGATCGTGCGGCCGTTCTTCCGCTCGGGACGCAGGTAGTCGCGCAGCTCCTGCACGGTGCGGACGGTCCTCATGCTGGGGCTCCGGCCGGGTGGCGGGCGGGTCCTGTCGATTCCGGGTGCGCGCACGTCCGCCTACCGGCGGCCGCACGTGCATCCTCACCGCCACCCGCCCGATCGGCGTTTGCCGACTCCGCGGGCTGCGCCACCGCCGCTGCATCTCCCTCGTAGCCCTCGGCGGCGCTTCTACTCTTGCTCGCGAGAGCGCGGGTCGCCTCGGCGAGGGCGTCGAACAAGGGAAGCAGCTCGGGTGCGCGGTCTTGGATTGCGTCGCGCTGGCGCTGGACCGTGTCGTGGTCGCCGCGGGCGATCGGGCCGGTGAGGGCACGGTCGGGGCCCATCGCGGCCCAGTTCTCGACGGTCGCGCGAACCAGCGGGACGAGCGCTTGGCGCCCGACGCCGGCGCTGGCCGCAAGCTGCTCGGCGGCGGCCTCGATGGTGACGAGGAAGTTCGAGGCGATCGAGGCGGCGGCGTGGTAGGTGGCGCGGTCCTCGTCGGCGACGGCGATCGGCGTCAGGCCGAGGTGGAGTGCGAGCTGGTGGGCGATCCCGCGGGCGTAGGGGGTGGTCCCGGCGGTCGCGGCGCTCGCGCCTGCCAGCTGCGCCGGACCGTCGGCGGGGACGGTCATCAGCGGGTGGAGCGAGAACGCCTCGTGTGGGGCGAGCGGCGCCAGGGTCGTGGCGCCGGAGCAGTGGCCGACGATGGGGCCGTCTGCGCGTCGCTCGATCGCCTCGGCGGCGTTGGCGATCTCCGCGTCCGGAACGGCGAGGATCACGACGTCAGCGTCCGGACATCGAGCCCCGCGCCCGAGCGGGCCCTCGATGGTGAGTCCGGCTTCACGCAGGCCTGAGGCCGTGGCGCGGCCGAGCCGGCCGTTGCCGACGATCGCGCAGCGCAGGCGCGCAAGGGCTGGGATGGTGGTGTCCCGTTCCAGTTCCCACATGGGAGATACCGGTCGGCGTCGAGTCGAAGTGGTGTGAATCCTGCGAAGTCCGTCCCCAAAGCAGGTGACGGCTGTTGCAAATGGTAGCCGTCGCGGTGCCCGAATACCATCCAGCGGTCTTGGAACCTCTTACGAAATGCCCGCCGGTCGGATGAAGCCATCTCGCGGCGCCGGTTCGCCACTCGCGATGCTCGCCGATGCCTCCAGCATCGACTGCGCTCGCGTGCGGCGCCCGGCATCCACGATCTGGCTCCATCCGCCTCGCCGTTCATTCCGCAAGAGGTTCTGATGGATGCCGCCGAACGCCGAGAGCAGCTGAAGCAGGTCTACCTCGAGGCGTCCGCCTGCACCAGATGCGCGCTCGCCGAGACCCGCACGACGGTCGTCTTCGGCGCCGGTAATGCGGACGCCGACCTGATGTTCGTCGGCGAGGCGCCGGGCGCGAACGAGGACAAGCAGGGCCTCCCGTTCGTCGGACAGGCCGGCAGACTGCTCGACAAGCTGCTCGCCGAGATCGGGCTCGAGCGCAGAGACGTGTTCATCGCGAACGTGCTCAAGTGCCGCCCGCCCGGCAACCGCGACCCGCGCCCGCAGGAGATCGAGGCCTGCCGCGACTACCTGCACCGCCAGGTCGACCTGATCGAGCCGCGGGTGATCTGCACGCTCGGCAACTTCTCCACCAAGCTGCTGCGCGGCGACCCGACCGGCATCTCGAAGCTGCACGGCCAGCCGGAGGTGCACGTGCTCGGCCATCGCGCCGTGCGCCTCTACCCGATCTACCACCCGGCCGCGGCGCTGTACACGCCCTCGATGCTGGAGACGCTGCGCGCCGACTTCGCGCGCCTGCCGGAGCTGCTCGCCACCGATCCGCCGCCGCAGCCGGAGGCGACGGGGCCGATCCCCGAGATCGAGCCAGAGGACGCCTTCCCACCCGACGGCGCACCGGCGCCCGAGGACTCGACGCTCGCGCCTGCGTCCGGCGCCGAGCAGCAGCCGGCCGCCGAGTCGGAGCTCGCGCCGAGCGCCGACCAGATGGGGCTGTTCTAGCGCGCCGGTTGTGGCACGCCGCTGCGGGCGAACGCCAGCCCCAGCGCCGTGACGGCGGCGACGGCCTGGATCCCCAGCACGACCGCGGCGAAGCCGTCGGGATTGTCGGGCGCGACGGTCAGCAGCAGCACCGGCTCCGCGAGCGCGATCGCGCCGAGCGGCAGCAGGAAGGCGGTGCGGCGCAGCGCAAGCAGGTACTGGATTGCGAGATACGTCAGCGCGAGCAGCGTGAAGGCGACGCCGAGCGGCAGCAGTGCGTCCACCGCAAGCAGGCGGTCTGCGCCGAACGCGGCCTGCAGCAGCGCTCTGCCGCCGAACGCGAAGATCGCCAGCACCGGCAGCGCGCAGACGAGCACGATGCCGATCGCGTTCACGAGCACGCGGCGCGTGTCCTCGCCTTCGGCGTGGCGGCGTGACGTCTCCGGCACGAGGTAGAAGCCCGCGCCCATCGCGACCCACACGAGCACCTTCGCGGCGACCGCGGTCGCGCCGTACGAGCTGGCGACGTCAGTCGAGAAGCGGTGTTTGCCGGCGATGATGTCGACGTTCTGCAGCAGCGCGACGATCACGAGCCCGGCGATCGGCGTGGTCGCGCCGGCGACGTGATCGCGCAGGCGGCGCGCGGGCGCCGCGGCGACCGCGCGCGGATCGCCTGCGGTTGCGGCGTTTCGCCCTCCGCCGACCGCGAGCGGATCGCCTGCGGTTGCGGCGTTTCGCCCTCCGGCGGCCGCGAGCGGATCGCCTGCGGGTGCGGCGTTTCGCCCTCCGGCGGCCGCGAGCGGATCGCCTGCGGTTGCGGCGTTTCGCCCTCCG
>JBJMLB010000055.1:0-40847 GCA_045805465.1 Conexibacter sp. | reverse complement strand
GCCGGCCGACCAGTACATCGGCGGCATCGAGCACGCGATCCTGCACCTGATGTACGCGCGCTTCTTCATCAAGGCGCTGGCGGACATGGGGCACCTCGACGTGCAGGAGCCGTTCCAGCGGCTCTTCACCCAGGGGATGATCACGCGCGACGGCGCGAAGATGTCCAAGTCGAAGGGCAACGTCATCAGCCCGGCGACGTACGTCGAGAGATACGGCGCCGACACCGCCCGCTGCTACATCCTCTTCATCGGCCCGCCCGACCAGGACGCCGACTGGTCCGACGAGGGCGTCGAGGGCGTGCACCGCTTCCTCGCGCGGCTGTGGCGGCTCGGCGTCGAGCTGGGGGACGGCGAACTGCCGGCGGACGGTGCCGCGTTCGCGGACGCCGACCTCGCGGTCATGCGCAAGGCGCACTGGGCGATCGACAAGGTCACGAACGACATGGCCGGCCGCTTCGCCTTCAACACGGCGATCGCCGCCGTGATGGAGCTGGTGAACGAGGTCTACCGCCACCGCGAGTCCGCGGCGCCGGAGGTGCAGCGCTTCGCGACCGCGGCCGCCGCCTCGCTCGTGTTCCCGTTCGCGCCGCACGCGGCGAGCGAGGTCTACGAGCTGACGACCGGCAGACGCGTGTGGGAGCAGCCGTGGCCGACGCCCGACCCGGCGATGCTGGAGTCAGACACCTTCGAGCTCGTCTGCCAGGTCAACGGCAAGGTCCGCGACCGCGTGCCCGCCGCCGCCAGCTCCTCGCGTGAGGAGCTCGAGACGCTCGCCCGCGCCCAGCCCAACGTGCAGGCGCACGTCGACGGCCACGAGGTCGTCAAGGCGATCGTCGTGCCGGGCAAGCTCGTGAACCTCGTCGTGCGCTGAGCGGCCGGTCAGCGCACGCCTCATGCAGGTTTGAGCGCGGTTTCGGCCGCGAAACCTGCGCTACAGTCGCGCGGTGCAATCCGTGCGCATGATCGTCGCGTCAGCCCTTGCGCTCGGCCTCGCCCTGCTGCTGGCCTCGCTCGCGTGGGGCGCTCCGGTGCTGTCGATCGTCGACGGCCCCAGCGGGCCGACGAGCAGCGCAACGCCGCAATTCACCTTCGCCGTCGACGAGACCGCGACGAGCGTCGAGTGCTCCATCGTCCCCGACCAGGCGACGCCCGTGTACGGCGAATGCTCGGGTGCGACGACGCATCAGCCGGACAGACCGCTCGACGACGGGGGCTACGTCTTCTGGGTCCGGGCGAGCGACGGCGTCGACCCGCCGACCGAGATATCGCAGTCGTTTGCGGTCGACACGGTGGCGGAGCTGTCGCTCGACTCCGGTCCGACCGACCCGACGGCCGACGACACGCCGACGTTCGGGTTCACCGCCGAGGCGGGGGCGAGAGCGGTGTGCTCAATCGACGCGGATATCTCCCCGGATTGCACAAGTCCGTACACGCCGGCTGCACCGCTCTCCGACGGGTCGCACACCTTCAGAGTGCAGGTGACGGACGTGCTGGGCAACAGCTCGAGCGCTTCACAGGGATTCAGAGTCGACACGACGGCGCCGTCGTTGTCGATCGGTCCCGGTCAGGAGGGGCCCACGAACGACGCGACGCCGTCGTTCGTGTTCACGGCCGGCGGGGATGCGACGACGGTCGAGTGCTGGGTCGATCAGGACACGCCGGCGAGATGTGACAGCCCCTACACGGCGGCGCAGCTCTCCGATGGGATGCACACTTTTCACGTGCGCGTGAGAGACGCGCTGGGGAACACCTCGCCGGTTGCCGATCTGGACTTCACGATCGACACCGTCAGACCCTCTGTCAGAGTGACCTCCGGCCCGACGATCACCAACATCGGGAGACCATCGTTCGGGTTCAGCGCCGAGGCCGGAGCCAGAACCGAGTGCTCGATCGAGAGAGGGTCGCCGGAGTGGGTGAGATGCGACGACAGCCCGTACACGCCCCTCGAGTCGCTGTCCGACGGGAGATACACCTTCACCGTGCGGGCGACCGACGCCGCGGGTAATCAGGACGTCGCTACGCGCACGTTCACGGTCGACAGCCAGGCTCCCACGCTCTCCCTCGACTTGACGCACCCGCCGGAGCTGACGAACGACACGACGCCGTCGTTCGCGTTCGTCGCGGAGGCGGGAGCAAGAGCGCAGTGCTCGGTCGACCAGGGAACGCCGGCATACGAGGACTGCACGAGCCCGTACACCGCGCCCGAGCCGCTGCCCGCGGGCAGATCGACGTTCCGGGTCAGAGTCGTGGACGAGGTCGGGAACCTGGCGAGCGACTCGCGCCAGATCACGGTCGACACCACTCCGCCGGCGGTGTCGATCACGCTCGGTCCGATCGGGACGACCGGCGACAGCACGCCGCTGTTCCAGTTCGTCGCCGATGCGGAGACGACGGTCGCATGCTCGATCGACCTGGGAGTCCCGGCCTTCGGGCCGTGCACCGGCGCCGCGGCCCACGCGGTCGTCTCGCCGCTGCTTGACGGGAGCTACACGTTCCGGGTGCGCGCGACCGACAGAGCGGGCAACCAGACGGTCGCCACGCGCGCGTTCACGGTCGACACCGTCCCGGACGCGCCCGGTCCCGTGAGCCCGAGACCGGATCCCACGCCGCCCGTCACGACGCCGGTCACGCCGAGACCCGTCAAGCCGCAGCTGCTGAGCCCCTTCCCGCTGGTGCGGATCTCGGGCACGCTGACCTCCGCCGGAGCGCGCATCAGACTGCTCACAGTGCGCGCCTCGCCCGGAACGCTCGTGCGGGTGACCGTGAGCTCGGCCTGCAGAAGCAAGAGACGGTCATCGCGCTGCCGCGTCGTGCAGGCTGGCGGGACGGTGGGCAGGAGAGCCGTCATCGGCTTCAGAGCCCTCGAGCACGCATACCGCAGCGGCACCGTGATCGTGGTGCGGGTCTGGCGCGCTGATCGGATAGGCAAGTACACGCGCTTCACGATCGTGCGCGGCAAGGCGCCTCGACGCGTCGACCAGTGCCTCGTTCCGGAGGCGACCAGCGGAAGCCGATGCCCGACCGGCTGAGCCTCGCGACCGTCGCGACGTGCGCAGCGCTCGCCGCCGCCGCCGTCTTCGGCGGCGCCTACGCGCTCGCCCACGACGGACCGGCCGAGCCCGCGGCGGCGCCTGCGTCGCCGACGGCGATCCGGCTCGAGCACGATCCGATCGGCGAGCTCGGCCGCGTCAGCGCGCTGCCGGCGCTGATCGTGCCGCCGCCAAAGCCCGCGCCGGTCGAGCCCGCGCCGGCCGTCGAGGTGCCGGCGCCCGTCGTCTCCACACCGACCCCGGAGGTGTCGGCGCCGGCTCCCGCGCCCGCCCCGGAGCCTGCACCCGCGCCGACGCCGACCCCGAAGCCGACGCCTCCGCCGGCGAAGCCGCCCGTCACGTTCGACGACTCCGGCTGACCGATGTTGGATCGCGAGCAAGAGCACCCGTCCGGCCGCGCGCACAGCGCGGTCGGCCATCGTTTCGGCACGCTCCGACTGCGCGAGCTGCTGGCAGCGCGCGGCGAGGCGGGGCTGTGGCTCGCAGAGGACGACGACGGCGGCGAGACGCTGCTGCGGCTCTACCCGGGCCTGCCGACGCTGGAGGAATGGCACACGCTCGAGCTGGCGGCCTCCCAGCTCATATACGCCGTCAACCCGCGGTTGGTCCCCGTCAAGGAGATCGCGCTCGACGTCTGGCCGCGCCTGACCTTCGACTGCTCGCACGCCGAGTCGCTCGCACAGCGGATCGCGCTCGCGCCGATGTCGCCCGCAGCGGCGGTTGCGATGTGCGCCGACGTCACCGCCGCACTGGCCGCGCTCGGACGCATAGGCGTGCCTCCCGTCGACGTCAGTCCCGCGGACGTTGTGCTCGTCGGCGAGCAGGCACGGCTGCTCCCCGACGTCGGGCTGCCGGGCGGCAAGGCGGCGCACGCGTGCATCGACCTCGACCACGTCGCGCCCGAGCGGGCGGCGGCGATCGCAGACCGGGCGCGCGGCGTCCGCGCCGAGCACCCCGGCACCGGCCATCCGACGGCGCAGAGCATGGCGTACTCGCTGGCCTCGATGGTCCTCTCCGCGATCCACGGGCCGCAGCCGGGCGGCGCAGGCGGGGAAGCGCAACCGGGCGCCCCGAGCGCCCCGGCGGCGGTGCCCGCGCAGCTCGAGCAGGTGCTGCGGCGCAGCCTCGCGCAGAGCCCGTTCGAGCGGTATCCGACTCCGGCGGCGCTCGTCGAGGCGCTCTGCGGCGCGATCGGGGTCCCGTTGCGGCAGACCAGCGCCCGTCCGCCGCGCGCGCCCCGCGCGCGACCCGCGCGCGAGGCGACTGCATCCCGGCGGACGTGGCCGGGACGTCGCACCGCCGGCATCGCGATCCCGCTCGCCCTGCTGCTCGGCGCGGCGGCGATCGGGACCGTCGCCGGCTCGGCGACCACACCGTCCGACCCACCGGCGGCGGTGACGCTCGCGGGTGCCGGCCTCAGCGTCCAGGCGCCGCGAGGCTGGGTGCGGGCAGGCTCCGGCGACGTCCCGCCTGCGATCGGCGATCCGGCGCTCGTCGCCCGCCCGCCCGGGCGCTCGAGCGCGGCGGCGCTCGTGGTCACGCGCGCGGCCCCGACGCTCCTCGCACGGCTGGCGGACGCCGCGCCCGAGCCCGTGCGGCTGGGCGACGACGACGCGTGGCGCTACCGGGACGTGCCGGTCGACGCCGAGACCGTCGCCGACGTGTACGTGCTCGAGGACGGCGACGGCCCCGTCGTCGCCGCCTGCCTCGGGCCGTCCGACGCCTCCGCGTCGGTGCACGCGGGATGCTCGGCCGCCCTCACGACGTTGCGCCTTCCCGCAGGTCGGGCGGCCGCGCTCGGTGGCGACGCGCCGGCGCGTCGCGAGCTTGCGCACGTCGTGGCGGACCTCGATCGCACGCGTGCGAGCGAGCGCCGCGCACTGGCGGCAGCGGCGACGGGGCGCCGGCAGGCCTCGGCGGCGAACCGTCTGGCAGCGGCGTACGCGCGTGCCGCCGAAGGCGCCGGGAGAGTCGGGACGGTCGGCGCGCTCGGCGACCTGCCGCGCTTCGTCGAGCAGCTGGAGCAGACCGGCCGGGCCTACGCCGCGCTCGGCGCGGCGGCGCGCGCGACGCGCCGCTCGGCGTACGCGCAGGCGCGCGAGCGCGTCGTCGCGCACGAGAGAGCGCTGCAGAAGGACCTCGCCGCGCTCGCCTCGACGTCGAGCTCCTGAGCGTCTCGCGCGGGCCGTCCGGCCTCGCGTCGTTTCGTTGCAAACCGCGCGTGAGATGCGACGACGCCGCCGATAGCGTCGTGGCGGTGCCGTCGTCCTCGCCGACCCGTCCCCAGCTCGCGATCTACGTCGCCCTCGCGATCGCCGTTCTGCTGATCGGGTCCCGTTTCCTGCGTGATGGGCAGGGGATCGAGACGCCCTCGCCGGCGTTCACGCCCACGACCGCGTCGCCCGGCTCGCCGGACGGACTCAGCGCCGTCGCCGGCTCTGACGCCGCCGTCGACGCCACGGGATTCGACGGCGCGCGCCTCGTGGTCGACGTCAAGGGCGCGGTGCGCCGCCCCGGGGTCTACCGCCTCGACGCCGGCGCGCGCGCGTACGACGCGGTTCGCCGCGCCGGCGGGCTGACGCCCCGCGCCGACCGCGTCGGGGTCAACCTCGCGGCGAGAGTCGTGGACGGGGGAGAGGTCGTCGTTCCCGAGCGCGGCGGAGCCGTCGCGACGGGCGCCTCCTCGACGGCGAGCGGAGGCGCGTCCGACGAGGAGAGCGGCACGGACGCCCCGCTGTCGATCGACCTCAACAGCGCCACCGAGCAAGAGCTCGAGCAGCTCGACGGCGTCGGTCCCGCGACCGCCGCCAACATCGTCGCCTACCGCCAGGAGCACGGCGGTTTCGCCTCGATCGACGAGCTCGACGAGGTCAGCGGCATCGGCGACGCGAAGCTCGCCGCGATCCGCGCCCAGCTCGGGCAGTGATCGCCGGCCGGAAGCCGGCGAGCGCGCTCGTCGCCGACGCGCTCGCGACGCTCCGCCGGCACCCGCGCCACCTCGTGCTGGCGTCGCTCGTCACCGGACTGCTCGTCGCGCCGCTCACGCCGCAGGTCGTGCTGCTGACTGCGCTCGCGGCGGCGGCGCTCGCCGGCCGCCCGGCGCTTGCATCGCTGGTCGCGGTGGCCGTGCTCGCGGGTGCGCTCGGCGCGCAGGCACGGCTCGCGACGCTCGATCGGACGGGGCTCCCTCCACTGTCCGGCACGACCGTCAGCGCTCGCGTCGTGCTGCTGGAGCAGCCGCACGCGGTGCGCTACGGGCACACGGCGCTGGTGCAGCTGCGCTCGCTCGCTGGTGCGAGCGCCGGCGCGGGCGAGCGGGTGATGCTGCGGATCGGCCAGGACATCGCATGGCCGACCGCCGCGACCGGTGCCATCCTCGACGTGCGCGGGCGCCTGCGCGCGCTCGGCCCGTTCGAGCAGCACTACGCGCGGCGCGGCGCGCACGCGGCGATCTCGCTCGACGCGGTCGCGGCGACAGGCACCGCGCGCCGGGGGCCGATGGGATTCGTCGACTCGATCCGCACGCGCGCCGAGCGCGCTCTGAGCGTCGGGCTTCCACAGCGCCAGGCCGCGCTGCTGCGCGGCATGACGCTCGGGCAGGACGAGGCGCTGGACGAGCGCACGCGCGAGGAGTTCCGCGTCTCCTCGCTCGCGCACGTGCTTGCGGCGAGCGGGCAGAACGTCGCGCTCCTGCTCGCGCTCGCGCTGCCGCTGCTCGCATTGGCCGGCCTCGACCTGCGCGGCCGGCTGCTCGGCGCGCTCGCGCTAATCGCGCTCTACGTGCCGCTGGCCGGAGCAGGGCCATCGATCCAGCGAGCCGGCGTCATGGGGGCCGCCACGACCATCGCCGCTCTCGCCGGCCGTCCGGCGTCGCGCTGGTACGCGCTGCTGCTCGCGGCGGCCGCCACGCTCGCGTTCGACCCGCGCGCCAGCGGGGACCCCGGCTGGCAGCTCAGCTTCGCCGCCGTCACGACGATCGCGCTGTTCGCCAAGCCGGTCGCGGCCGCGCTCAGCGCCCGGCGCGTGCCGCGGCCGGTGGTCGACGCGACCGCCATGTCGCTCGCTGCCACGCTCGGCACCGCGCCGCTGCTCGCGCTCCACTTCCACCAGCTCTCGCTCGTCGGCGTGCCGGCGAACCTGCTCGCCGCCCCGGCGATCGCACCGATCACCTGGCTCGGCATGCTCGCAGCCGCGCTCGGCCAGCTCAGTCCGCACCTCGCAGCACCGCTGAACGCCGTCAACGCCTACCTGCTCGCCTACGTCGGCGCCATCGCCCACATCGCCGCAAGCATCCCGCACGCCAGCATCGAGGTCTGACGAAGCGCTGAATCAGCCGGGGCGCGAGCTTGGACTGCGAGGCGTCTGTTTCAGCGCCTCGCAGGGCAAGACTCGCGTCTCCGGCGTACCGGCCACGCCGACACGTACACTCGCCAGCCGATGCCCGCGTTCAAGCCCGCCTACCTGATCCACGGCGACGACCACGGCCGGCTCGCCGAGCGGCGGGCCAGGCTGCGCGCGCTTGCCGAGCAGGAGAGCGGGACACAGGGCATCGAGCTGTTCGAGGGGGAGACGGCGACCGCCGAGACGGTCGCCGGCGCACTCTCGGCGATGACGTTCGCGATGGGCCGCCGCTTCCTGATCGTCGACGGCGTCGAGCGCTGGAAGGCCGCCGACCTCGCGCTCGTCGCCCCGGCGCTCGCGGACCTCCCGCCGGAGACCACAGTCGTCTTCTTCGGCCGCGAGGAGGGCCGCATGAAGGTCCCCGACGGCCTTGCCGAGGCCGTGAGCAAGGCGGGCGGCGACGTCAGCCAGGAGCAGAGCGTCAAGCCGTGGGAGCTGCCGAAGTGGGCCTCCGCTCAGGCGGCGCAGCTCGGCCTCGACCTTCATCCGTCCGCCGCACGCGTGCTCGTGCAGCATGTCGGAGAGCGTCAACAGCGGCTGCTGCGCGAGCTGGAGAAGCTCGCGCTCGAGTTCGGCGCCGACCGCTCCAACCCGGTCCGGCTCGAGGTCGAGCAGGTCGAGCAGCTGACCGCCAGCTCGGCCGAGCACAAGAGCTGGACGCTCGCCGACGCGCTCGTCGCCGGGGACGGCGCCGCCGCGACGCGCACCTACTACGAGCTGCGCGCCCAAGGCGAGAACGTCGGCGGACTGCTCTACTGGATGGCGCGGCGCCTGCGCGAGGCGCTAGACGTCGCCGCGCGGCTCGCCGGCGGCGAGTCTGCCGCGCAGGTGCGCCGCGGACTGCGGATGCCGCCCAAGGTCGCCGAGCGCTTCGTCGCCGACGTCCAGCGCACCGACGTCAGCGGCCTGCGCGACGCGCTCGCGACGATCGCCGACCTCGAGCTTGCCTCGCGCGGCGGCAGCCGCGGCGGCCTCAGCGAGGACACGCTGACGATCGCCGCGATCGCAAAGATCGCCGCCTGAGACAAAAGGGCTTGCGAACCGCTCCGCCGCTGCCGATAACGCGGAGATGAGCGTCGAGTCCCTTCCCGCCGGCCTGACCGCGCCTCCGGCGCGCGGCCGCTCCAGACTGCTGATCGGCGAGCTGCTCGTCGAGATGGGCTTCGCGTCCCCGGACGCCGTGCACGCGGCGGTCGGCGAGGGTCGCGCGACCGGCCGCGCGACCGGGCGCGTGCTCGTTGATAACGGCACGATCACGCCCGACCACCTCGCACAGGCGCTCGCGCGGCGCCTTGGGCACTACCACGTCGACCTCGCCCGCTACCCGGTCGACATGGGCGCCGCGAACCTGCTCGACCCGAGCGTCGCGCGCCGCCACGGTGCCGTCCCGATCGGCTTCCTGGATGAAGCGCGCCGCGTCCTGCTCGTCGCGATGGCCGACCCTGGAAACGTGCTCGCAGTCGACGACATCGAGCTGATGACCGGCTGCGAGGTCCGTCCCGCGATCGCCTCGCCGCGCGACGTGCTCGAGCTGACGGCGAAGCTCGACCGCTTCGGCGAGGCCGCCGAGCAGGCGGTCGCCACCGTCGCGGCCGAGGAGGAGCCCGAGGAGCTGGAGGGACTCACCGAGGCGGTCCAGGAGGCGCCGGTCGTCAAGCTCGTGCACTCGATCATCGCCCAGGCGGTCGAGCGGGGAGCCTCCGACGTCCACGTGATCCCGGAGGGCCGCGAGCTGCGCGGGCAGTACCGCATCGACGGCATCCTCTCCGAGGGCTTCTCGATCCCGGCGCGGATGGCCGCGCACGTCGTCTCGCGCATCAAGATCATGGCCGACCTCGACATCTCCGAGCGGCGCCGGCCGCAGGACGGGCGGATCGCGTTCGCGCTCGGCGACCGTCATGTCGACGTGCGCGTGGTGACGCTGCCGCTCGTCGACGGCGAGTCGGTCGTCATGCGCATCCTCGACAGCGGCGACTCCGGCGTCGTGAGCCTCGACGAGCTCGGCATGCTGGGCGACGAGAGGACGCGCTTTGAGACGGCGATCAAGCGCCCCTACGGGGCGGTGCTCGTGACCGGCCCGACCGGTTCCGGCAAGACGACCTCGCTCTACGCCGCGCTGCAGACGCTCAACACCGGCGAGCGCTCGATCCTCACCTTGGAGGACCCGGTCGAGTACCGCGTGCCGGGCGTCAAGCAGATGCAGGTCAACACGAAGGCCGGCGTCACGTTCACGACCGGCCTGCGCTCGATGGTGCGCGCCGACCCCGACGTCATGCTGGTCGGCGAGATCCGCGACCGTGAGACGGCGCAGATCGCGGTCGAGTCCGCGCTGACCGGCCATCTTGTGCTCTCGACGCTGCACACGAACGACGCGCCGACGGCGATCACCCGCCTCGTCGAGATGGGGATCGAGCCGTTCCTCGTGGCGTCGGCGATCGACTGCGTGATCGCGCAGCGGCTCGCGCGCCGCCTGTGCGAGCGCTGCCGCAGACCGCTGACGCTCTCCGCGGAGGTGCTGCGCGCGAACGGCTTCGCGGCCACCGAGGACGTTGACGCGTTCGACGCCGTCGGCTGCGGGAACTGCAACGGCACGGGCTATCGCGGCCGTGTGGGCATCTTCGAGGCGATGGCGATAAGCGACGCGATCCGAGCGCACGTGCTCGCGCGCGACCCTGCGACGGCGATCGCCGCGACTGCCGTCGCCGAGGGGATGCGCCGTCTGCGCGACGACGCGCTCGGCAAAGTCCACGCGGGATTGACGTCCGCGGCCGAGGCCGCGCGCGTCACGGTTGCCGCCTGAGCCGCCGACGCGGCTAGGACGCGCGCGAGGCGAGCGTGCGAGCCGCGCGGGACTTCTTGCGCGAGCCGGTGTTCTTGTGCATCGCGCCGCGCTTGACCGACTTGTCGATCGTCTTGACCAGCTCGAGATGCGCGGGCTCGGCGTCGGTAGCGTCGCCACCCTCGGCAACCGCGGCCTCGAGGCGGCGGAAGAGGGTCTTGACCTTCGACGTGTAGCGACGGTTCTCGAGCCGCTCACGCTCGGCGCGGAGGATGCGCTTCTTCTGTGAATGGATGTTGGCCATGACGTAGAGAGGCCGCGGTCAGGGCCGCGGCGCGCCGTACTATAGCGCGCTCGTGTCGACCGAGACGGAGACCCCGGCCACGCCCCCCGCCGAACCGACCAGACGGACCCGGGGATTGGCCCGCAACACGGCCATCTTCTCGATCGCGACGGGCCTCTCGCGCATCGCCGGGCTCGTGCGCGAGGTGATCGCGTCGAGCTACTTCGGCACCTCGGGCGCCTTCTCCGCGTTCACGATCGCGTTCCAGGTCCCGAACCTGGTGCGCAGCCTGTTCGCCGACGCGGCGCTCAGCGCGGCATTCGTGCCCGTCTTCATGGAACACATCGCGCACGGCAGAAGACGCGACGCCGCGCGGCTGGCCTCGACGCTGCTGTTCGTGATGCTCGCCGCGCTCGGCGCGCTGACGGCCTTCTTCATCGTCTTCGCGGGCGTGATCATGCCGCTGTTCACGGGCGACCAGTTCACCGCGCAGCTCGACCAGCTGACGATCGGCCTCTCGCGCGTGCTGTTCCCGATCGTGCTGCTGCTCGGGGTCAACGGGCTCGTCGTCGGGATCCTCAACTCGTACGAGCACTTCGCGATCCCGGCGATCGCGCCGCTCGTGTGGAACGTCGTGATCGTCGTCGTGCTGGTCGCGCTCAAGCCGGCCTTCGACGGCGACAACCAGATGTACGCCTACGCGATCGGCGTGCTGGCGGGCACGACCGTGCAGCTGATGATGTCGCTGCCGATGCTGCCGCGCGTCGGCTTCCACTTCGAGTGGGCGTTCGACTGGCGCGATCCGCACGTCACGCGCGTCTTCCGGCTGATGCTGCCGGTGACGATCGGGCTCGGCGTCATCAACTTCGACCTGCTGATCAACTCCTCGCTCGGCACACTCGTCTCCGAGGAAGCGCCGCGCGCGATCGACGCCGCGTTCCGCATCTACATGCTGCCGCAGGGGATGTTCAGCGTCGCGCTCGCGACGGTGCTGTTCCCGACGCTGAGTCGCTTCGCGGCCAACCACGACCTGCCGGGCCTGCGCCGCACGATGGCCTCCGGCGTGCGGCAGATCTACCTGCTGCTGATCCCTGCCGCCGTCTTCACGGCGGTGCTGGCGACGCCGATCACCCGCCTCGTCTACGAGCGCGGCGACTTCGACGCGCACTCCACCGAGCTGGTCTCCTCCGCGCTCTTCTGGTTCTCGTTCAGCCTGCCGTTCTCCGGTGCGAACTTGCTGCTGACGCGGACGTTCTTCTCGTTGCAGCGGCCGTGGGTGCCGACCGCCCTCGCTGTCGGCAACATGGCGCTCAACGTGGTCGTGAGCCTCGTGCTCTACAAGCCGCTCGGGATCCCCGGCCTCGTGCTCGGCACGGTCGCCGGCAATGTCGCGATGACGATCGGGCAGACGTGGCGCCTGCGGGATCTGCTGGAGGGCAGCCTTGAGGGCCGCCGCACGCTGATCGCCGTCGCGCAGATGTGCGCGGCCTCGGCGCTGCTCGGCCTCGTCGCCTTCGGCGTCTGGTGGGGGCTCGACGACCTGCTCGGCCGCTCGCTCCCGGCGCAGATCGTCTCCGTCGGCGCGGCGCTGGCCGCGAGCGTCGGCGTCTACATCGCCGCAGTGCTCGCGATGGGGATCCCCGAGGCCCGCCAGATCCGCGCGCTGATCGCCGGGCGTTTCAAGCGCGGCGGCTGAGCGCCTGGGCCGGACGGTCGAGCCGCGCCAGCTGCGCGGCGCCGATCCGCCCGACGCGCGCGAACGCCTCGTCGAGCCGGGCATCCAACCACTCGCGGCCTTCGTGGGAGAGGCGCACGGCCGGCTGCTGGCGGTACGCCTGACGCGGGTCGGCGTTGCCTCGCCCGGTCAGAGCGTTCTGCTGCGTGGTCGCGAACGCCTCGGCGCCGAGCGCGTCCATCAGCTCGCCGAGCGAGACGCCGTCGGCGAGCGTGCCTGCGACGAACTCGCCGTCGTGGACACGGACGTAGTGGGGCCAGCGGCCCTTCCAGGGTCGCAGCGGGAGGTCCTCTTCAGAGGCGTCGTCGCGGTCTTCGACGTACGCGAGCGCGACCGTGCGGCCGAACACCGCGATGTCGGCGACCCCGCGCCGCGCGACGAGCTGCGCCATGAACATGCGGTCGCCGTCGCGCACGCTGCGCGGCCGGCGGCCCGCCGGGTAGGTGCCGGCCCAGTGCGCGCCCGTCCGCGCCAGCACGTCGAGCACCGGCGCGTCCCACGCCGTGCGCGTCTCAGCCCGGCCGAAGAACTTCACGAACGCGCTTGTGACCGGGGTCATGCCACCGTCCTACCCGGAGATCCCACGCCTCTGCCCCGAGTCGCAGGATTCGGGGCAGAGGCGATTGCGCCACCGCTACGGGAAGTAGCAGCTGCCCAACGAGTTCACGCAATAGAAATCGGGTGAATGAATGGGACCCGCATGGAAGGTGCCCGACACCGACGCTGGATTCGTCACGCCGGAAGCCCGTATGCCCGATGACGATGTCGCGCCCGACCCTATAGTCGGGTCGTTAACATTTCAAGCTATTATCGAAGACTAATCTGCTAATCAGCAGATGGCTTCATTGCCTGAACGACGATTTCGCTCGCGTCGTAATCTCCTGAACGCACGTCATCCAGCTCGCTGGCGTCCCATGCGTCGCGCAGCACAGCGGACGCGGTCTCCTGGGCGGCGAGCTCCCCGGACGCCTCGACGACCAGAGCGAAATCGAGCCGCCGGTCGAGACGCGTGACCCTGATCTGACTGGCACGAGCGTCGCGGTCGAGTGCTCGCGCCAGCTCGCCGGCCGCGGCGACGGGGTCGCCTCGCAAGAGGGTCGTCGTTCCACGCACGCGCCAAGGCGCCGTCGCGGAGTGGTCTCGCGCGGCGTGCGAACGCACGTCGACAGGCCATCGGGGGATGTCGGGAATCGGCTCGGTACCGCCGCTGAACATCTCGTTCTCGACGCGGACGAGGACCTTCGGCGCCCGCTCGCGCGCCCACGCGACCGCGACTCTTGCGTCGACCGCCTGCGGTCCATTGAGGAAGCGAAACGGTCTGGCGTCCCCATAGTCGATGTGCGCAGAGAACTTTCCCGCCCCGTCTGATCCGACGAATGCCATGGGATCGGGATCGGACACGGTGCGAGTGTACCTCCGTCCCTGTCCGGGCCCTACCCTGTAGCGGCTCATGGCCGACCAGGACCACATCCGCAACTTCTCGATCATCGCCCACATCGACCATGGGAAGTCGACGCTGGCCGATCGCATCCTCGAGCTGACGAAGACGGTCGAGATGCGCAACATGAGAGCGCAGCTGCTCGACTCGATGGACCTGGAGCGTGAGCGCGGCATCACGATCAAGGCGCAGGCCGTGCGCGTGCTGTTCGATGCCTCCGACGGCGAGACCTACCAGCTGCATCTCATCGACACCCCGGGCCACGTCGACTTCACCTACGAGGTGTCGCGCTCGCTCGCGGCGTGCGAGGGCGCGCTGCTCGTCGTCGACGCCTCCCAGGGCGTCGAGGCGCAGACGCTCGCGAACACCTACCTGGCGGTGGACTCCGGGCTGGAGCTGATCCCCTGCCTCAACAAGATCGACCTGCCGGGCGCCGAGCCCGAGCGCGTCGCGGCGGAGGTCGCCGAGCTGCTTGGCGAGCCGGCCGACGGGGTGCTGCGCATCAGCGCCAAGACGGGGGCGGGCGTCGTCGAGGTGCTCGACGCCCTCGTCCAGAAGGTCCCGCCGCCGTCCGGCGACCCCGACGCGCCGCCGCGCGCGCTGATCTTCGACTCCGAGTTCGACCAGTACCGCGGCGTGATCGCGTACATCCGTGTCGTCGACGGCACCTTCACCAAGGGCGAGGCGATCCGCGCGATGGCGGCCGGCACGGAAGCCGACATCGACGACATCGGCTTCTTCAGCCCCCGCATGACGCCGGCGACGCACCTCGGTCCCGGCGAGGTGGGCTACCTGATCACCGGCGTCAAGGACGTCACGATGCTGCGCGTCGGCGACACGCTGACGACGAAGGCGAACAGCGCGACCGAGGCGCTGCCGGGCTATCAGGACGTCAAGCCAATGGTGTTCTGCGGCCTCTTCCCGATCGACTCCGACGACTACCCGGACCTGCGCGACGCGCTCGAGAAGCTCGTGCTCAACGACGCCGCGCTCTCCTGGGAGCCGGAGACCTCCGACGCGCTCGGCTTCGGCTTCCGCTGCGGCTTCCTCGGCCTGCTGCACATGGACATCGTGCGCGAGCGCCTGGAGCGCGAGTACGACCTCGAGCTGATGACGACGATGCCGTCCGTCGGCTTCGAGGTCGAGCTGGAGAACGGCACGATCGTCGAGGTCCACAACCCGACCGACATGCCGGACCCGAGCAAGATCCGCTTGATCCGCGAGCCCTACATCAAGGCCAGCGTGCTCGCGCCGAAGGAGTACGTCGGCGTGATCATGGAGCTGTGCCAAGAGAAGCGCGGCACGCACTCCGGCATGCACTTCCTGTCGGCCGACCGCGTGCAGATCGAGTACGACCTGCCGCTCGCGGAGATCGTGCTCGACTTCTTCGACCAGCTGAAGTCGCGCACGAAGGGCTACGCCTCGCTCGACTACGAGCTGACCGGCCTGCGCGAGAGCGATCTCGTCAAGCTCGACATCCTGCTGTCAGGCGATCCGGTCGACGCGCTCTCGATGGTCGTCCACCGGAGCAAGGCGCACGACGTCGGCAGAGTGCTCGCCGAGAAGCTGCGGCAGAAGATCCCGCGCCAGCAGTTCGACGTGCCGATCCAGGCCGCGATCGGCTCGCGCGTCGTCGCGCGCGAGACCGTCAAGGCGTTCCGCAAGGACGTGATCGCGAAGTGCTACGGCGGCGACATCTCGCGCAAGCGCAAGCTGCTGGAGAAGCAGAAGAAGGGCAAGGCCCGGATGAAGCAGGTCGGCCGCATCGAGGTCCCGCAGGAGGCGTTCCTCGCCGTGCTCGAGCTGGGCGACGCGAGATAGCGCCTCGATGTCGGCGCTGCTCGACCGCCTGGGGCTGGCCGCTCCGGTCGTGCAGGCTGGGATGGGCGGCGGGCTGAGCCGGCACGAGCTGGCGGCCGCCGTCTCGGAGGCGGGCGGGCTTGGCACGATCGCCGTGCCCGGAGCGAAGGCGATCGCGCGGGAGCTGCGTGCAGCTCGGGCGCTCACGGGGAAGCCGCTCGCGGTCAATCTGCTGCTGCCGTTCGCGCGGCGTGACTGGTTCGCGGCTGCCGCGCCGGCTGACGTGGTCGTCACCTTCTGGGGTCCGCCGCGGCGCCGCACGCCAGGGGTGTGGCTGCACCAGTGCGGCTCCGTCGCGGAGGCGCGCGCAGCACACCACGCGGGCGCCGACGGCGTGATCGTGCAGGGCGTCGAGGCGGGCGGTCACGTACGCGGGCGGGCGCCGGCGCACGAGCTGCTCATGCAGGTGCGCGCCGCGCTGCCGCCGGAGTTCCCGCTGCTGCTCGCGGGCGGGATCGCCGAGCGCGGCGACGTGGCGGCCGCGTTGGAGGCGGGCGCCGCCGCGGCGGTCGCCGGCACGCGCTTCCTGCTCTCCGACGAGAGCCATGCCCACCGCGGCTATCGCGCGCGGCTGCTGGACGGGCGCGAGACGCTCCTGACGGAGCTGTTCGGCCTCGGCTGGCCAGCACCGCATCGCGTCCTGCCGAACGCCGCGACCGAGCGACGGCTGCGCGGCGATCCGCGCGGTCCGCGCGCGCTGCGCGCGCTCAACCGGCTTTCCGGCGCCGGCGCGCGCTGGACGCCCGCCGGCGCGCAGGCACGCGTCGCCCGCGCACAGCGCCCAGCGAGTCTGCTGCTATCGCCCACGCCGGCGACCGACGACGGCCTTGCGACGCTTGTCGAGGCGGGCCCCCTCTATGCGGGGCAGACGGTTGCGCGCATCCACGACGTGCGGCCGGCGGCCGAGCTGGTGGCGGCGCTCACGCCGTAGCGCCGCGGCGGCCGCGCGAGGCGGCATGATGTCGGCCATGGACCTCGGACTGACCGGCAAGCGCTGCCTCGTCACCGGCGCAAGCAAGGGCATCGGCCGCGCGACGGCCGACCTCCTTGCCGCGGAGGGTGCGCGCCTGCTGCTCGTCGGCCGCGATCGCGACGGCCTCGCCGAGGCGGCGCCGCGCGACGCCGAGATCTTCCCCGCCGACGTCACCAAACCGGACGCGGGCGAACGGATCATCGCCGCCTGCGTCGAGCGGCTCGGCGGGATCGACGTGCTCGTCAACAACGCCGGCACGTCCTTCGTCAAGCCGCTCGACGAGCTGACCGACGAGGACTGGGACGGCCAGTGGCAGCTCAACGTGCGCGGGCCCGAGCGGCTGATGCGCGCCGCCGCGCCGCTGATGGCCGAGCAGGGGTGGGGGCGGATCGTCAACGTCGTCTCGACGTCCGGCAAGCGGCCGTCGCTGCGCAACGCCGCCTACTCCGTCACGAAGGCCGCGCAGCTGTCGCTCTCACGCAGCTATGCGGAGGCGTGGGTCGGCAGAGGTGTGCTCGTCAACGCGGTCGCTCCCGGCCTCACCGCCAGCGAGCTGTGGAGAGGGAAGGGCGGCCTCGCCGATCAGACCGTCGCCGCTGGCGCCGCCGAGGACCGCAGATCCGCGATGGCGGCGGCTGCGGCCAGAGTCCCGCTCGGGCGCTTCGCCGAGCCGGACGAGATCGCCTCCGTGATCGCCTTCCTCTGCTCCGAGCGCGCGAGCGACGTCGTCGGCGCGGCGTGGTCGGTCGACGGTGGCGCGGTACCCACGATCCTCTGAGACACTCCCGCGCCATGCCAGTCAACACATCCGCCGTCGGGAAGGAGTACCCGCCGGTCACGTACGCGGTCGGTCGCGAGAAGGTGAAGGAGTACGCCTCCGCAGTCGGCGAGACGAACCCGCTGCACCTGGATCCGGCGGCAGCGCGCGCCGCCGGCTACGACGACGTCGTCGCGCCGCCGATGTTCGCGGTGGTCTACCAGTCGGGCGCCGTGATGCCGGGGATCTTCGACCCTGAGGTCGGCATCAACTTCGCGATGATGGTGCACAGCGGGCAGGACTTCCGCTGGGAGCGCGTCGTCGTGGCGGGCGAGGAGCTGACGACGCAGGCGAAAGTGCTGAACGTCGAGGAGAAGGGCGGCATGGGCTTCTACGACTTCGAGGTCGTGTCAAAGGACGCCGGCGGTGCAGTCGTCTGCACCGGCATCTGGAAGATGATCGTGCGGGGGGTCTGACGATGGCCGCGAATTACGAGCCGGGCGCCGAGCTGCCTGAGCTGAAGGTCACGCCGGACCGCTTCATCACCGTCCGCTACGCGGGCGCCTCGGGCGACTTCAACCCGATCCACATCGACGAGGAGTTCGCGAAGTCGGTCGGCCTGCCGGGGCGGATCCTGCACGGGCTGTGGTCGATGGCGCAGGTCGCGCGGGCCCAGACGGAGGCCGCGGGCGGCCCGGACAAGCTGAAGGCGCTGTCGGTCCAGTTCCGCGGCATGGGCGTGCTGGAGCAGGAGGTCTCGGTGACGAGCACGGTGAGATCCATCGAGGGCGGCGTCGCGACCGTCGCCGCCGAGGCACGCCAGGGCGACACGCGCATCGTGCGCAACGCCGTCGCGGAGATCGCGCTGGACTGAGTTCCGGTCGGGTGGGGGAGGCTTGCGTCATGGCCTCCCCGAACGCCACGCCGCGCAAGCAGCACGCGCTGGAGCTGTTCGCCGGCCTGCCGCGCCACTACGACCGCGCCGGCGCCGCGCTGAGCTTCGGGCAGGACCCGCGCTGGCGGGCCGCGCTCGTGCGCAGCGTCGCGGCCGGGCCCGGCGATCGCGTGCTGGACGTGGCGACCGGCACGGGCATGGTCGCCGCGGCGCTCGTGCGCCGCACCGGCTGCCGCGTCACCGCGCTCGACCAGAGCGCGCAGATGCTCGGCGGCCTGCGTGCGCGACTCGCGGCCGAACCGGCGCTGGCGACGTCGATCGAGCCGGTCGAGGGCCAGGCCGAGGCGCTGCCGTTCGCGGACGCGTCGTTCGACGCGCTCACGTTCACCTACCTGCTGCGCTACGTCGAGGACCCCGCTGCGACGCTGCGCGAGCTCGCGCGCGTCGTGAAGCCGGGCGGCACGGTCGGCATGGTCGAGTTCGGCGTGCCGCCGCGGCCGCTGCTGCGCGCCGCATGGCGGCTCTACACGCGCGCGTTCATGCCCGCGCTCGGCCGGCTGCTCTCGCGCGACTGGCAGGAGGTCGGCGCGTTCCTCGGGCCGAACATCGAGGGCTTCTACGCGCGCGTGCCGCTGCCGCGGCTCGTCGCGATGTGGGAAGAGGCGGGCCTGACGGACGTGCGCGTGCAGCGGATGAGCTTCGGCGCGGGCGTCGTGATGACGGCGCGGCGGCGATGACCGCGCGGGCGGAGCGCCCCGCCTTTTACGCGCTGAGCGGCGGCGGCTGGCGCGACCTCGTCACGCTGCTGCACCCGCCCTACACCGCCTGGCATCTCTCGTACGTGGCGCTCGGCGCCGCGGTCGCGGCGCACTTCGACCTCGCGCGGCTCGGCTGGGCGCTCGGCGCGTTCCTGCTTGCTGTCGGTGTCGCCGCGCACGCGCTCGACGAGCTGCACGGCCGCCCGCTGCGGACCCGGCTCTCGGACCGCTCGCTGATCGCGCTCGCCGTCGTCGGGCTCGGCGGCGCCTGCGCGATCGGCGTTGCCGGGATCGTGATCGTCTCGGCAACGCTGATTCCATTCGTGCTCGTCGGGGTGTTCCTCGTGCTCGCCTACGACCTGGAGCTGTTCGGCGGCCGCTTCCACGGCCAGTGGACGTTCGCGCTCGGCTGGGGCGGCTTCCCCGCGCTCGTCGGCTTCTGGGTCTGCGCGCTGCGCGTCGAGACCGCCGGCCTGCTCGTCGCCGCCGCCTGCACGCTGCTGAGCCTCGCGCAGCGGCGGCTCAGCACCCCGGTGCGCGAGCTGCGCCGGCGCACCGTCGCGCTCGAGGGCGAGCAGCGGCTGGAGGACGGTCGGGTGCTCGAGCTGACGGCCGCACGGGTGCTCGCGCCGCTGGAGGGGACCCTGCGCGTGCTGTGGTTCGCGCTCGTGCTGCTGGCGGCGGGCTTCGTCGTGCTGCGCGCTTGAGAAGCGCCGGCAGCGGAGCCGGCTGCCCTCCTGGCCAGGAGGGCTTGGCGGAACCCCCGCGGCCGCTCACGCGGGTTCCGTCAAGCCCTCCCTAGAATCACCTGCATGCTGACGCCGCGCCAGGAGCTGATCCTCCGCAAGGTCGTCGAGGTCTACCACGAGGGCGGCCAGCCGGTCGGGTCGAAGTCGCTCGCGATCGACGTCGACCTCGAGTGGGGTCCCTCGACGATCCGCAACGAGCTCGCGATGCTCGAGGAGCACGGGCTGCTGGCGCACCCGCACACCTCGGCCGGCCGCGTGCCGACCGATGCCGGCTACCGCTACTTCGTCGACCGCCTGCTGCCGGCGCCCGTCGCCGGCGCGGAGCGGCCGCTCTCGCTCTCGCTCGTGCGCCGCGAGGTCGACGAGGCGATGCGCGTCACGACGGAGACGCTCTCGCAGGTCACGAACCTGCTCGCGATCGTCTCTGCGCCGCCGATCGAGACGGCGACGATCCGCCACGTCGAGGTGCTGCGGCTCCAGCCCCAGGTGCTGATGGTCGTCGTGATCACGTCGACCGGCGGCGTGACGAAGCGGATGCTGGCGTTCGAGGCGCCGATCGACGCCGGCCTCGTCGACTGGGGCGCGAGCTACCTCAACGAGCAGCTCGTCGGGCTCGGACTCGGCGCGCGCCTGCTGCACCAGCGGCTCCACGACCCCAAGCTCGGCGTCCGCGAGCGCGGCTTCCTCGCGGCGGTCGCTCCGGCCTTCACCGAGCTGACCGAGACGGCCGACGAGTCGCTCTACGTCGACGGCCGCTCGCGTCTGCTGAGCGGCTACCGCTTCGAGGACCACGACCAGCTCAACGAGGTGATGGAGATGCTCGAGCGGCGCGTGTCGCTGCTCGGCGTGCTGCGCTCCGCGCTGGACCAGCGCGACGTCTTCGTGCGCATCGGCAGCGAGAACGAGGCGCCGGCGCTGCGCTCGCTCGCGCTCGTCGCCGCCGGCTACGGCCTGCCGGCGCGCAACCTCGGCACCGTGTCGGTGATCGGTCCGCTGCGGATGGACTACGGGCGTGCGATCGCCTCCGTGCGCGCGGCCGCGAGCGAGCTGTCGCGCTTCGTCGAGGACGTGTACGAAACTTGAGCACCATGTCGGCGGACTACTACGAGCGTCTCGGCGTCGCCCGCGACGCGAGCGAGAGCGAGATCAAGAAGGCCTTCCGGCGGCTCGCGCGCGAGCTGCACCCGGACGTCAACGCCCATGACCCGGAGGCGGAGGAGAAGTTCAAGTCCGCCGCGGAGGCGTACGAGGTGCTGTCCGACCCCGAGCGCCGCGCGACGTACGACCGCTACGGCCCCGAGGGCCTGCGCAACGGCGGCTTCCAGCCGAGCGGCTTCGGCTCGTTCTCGGACATCTTCGACGCCTTCTTCGGCGGCGGGGGGGACATGTTCGGCGGCGGCCGCGCCGGTCCCGCGCAGGGCGGCGACCTGGCTGTCACGGCGACGATCGAGCTCGCCGACGCCGCCACCGGGCGCGCGATCGAGGTCGACTACGACGCGGTCGTGCGCTGTGACACGTGCCACGGAAACGGCGCCGAGCCGGGCACGCCGATCGAGACGTGCGAGCGCTGCGGCGGGGCAGGACAGCTGCGCGCGGTCACCCGCACGCCGTTCGGCCAGGTCGTGCGCGCGACCGTCTGCGACGCGTGCCACGGCGACGGGCGCGTGCCGAAGCAGCCCTGCGAGGAGTGCCGCGGACGCGGGCGCAAGGTCGATCGCCTGAGCCTGTCCGTCGACGTGCCCGCGGGGATCGCCGACGGCCAGCGAATCCGGCTGGCCGGCCGCGGCCACGCCGGCGAGCAGGGGGGACCGCCGGGCGACCTCTACGTGCTCGTGCGCGTCGCCGAGGACGAGCGCTTCGTGCGCGACGGCGACGACCTCGTGACGGTCGTCGACGTGGCCGCGCCGCTCGCCGCGCTCGGCACGACGCTGGACGTGCCGACGCTCGAGGAGCCGTTCGCGCTGGAGATCCCGCCGGGCACGCAGCCGCACGACACGCTCACGCTGCGCGGCAAGGGCATGCCCGCGCTGCGCCGCGGCCGCCACGGCGACCTGCGGGTCGTCGTGAACGTCGTAATCCCGCGCCGCCTGACGGACGAGCAACGCGAGCTGCTCGAACGCCTCGCCGGCACGCTCACCGACGACAACCTGCGCTCCGAGGACGGCGTCTTCTCGAAGCTCAAGCGCGCGTTCGGGGGCTGAGCGGTGGGGCTCGGCACGATCTCGCACGACGAGCTGGTCGACGACCTGTCGGCCTTCCTGAGACGGGCGGAGGCTGGGGATCACTTCCTCATCACCATGGACGGACGACCGGTAGCCAGACTTTGCCCGTTCATCGAGTCGCCACCGCATGAAGGCGAGTTCGATCGCGTGGCCCGGAAGCCGTCTTCGAAGCGTCCCGGCGAATGATCCGGCTCGCGCTGCGCGTCGATCGCGCGCACGCCGAGATCGCGCTGGCGGAGCTGCTGGAGCTCGCTCCGGGCGGGGTGGAGGAGGTCGACCTCGGCGACGCGATCGAGTACGCCGTCTACGGGCCTCCGGGGGAGCTGCCGGTGCTGCCCGACCTGGAGGCGGCGGTCGGCGGGGCGCTGATCGAGGTCACCACGAGCGAGCTGCCGGACGACTGGTCCGAGCGCTGGAAGCAGTTCCACCACCCGCTCGTGCTCGGCGAGCGGCTCGCGGTGCGCCCGCCTTGGGAGCAGCCGCTCGGCACCGACGTCGAGCTGGTGATCGACCCCGCGCAGGCGTTCGGGACCGGCGCCCACGCGACGACGCGGCTGTGCCTGGAGCTGCTGCTGTCGCTCGCCGACGCGAGCCCTGAGCGCGGCCCGCTGCTCGACCTCGGCTGCGGCTCGGGCGTGCTTGCGATCGCGGCGGCGAAGCTCGGCTTCGAGCCGGTGGCCGCAGTCGACTTCGACCCGCTGTCGGTCGAGGCGACGGCGGCGAACGCGGCCGTGAACGACGTGACGCTCGACGTCGCGCGCTGCGACCTGCGCAGCGATCCGGTCCCGGCGGCGCCGATCGTGCTCGCGAACCTGTTGCGCCCGCTGCTGCTCGACTACGCCCGCGTGCTCGGCACCGGCGCGGGCCCGGAGGCGCCGCGCACGCTGGTCGCCTCCGGTCTGCTGACCCATGAGGCCGACGAGATCGCCGCCGCCTTCGCGGCCCTCGGCCTGCGCGAGCAGGACCGCCGCGAGCGTGGCGAGTGGGCCGCGCTGCTGCTCGCTGTATGAGGGCGTCGCTCGCAGACAGGCGCGCGGCGGCGCTCGCGTTCCTCCGATCGCTCGACGACGCGTGTGCCGAACGGCTCGTGCCGACGCCGGGCGGTCAGGCCGTGCTCGACACGCGCCATCCGCTGCTGTGGGACGCGAACCACCTGCGCGTGGAGACGTCCGAGGCGCCGGACGCCGCAGCGCTTGCCGCATCTGCTGACCGCCATCTCGGTGCGCTGAGCTTCCGGGCGATCGTCGTCCATCATCAGGCGGTGGCAGAGGCGCTCGCCGCGCCGCTGCTCGCCGGTGGCTACCGGGAGCGGCACGAGCTCCTGATGCTGCTTGGACCGACGCCCGCCGCACCGGCCGAGCTGCCGTTCGAGATCGAGGAGGTCGGTGCGAAGGCCGTCTCGGCCAGCCGCGTCGCGGCGGCGCGTGAGCTGCTGGACTCCGAGCAGGTCGGCGGCCAGCTCGCCTCCCGCGACGCCCTGATCGCGGTGGCGACGGACGTCCGTTCGTTCGCGGTACTGGCCGGCGGCATGATCGCGGCGCGCTGTCAGCTCTACGGCTCGGGCGCCGTGATGCAGGTCGAGAACGTCTACACGGATCCCGCCCACCGCCTGCGCGGTCTTGCCGGGGCGCTCGTCGTGCACGCGGTACGCGAGGCGCGCACCGCCGGCGCCGAGATCGTCTTCCTGCGGACGGATGCGAGCGGGCTGCCGCAGCGGCTGTACCGCCGGCTCGGCTTCGTCGACGCGGGCCTGCTCCCGCGCTTCCACCGGCGTTGACCGGCGGGCCGCCTACGAACCCAACAGCCAGTCGTGCAGACCGGCGTCGAGCAGCGTTCGGGCCAGGAGGTCGTAGCCGCCCGCGGCGGGGTGCGCGCCGTCGCCGGCGGCGGCCTCGTCAAGCCAGGTGCGCGAGGCGATCAGCGTCTCGGCGACGGGCCAGAACGGCACCTCGCGCGCGGCGCACACCTCAGCGAACGCCGCCGACAGCGTGATCACCCGCGCCTGCTGCTCGGCGTCGCCCGCAGGCGGCGGGCCGGCGACGGCGGCCGGAAGTCGGAGTGCGGCGATCTGGTCGAGCATCTTCTCGAGCGCCATGCACGAGCGATCGGGCGTGACGCGCACGCTCCCGTTCTCGATCGTCGTGTCGTTGGCGCCGGCTGCGAACACCACCCGGCAGTCCGCACCCGCGAACAGCCGCGGCATCGCCTCGAAGCGCCAGCGCACCGCCACCTCGACCGACGTCTCCCGCCGCACGCCGAGCGCATATGCGCTCAGCGGCCGGCCGGCGGCGTGCGCGGCCTCGACCACGCGCCCGACCCAGCCCTGCCCGCGCGGGTCGCCGACGCCCGCCACGAAGGAGTCGCCGAAGCAGAGCAGCCGCAGGTCGTCCATCGCGCACACCCAACCAGATTGGGCAGAGGGAAGGACTTTGTGACACGTTTGTGCGGTTGGTCTCTTTGGCCCTGCGGGCATAGCCTCGTAGGCATGGCCTGGGACATCGTCATCGCAGGCGGAGGCTTCGGCGGCTACTACGCCGCCCGCACGCTCGAGAAGACGCTGCCGCCACACAGCGCGCGCGTCACGCTCGTCAGCGACGCGAACTTCCTGCTGTTCACGCCGCTGCTGCCGGGCGCGGCGGCCGGCACGCTGGAGCCGCGCCACGTCGTCGTGCCGCTGCGCGAGCAGCTGACGACGACCGACCTGTGGCTCGGGCGCGTCAGCGGCGCCGCGCCCGAGCGCAACCAGCTGATCGTCGACTCGCTCGACGGTCGCCGCCACGAGCTGCACTACGACCAGCTGATCGTCGCGCTCGGCTCGACCTCGCGCACGCTGCCGATCCCCGGCCTCGTCGAGCACGCGATGGGCTTCAAGACGCTGTCGGAGGCGATCGCGCTGCGCAATCGGGTGCTCTCGCTGCTGGAGATCGCCGAGACGGTGCCCGACGCCGAGACGCGCGCCGAGTTCCTCACGTTCGTGTTCGTCGGCGCCGGCTATGCCGGGCTGGAGGGGCTCGCCGAGCTGCAGGACTTCATGAGCGACGTGATCGACCTCTACCCCCGCTGCCGGGTGCAGGGGATGCGCTGGATTCTCGTCGAGGCGAAGGAACGCGTTATGCCAGAGGTCGCGCCGCGGCTCGCGCACTTCGCCGAGCGCGAGCTGCAGGGCCGGGGGATCGAGATCCGCACGAACACGACGGTCGAGGAGGTCTCCGACCGCTGGGTGCGGCTCAAGGGCGGCGAGATCGTCCCCACGCGCACGGTCGCCTGGACCGCCGGCGTGAAGCCGAACCCGGTCGTCGCGAGACTCGGCCTGCCGCTCACCGAGGGCGGCCGGCTCGACGTCGACCGCACGATGCGCGTGCGCGATCACCAGAACGTGTGGGCGATCGGCGACGCCGCCGCCGTACCGGACCCGGCCCGCAAGGGGCAGGCCTCGCCGCCGACCGCCCAGCACGCGATCCGTCAGGGCCGGCGCGTCGCGCGCAACGTCGCCGCCGTGCTCGGCGCCGGTGGGCGAGTGAAGCCGTTCACGTACAAGACGAAGGGCGTCTTCGTCGACATGGGCCGCCACCAGGCGGTCGCCAGCACGATGGGGATCAGATGGCGCGGCTTCCCCGCCTGGTTCCTCGCACGCACCTACCACCTCGCGAACATGCCGGGCACGAAGCGCAAGCTGCGCCTGGTCGTCGACTGGACCGTCTCGCTGCTGTTCAGCCGCGACACGAGCGAGCTCGGCCAGCTCGGCCATCCGCCGGTGCTCGAGGAGCACGGGGGAGCGGCCGCCCACGCCGCGCCCGAGGCCCATTCAGGCGACTCGCGCGCGGTTCATAACAAGGTCGCGCAGTAGTAGCGCCAAATCGCATGTGTTGACGCCGAAGTAGCGGTAACGTGTGCTTCCATGCGAAGCGTGCAGATCAAGAACGTTCCGGACGACGTCCACCAGGTACTCCGGCAGCGCGCCGCGAAGGCCGGCCAGTCGCAGCAGGAGTACCTGCTCGCCTTGCTCGTCAGATCAGCGCGGACGCCGACGCTCGACGAGATCTTCGATCGCATCGACCGCGATTCGGGGAGCAGACTGACGCTGGAGTTCGCGGTCGAGTCGATCCGCGCCGATCGCGACTCGCGATGATCGTCCTCGATGCCTCGATCGTGACGGCGCTTGTCGCGCAGGACGATGAGCGTGCTCGGCACCTGCGCGACAGGCTCGCCGACGAGCGCCTGTTCGCGCCGGAGTTGGTCGACGTCGAGGTAACGTCGGCCATTCGCCGTGCGCGGCGCGGCCATCGCCTGGGCGAAGAGCGCGCGGTGCGCGCTCTTGCCGAGCTGGCCTTCCTGCCGATCTCACGTGTCTCGCACACGTTCCTGCTGAACCGCATCTGGGACCTGCGCGACAACCTGACGGCGTACGACGCGGCGTATGTGGCGCTCGCGCAAGTGCTGGATGCTCCGCTGATGACCGGCGATGCTCCGCTTGCGCGCGCGCCCGGGCTCGCCTGCGAGGTCGTGCTGATCTCGTGAACGTCGTCGCCTCCGACCCGGAGGCGACCGCTGCGCGGCTATCCTTGGTCTACGTGACCGTCGCCGCCCAGCTCAAGACCGATCTCACCGCCGCGATGAAGGCGGGCGAAAAGGACCGCGTCGGCGCGCTGCGGATGATCCTCTCCGAGCTGCAGAAGGACGCGAAGGAGGGCAGCGGGGACGAGCTCGCCGTGCTGCGCCGCGAGCGCAAGCGCCGGCTCGACGCCGCCACGCAGTTCCGCGATGGCGGGCGCAGCGAACTCGCCGCGCAGGAGGAGGGCGAGGCCGACCTGATCGCCGGCTACCTGCCCAAGGAGCTCTCCGACGAAGAGATCGACGCGATCGTCGCGGCGGCGGTCTCCGAGACGGGCGCCAGCTCGCCGAAGGACATGGGGCAAGTGATGAAGGCGGCGATGGCCACCGTCGCCGGCCGCGCCGACGGCAAGCGCGTCTCCGCGCGCGTGCAGGGGGCACTCGCATCGCAGTGAAGCGCCAGGTCGAGCTCGACAACGCCGTCGCCGCGGAACTCGCGGGCACGCAGGACGCGGTGCTGCGCACACTGGAGGGGCATCTCGACTGCGACGTCTTCCTGCGCGGAAACATGCTCACGCTGGAGGGCGACGACGAGGCCGTCGAGTCCGGCATCCAGGTCGTGCGCGAGCTGTCGGACCTGATCGCGCAGGGCCACGAGATCGCGCCCGGCACGATCGACGCGGTCCAGGGCGCGCTCGACCAGCACGAGTCGCCCGGGAGGATCCTCGAGGACGTCGTCTGGCGCCATCGCTCGACGAAGGTCGCGCCCAAGACGGTCAACCAGAAGAGATACGTCGACTCGATTCGCCGCAACACGATCACGTTCGGCGTCGGCCCGGCCGGCACCGGCAAGACCTTCCTGGCGGTCGCGATGGCTGCCGCCGCGCTCTCACGCCGTGAGGTCAACCGCATCATCCTCACACGCCCCGCCGTCGAGGCCGGCGAGCGGCTCGGCTTCCTGCCCGGCGACCTGATGGCGAAGGTCGATCCCTACCTGCGCCCGCTGTTCGACGCGCTGCACGACATGATCGACCCGGAAAGGGTCTCGCAGTACCTCGAGCGCGGCGTGATCGAGGTCGCGCCGCTCGCGTTCATGCGCGGCCGCACGCTCAACGACAGCTTCATCATCCTCGACGAGGCGCAGAACACGACGCCCGAGCAGATGAAGATGTTCCTCACCCGTCTGGGCTTCAACTCGAAGATGGTCGTCACCGGCGACATCACCCAGATAGACCTTCCGACCGAGCAGCAGTCTGGCCTTGTGGCCGTCGGCGAGGTGCTCGACACGGTCGAGGGGATCCAGTTCATCCGCTTCGGCGGCGAGGACGTCGTCCGTCACAAGCTCGTGCAGCGGATCGTCGCCGCCTACGCCGACCACCAGCAGCGCTTGGCGCCCGAGCTGCGTCCCGCCGACCGCCGGCGGGCATAACCCCACCAATGCTCGAGGTGGAGGTCATCGGCCTCGACGACGGCGTCGTCGACGAGCTGACCGCGCTGGACGTCGAGGAGCTGTGCATGCTCGCGTTCTCCTCGGCGGGGATCGAAGAGGGTCACGTCGCCGTCGCGTTCGTCGACGAGCAGACGATCCAGACGCTCAACCGCGACCACCGCGGCAAGGACGCCCCGACTGACGTGCTGTCGTTCCCGATCGACGGGATCGACGGGGACGGGGCGGGCGGGATTGAGTCGAGAACCAACGGCGCCCCCCGCGAGCTCGGCGACGTCGTCATCTGCCCGCCCTGCACGGAGGACCTCAGCGAGGCGGTCGTCCACGGCGTCCTTCACCTCACCGGGATGGACCACGAGGTCGACGACGGCGAGATGCTCGCGCTGCAGGCCGAGCTGCTGCGCTGGGTGCAGGAATGAGCGCCGAGACCACCACGCGCAGCGGCTTCGTCGCGCTTGCCGGACGGCCGAACGTCGGCAAGTCGACGCTCGTCAATGCGATCGTCGGGCGCAAGGTCGCGATCGTCTCCGACAAGCCGCAGACGACCCGCCGCGCGATCCGCGGGGTCGCCACGACGGACGACTCGCAGCTCGTGCTCGTCGACCTGCCGGGCGTCCAGCGCCCGCGCGACGCGCTGACCGCTCGCATGCAGCGGCGCGTCGAGTCCGAGCTGGCGGACGCGGACGCGGCGCTGTTGATCGTCAACGCGGTACAGGGAATCGGCCCCGGCGACCGCTTCATCGCGAGCCTGCTGGCCGGCGCGAGAACGCCCGTCGTGGTCGCCGTCAACAAGGTCGACCGCTGCTCGGTCGCGGACATCGCCGCGACGCTGCAGGCAGCCTCCGAGCTCGGCGTCGGCGACGACTTCTTCCCGATCTCGGCGCGCACGGGGGAGGGCCTCAGAGCGCTCGTCGATCACCTCGGCTCGCTGTTGCCGCCCGGCCCGTTCTTCTTCCCGGCGGACGAAAGCTCCGACCAATCCGAGCAGGTCATGCTCGCCGAGCTCGTGCGCGAGCAGGTGCTGCGCCGCACCCGGCAGGAGGTGCCACACGCGGTGGAGGTCGAGGTCGAGGAGATCCAGGAGCGCCGCGACGACCTGATCGCCGTCCGCGCCGTCATGTGGGTCGAGGCCGACTCGCAGAAGGGAATCCTGATCGGCGCCGGCGGCGCGATGATCAAAGCGATCGGCATCGCCGCCCGCAAGGAGCTCGAACGCGAGCTCGGCTGCCAGGTGCATCTGGACCTCGCGGTGCGGGTGCGCAAAGCCTGGCGCAGCGACGATCGCCTGCTGGACCGGCTGGGGATCGAGTAGCAGGTCCCATATCTGCGCTGTAGACGGCGCCATCGCCCGTTGGCACACTGACGATGCGATGAGCAATCTGGACCAACGAACCCTTGGCTGGAAGCGGCCTCGAACGCTTGACGGACGTCGATACCCGCTTCACCTGCGGGAGTTCGAGGCGTACGACGCTGTGGTCCTCGATGTCCTCGAGGACATCGAGCCTGCGACGTTCGATGACATCACGGCGCGACTGGAGGACCCGAAGGCGTGCTCCGCGCTGCCCGGCTGGCTCACGTCCGCCCGTTGGCGCGGGCTGATCGAGGTGGACCGCAGCACCCCTCGTCGCGGCCCATGGACTTATGAGCTCGGTCCGCGCGGGCGGAGTCAGCGCGCTCTTGCCGCGTAGCCGCGCGTCGGCAGAAGGATGAGCCTGTGCCGAACGCGAGTCCGTTCCTGACACGCAGCGGAAGACCCGTGCTCGTCCGATGCGCGGTGCTGTTCGTCGACCTGCTCGGCGTGCGCGAGATGACCATGAGCCAGCGCGTGACGGGACACCTCGTTGCCTTGTACAACGTGGTGAGACTCATGCAACGCGACTTCTTCGGCAAAGTCTCTCCCTACCAGTCGGCGTTCTTCTCGGACACGCTTGTGCTCGCGGCGCCTATCGTCAAGGGGACCGATGAGGCAACCGCGACTGGTGGCCTGATGCGGCAGGCGATGTGGCTCCAGAACGATCTCCTTGCCGAGGGCTTCTTCGTCCGCGGCGGGATCAGTCTCGGGGCGCTCCATGTCAGCGACAATGCCCTGTTCGGACCGGCCCTCGTCGAGGCCTACGACCTGGAGAGCAAGGCCGCGGTCCACCCGCGCATCGTGCTGAGCCGAGCAGCGGCGGAGACGCAGCGGGGGACCGCTGGTGGCTCCATGCTGTTGTGCGACGACGACGGGCAGACCTTCGTCGACTATCTCGGGGCCGCGTTCGACGAGCCCGACGACCCGCTCTCCGTTCTGGAGGGCCATCGAGACACCGTCGTCGATCGGCTCCAGGCGCACCGGCGGAGCAAGCGTCGCTGGGAGAAGTACCGGTGGCTCGGCGAGTACCACAACGCAATCGTGCGGCGACGGCTCCCGAAGGCAGGCGAGCTGCTCATCGATCCGCCGACCATGACGTGGCAGTTCAGCTCGTTCGACTGACTTCTTGACGCCGCCGCATGCTCGTCGCCAGCACCACTACGCTGACGCTCGCGAGGATCAGCGCCATCGTGTGCAGGCCGGCGCTGTCGACGCCGTCGGCGAAGACGATGCCGAGCACGCTGGTGGCGAGGACGGCGCCGATGAAGCGGCACGTCTGGAAGAGCCCGGCGGCCGCGCCGGTGCGTTCGGGGTCGCTCACGCGGTAGAGCGCGGACTGCAGCCCGAGGTTGTTGAAGCCGATCGGGATCCCCAACACGATCGTCACCGGGACGATCGCCCACAGCGGCGTGCCGGCCGAGAAGGTCAGCAGCAGCAACGTGCCGGCGACCATCGCGCAGGCGCCCGCGAGCAGCGCCGGACGCTCGCCAGAGCGCGCCACGACCCGCGCGGCGAACGGCGTGGCGAAGACCGCGACGCCGGCGAGCGGGATCACCATCGCGCCCGCCGCGCCCGAGCTGAGCCCGCGGGCCGCCTCAAGCCACAGCGGCACGCTGAAGAAGACGCCGAACGCGACCACGTTGACGAGCAGATACTGGACGCACACGCCAAGCAGTGCGCTGTTGCCGGCGAGCATCCGTACGTCGAGGAACGGATCCTCACGGCGGCGGTCGTTCAGCACGAGCGCGACGCCGGCCGCGAGCGCGACGGGTACGAGCCACCACAGCGGCTCAGCAACCAGCGACAGCAGCAGCGCGAGCACGCTCGCGAGCATCACGGCGAAAGCGGCGATCCCCGGCAGGTCGACCAGCCGGCGCACCGTCGCGAGCGAGACGCCTCCCTCGTGCTGCGGGTCGCGCGGCAGCCAGCGCAGCGACAGCGGCAGTGCCACGACGCCGACGATCGCGTTGACGAAAAAGATCGCCTGCCAACCGGCGAGCGCGACGAGCGCCCCGCCGACGACGGGGCCGAGCGCGGCGCTGGAGGAGCCGCCGATCGTGATCGCCGCGAGCGTCGACGGCGGCGGCCGGTGCCCGCCCGACGCGTTGCGCAGCAGCGCCAGCCCGGCGGGGAAGCCGGCCGACGTGCCGGCTGCGAGCAGCAGCCGCGCCGCGATCAGCCAGCCGAAGCTCGGCGCGAGCGGCCCGAGCACGCCGGCGACGACGATCAGCACGAAGCCCGCGCATTGCACGCGTCGCGGTCCAAACTGGTCGGCAAGTCGGCCGAGGACCGACTGCCCGACCGCCGCGACGAGGTAGAAGCTTGAGATCAGCCACGACAGCGACACGACGCTGACGTCGAAGTCGTCCTGGATGCGCACGAGCGCGACCGCGATCATCGACGAGTTGATCGGGTTCAGGACCGTTCCGAGCAGGATCGCCGCCATCACGCGGCGCGGGACGCGCGTGGCGGCGCTCGGCGGCTGCGGTGCGGTGGTCGACGAGGCCATCGCTCAGCCACGCTAGCGTCCGCGCCACGATGGAGATCCGATGGCAAACGGGACCGCTGCGGCCGCAGCTGGGCGCAGACGAGGTCGACGTGTGGCGCGCGGACCTGGCCGTCGGGGGCGACGGCGTCCGGGAGCTGCTGTCAGACCGCGAGCGTGAGCGCGCGGCGCGGTTCGTGCGCGCCAGAGACGGCCTGTGCTGGGCGCATGCGCGCGGCATCCTGCGGGCGCTGCTCGCGCGCTATGTGGACGCCGACCCGCGCACGCTGCGCTTCGAGAAGGGCGCGCACGGCAAGCCACGGCTCGCGGCGGCCGCGAGCGGGCGCGCGGCCGGTGCGGATGGGCGGGCAGCCGGTCTGCGCTTCAACCTCTCCCACTCAGGCGAGACCGCGCTGGTCGCCGTCGCGCTCGGCCGCGAGGTCGGCGTCGACGTGGAGCTGCCGCGCCGCTCCGTCGACCACGTCGCGATCGCCCGGCGCATCCTCGGCGACGAGGAGGCCGAGCGGCTCGCGGCGCTCGACGAGCCCACCCGCGCGCGCGAGTTCCTGCGCGCGTGGGTGCGCTGGGAGGCGGTCCTCAAGTGCCGCGGAACCGGCATCGGCGGTGCTGACGACCCAACCGCAGGACCCGGGCCGTGGACCGTCGAGCTCGAGATGGCCCTGCCGGCCGCCGCTGCGCTGGCCGTCGAGCGCGGCCCGTGCACGGTGCGCTGCTGGCAGTGGCCCGTCACCGGCTGACGGCGGGGTCAGCGCCCGCGTCCGGCGAGCCGCAGCAGCGGTAGCAGCCTCCCGCGCAGCCGCCACCAGCCGCCGGCCTCGATGCGCGCGAGCGTTTGGCCGCGGCGCTCGGACTCGGCTTCGACCAGCGTGAGCCGGCCCTGCAGTTCGGCGACGTACCCGTCGCGCTCGACCACCAGCGCGTCGCGCGCGGCGACCTCGCGGTGGAGCGCGTCGACCGTCCGGTGCAGCTCGTCAGCGCGGCACTCCAGTTCGCGCAGGCGCGCTGCCTCCTCGCCGTGCGCGCGGTGCAATGCGATGCGCATGTCGCGCAACCCCTCCGGGTCCTCGATCCGCGCCAGCCACGCGGCGTTCTGACGCACGCGCAGCGGCCATGCCTGCTCGCGCCCGGTCGCGCGGAAATGCAGGTGCGTCGGCTCCAGGCTGAGGGCGCTGCGGGCGCCGGCTGCCAATGCGCGCTTCCAGAGATCCCAGTCCGCGGCCCGCTCCACGCGCGCGTCCCAGCCGCCGATCGCGCGCGCGAGCTCCACGCGCAGCGCGACCGACGCCATCGGGTTCGTGTTGCGCAGCTCCAGCTCCGTGCGATGGGCCGGAACGCTCCAGTCGGTTCCGAACCACTCCAGCCGGTCGTCGGGATGGATCGCCACGCCGCTGCTCTGCACCAGGTCGTAGCGGCCGGTATCCCACAGCTCGCCCAGCCGCTCGAGGTGGTCGGGCAGCAGCAGGTCGTCGTCGGCGAGCCACACGATCGCCTCGCCGCGCGCGCGTTCGAGCGAGCGGTTGCGGTGCTCGTAGCCGTACCCGGGCGCCTTCTCAAGCTCGAGTACCTCGACGCGCTCGTCGCCGAGCGCGCGCAGCGCGTCCGCGCTCCCGTCGGAGCAGCCGTCGCACAGCACGATCACCTGCTCGGGCGCGCGCGACTGCGCGAGCGCGCTGCGGACCGCGAGCACGACCGTCTCGCGGCGGTTGTGCGTCGGCACGGCGATCGTGAACGTGGCCGGCACCGGGCGTAGCATGCCAGCGCGTGCCGATCGTTCGCGACACGGAGACCGTCACCCCCTCCGGGGAGCGCATCGACCAGCTTCCGGAGGGGATGGTCGTGCGGGACCTCGTCACCCACGTCGACGAGCGCGGCACGGTCTGCGAGCTGTACGACCTGCGCTGGGGCGTGAACCCGGACCCGGTCCCGTTCGCCTACGCCTTCACGATCCGGCCGGGCGCGGCGAAGGGCTGGGGGATCCACCGCGAGCACGAGGATCGCTACGCCTTCCTGACCGGCGAGCTGGAGCTGGCGTTCTACGACGCGCGCGAGGACTCCGCCACCGCCGGGCAGGAGTCCCGCGTGTTCCTGTCGGCCTACGACCGCAAGCTGCTGGTGATCCCGCGCGGCGTCTGGCACGCGGAGCGCAACGTCGGCCAGGTGGACGCGCAGGTCGTCAACTTCCCGACGATTCCCTACGACCATGCGAACCCGGACAAGTACCGGCTGCCGCTCGACACGGACGAACTGCCGGTGCGGCTTGGGCCGGCGTGGAGCGGCTGGTAGCGGTCCGGCAGGCGCGCCCGTCCCTGAGCGCGCCCTACAATCACCGACTCATGGACGACTCCGCCATCGCGTTCGACGACCGCGGCCTCGTTCCGTGCATCGCGCAGGACTGGCGGACCGGCGAGGTGCTCACGCTCGCGTACATGAACGCCGAAGCGCTCGAACGCACGCGCGCCACCGGCGAGGTGCACTACTGGAGCCGCTCGCGCGAGGAGCTGTGGCACAAGGGCGCGACGAGCGGCAACGTGCAGAAACTGCGCGCGCTGCGCATCGACTGCGACGGCGACGCACTGCTCGCGCTCGTCGAGCCGGCCGGGCCGGCCTGCCACACCGGCGAGCGGACCTGCTTCTTCACGGGCGATCTCACGCCGGGTGCGCCGTACGAGACGCTGCCCGCGCTGGAGCGCACGATCGCCGAGCGGGCCGCGGCCGGTGACACGGACTCCTCCTACACCGCGACGCTGCTCGCCGATCCCAAGCTCGCGGGCGAGAAGGTGGAGGAGGAGGCCGAGGAGGTCGTGCGCGCGGTGCGCGAGGAGACTGACGAGCGCGTCGCGAACGAGGCCGCCGACGTGATCTACCACCTCGCCGTCCTGCTGCGCAGCCGCGGGCTCAGCCTCGCCGACGCCGAGCGCGTGCTCGACGAGCGCAGCCGCTGAGCTGATGGCCCCCTCCGACGCACCGCCTGCGCCCGCCGTGCACGTGACGCCCTCGCTCGACGAGGTGCGCGAGCTGGCGCGCGAGCACAACCTCATACCGCTGCGGCACACCTTCGTGGAGGACTGCGAGACGCCGATCTCCGCCTTCCTCAAGTTGCGGGGCGACGGACCCGCGTTCCTGCTGGAGTCGGCCGAGCAGGGGCGCGTCGGGCGCTGGTCGTTCATCGGCTTCAAGCCCCGCAGCGTGCTGCGCTGGTCGCTCGGCGACCCCGGCGACCCGTACGCGCTCGCGGCGGCCGCGGTCGCTCGCCACCGCCAGGCGCCGCTGCCGGACCTGCCGCCGTTCTCCGGCGGGGCGGTCGGCTGCTTCGGCTACGACCTCGTGCGCACGGTCGAGCCGCTCGGCGAGCCGAACCCAGATCCCGTCGGCGTGCCCGACCTCGCGCTGATGCTGACCGACGTGCTCCTCGCGTTCGACCACCTGCGCCGTGAGCTGACGATCCTCGCGAACGTGTACGCGGACGACGAGGACCTCGAGCGCTCCTATGCCGAAGCGGTCGAGGCGATCGCCGACGTGCGCCGTCGCCTCGCCGGGCCGGTGCCGGCGCCCACAGAGGCGCCCGCCATCGATCGCGAAGCGCCCGCCTGGACGAGCAACATGCCCCGCGAGCGGTTCGAGGGGATGGTCGAGCGGATCGTCGAGTACATCCACGCCGGCGATGCCTACCAGGTGGTCCCGAGCCAGCGCTGGTCGGCGGAGGTCCCCGTCGAGGCGTTCTCGATCTACCGCGGTCTGCGCGCCGTGAACCCCAGCCCGTACATGTACTTCCTCGACTTCGGCGACTTCGAGATCGCCGGCGCCAGCCCCGAGCCGCTCGTGACCGTCCACGACGGCCGCATCGAGACGCGCCCGATCGCCGGCACGCGTCCGCGCGGCGCAAGCGCCGAGGAGGACAGACGCATCGCCGAGGAACTGCTCGCCGACGAGAAGGAGCGCGCCGAGCACGTGATGCTCGTCGACCTCGGTCGCAACGACGTCGGCCGCGTCAGCGAGTACGGCTCCGTGAACGTCGACGCGTACATGGAGATCGAGGCCTATAGCCACGTCATGCACATCGTCTCGCGCGTCTCCGGCCGGCTGCGCCAGGGCGTCGGACCGCTCGATGCGCTGCGCGCCATCCTCCCGGCGGGTACGCTCTCGGGCGCGCCGAAGGTCCGTGCGATGCAGATCATCGACGAGCTCGAGCCCGTCAAGCGCGGCGGGTACGGGGGCGCGATCGGGTACCTGTCCTACACCGGCGATCTCGACACGTGCATCCACATCCGGACGGTCGTCGTGAAGGACGGCGTCGCGCACGTGCAGGCGGGCGGCGGGACGGTCGCCGACGCGAAGCCGGACTACGAGTTCCGCGAGTCGGAGGCGAAGTCGCGCGCGGTGAAGCAGGCGATCGAGCTGGCGGTGGCGCAGCCTGAATGGCCATGAGGGTCCTCGTCCTCGACAACTACGACTCGTTCACCTACAACCTCGTCCAGTACCTGGGCGAGCTGGAGGCGGACGTCGAGGTCGTGCGCAACGACCATGCGACGGTGGACGAGCTGCTGCTGCGCGGCTACGCCTCGGTCGTCGTCTCGCCAGGCCCGTGCACGCCGGACGAGTCGGGCATCTCGCTGGCGGCAGTCCGCACCTTCCCGGAGGCGGGGATCCCGACGCTCGGCGTCTGCCTCGGGCATCAGGCGATGGCGCAGGCGTTTGGCGGGAGCGTCGTGCGCCACAAGCCGATCCACGGGAAGTCGGACGAGGTCGAGCACGACGGCCGGACGATCTTCGAGGGCCTCGACAACCCGCTGACCGTCGGGCGCTACCACTCGCTCGTCGTCGAGGAGGCCTCGTTGCCGGCTGAGCTGGAGGTCTCCGCGCGCGGAGGCGGCGTGATCCAGGCGATTCGCCACCGCACGCTGCCGGCAGAGGGGATTCAGTTCCACCCCGAGTCGGTCCTGACCCCCTCCGGCCACGACCTGCTGCGCAACTTCCTCGCCGCCGGCGCGCGCGCGGCCGTGGGAGGGATCGCCTGACATGGCCGCCCCGGACCGGGACCTGATCACGCGCTCGATCGACGCGCTCGCGTGCGGCGAAGACATCGGCGCCGACAAGGCCGCGGGCGTGCTCGCCGAGATCATGGGGGGCAACGCCAGCGAGGTGCAGATCGCCGCCTTCCTGATCGCGCTGCGCACGAAGGGCGAGACGGTCGAGGAGATCGCCGGCCTCGCGCGCACGATGCGGGAGCTGGCGACGCACGTCCCGATCGCCCACGCGCGCGGGGACCTGCTCGACGTCGTCGGCACCGGCGGCGGACGCCAGACGTTCAACGTCTCGACGACCGCCGCGCTGATCGCCGCCGGCGCCGGCTGCACGGTCGCCAAGCACGGCAACCGCTCCGCCACCGGCCTCTCGGGCGCCGCCGACGTGCTGGAGGCGCTGGGCGCGCGCATCGATCTCGGCGCCGCGGCGGTCGGCCGCTGCGTCGACGAGGTCGGCTTCGGCTTCATGTTCGCGCCGACGCACCACGCCGCCACGCGCTTCGTGATCCCGGTGCGCAGACAGCTCGCCGTGCGCACGATCTTCAACGTCCTCGGCCCGCTGACGAACCCGGCCGGCGTCACGCGCCAGCTGACGGGCGTCGCCGACCGCCGTTACCTCGAGCCGATCGCCGGCGCGTTTGCCCAGCTCGGCGCCGCGCACGTGCTCGTCGTCTCCAGCGACGACGGACTCGACGAGCTGTCGACCGTCGCGCCCAGCGCGGTCGTCGAGGTGCGCGACGGCGGGCTCTCCAGGTTCACCGTCGACGCCGCCGGCGTCGGCCTCGACGCCGCGCAGCCGGACGAGCTCAACGGCGGCACGCCCGAGGTCAACGCTGAGATCGCGAGGCGGATCCTCGCCGGCGAGCGCGGCGCCCCGCGCGACGTCGCCGTGCTGAACGCCGGAGCCGGCATCTACGCCGGCGGCCATGCCGAGACGCTGGAGGCGGGCGTGCGCGCCGCCGAGGCGGCGATCGACTCAGGCGCCGCAGCAGCGGTGCTCGAGCGCTACGTCACGTTCACCCAGGAAGCCGCGAGGGAGGCATCGTCAGCGTGAACACGCTCGAGCGCATCGTCGACTCGACCCGCCGAGAGGTGGAGCAGCGCCGCGACGCGATTCCGCTCGCGACGCTGGAGCAGCAGCTGATCGCGCGCGGGGAGGACCGGCCGTTCACCGAGGCGCTCGTGCACCCCGGCATCTCGGTGATCGCCGAGCACAAGCGCCGCTCGCCGTCGGCCGGCACGATCCGCGAAGGGGCCACGGTGCCGGACGTCGTCTGCGCCTACGAGCGCGCCGGCGCAGCCGCGCTGTCGATCCTCACCGAGGGCCCGCACTTCGGCGGCTCGCTCGACGACCTGCGCGCCGCCCGCGGGGCGACGCGCCTGCCGATCCTGCGCAAGGACTTCGTCGTCGACCACTATCAGCTGTTCGAGTCCGCGGCCGTCGGCGCCGACGCGATCCTGCTGATCGTCGCCGCACTCGATCCGCGCGAGCTGACGCGCCTGCACCACGAGGCGCTCGCGCTCGACCTCGACGTGCTCGTCGAGGTCCACGACGAGCGCGAGCTGGAGGTTGCGCTCGAGCTCGACGCGGACGTGATCGGCATCAACAACCGCGACCTGACGGACTTCAGCGTCGACCTGGCGCGGACGTTCGAGCTGCTGGTCGACATCCCCGCCGGCAAGACCGTCGTCTCCGAGTCCGGGATCGCCACGCGCGAGCAGCTCGACGAGCTGGAGCGCGTCGGCGTGGACGCGGTGCTCGTTGGGGAGGCGCTGATGCGCGCCGCCGACGTGGAGGGCGCCTGCCGCGCGCTCACCGGCCAAAGCGACGACGCGGTTTAGCTCGGCTTGAGTCCTGCCGGACACACTGCGTGAGCAACATGCGAACGGTCCTGCGCTCTCCCTTTGTCGCCGCGCTGGTCGGCGGTGCCGTCGTCGCCGTCGCGCTGCTGCTGCTCGACGTCGGCGGTGGCGGCACGACGACGACCGTCGTGCAGCAGGCGCCCGTCGCCGGCCCGAGCGGCACGCGCACCGCCGCAGCGGCCGAGCAGGGCCTGACCGCGCACGACATCTACGAGCGCGACGCACCTGGCGTCGTGCACATCCGCGCGGAGGTGAAGGCGAGCGCCTCCACCTCGCCGTTCGGGACCGACCAGGGCGGCGAGGCGACCGGCACCGGCTTCGTGATCGACGCCGAGGGTCACATCCTCACGAACTACCACGTCGTGGCCGACGCCACGTCGGTCGACGTCGGCTTCGACGACAACCGCGTCGCGCAGGCGAGGGTGCTCGGCACGGACGCGACGAACGACCTCGCGCTGCTGCAGGTCGAGACGGAGGGGCTCAAGCTCGCGCCGCTGCAGCTCGGCGACTCGAAGACCGCGCAGGTCGGCGATCCGGTGCTCGCGATCGGCAACCCCTTCGGGCTCGACCGCACGCTCACTACCGGCGTGGTCTCCGCGCTCCAGCGCCAGATCACCGCACCGAACGGCTTCACGATCCAGCACGTGATCCAGACCGACGCGCCCATCAACCCGGGCAACTCGGGCGGACCGCTGCTCGACGCGGCCGGGCGCGTGATCGGGATCAACTCGCAGATCATCACCGGGGGTTCGAGCAACGGGAACGTCGGGATCGGCTTCGCGGTCCCGATCAACACCGCGAAGAAGCTGCTGCCGCAGCTCAAGCAGACGGGCTCCGTCGTGCACGCCTACCTCGGCATCACCGGCGCCACGATCGACGCCTCGCTCGCCGACCTGCAGCTGAAGGTCTCCAAGGGCGTGCTGGTCCAGACCGTCGAGCCGGACGGACCGGCTTCGAAGGCGGCCCTGCACGGCGGCACGATCGAGAGCCAGGTCGGCGGAGCGAGAATCATGCTCGGCGGCGACGTGATCCAGTCCTTCGACGGCGACGCGGTCGGCTCGATGAGCGACCTCACCGCCGACATCGCCCAGCACAAGCCGGGCGATCGCGTCCGCCTCGGGATCCTGCGCAGCGGTGACGCGAAGCAGGTGGCGGTGACGCTCGGCACCGCGCCCAGACAGGCCCCGTCGCAGTCGCAGACCCAGTCGCCGTAGCGGCCATCTACGATGAGGGCGTGTTCGATCACGCTCCCACCAGCCGGATCAAGTTCTGCGGCGTCACCCGCTTGGAGGACGCCGAGCACGCGGCCGAGCTCGGCGCGTGGGCCGTCGGGATGATCCTGTGGCCGGGATCGACGCGCCGCTGCTCGCGCGCGGATGCCGAGGCGATCGGCGCCGCGCTGCACCGCCGCGCCGAGGTCGCCGGCGTGTTCGTCAACGCGCACCTCGACCAGGTGGCCGCGGCCGCCGACGCGTTCGGGCTCACGCTGCTGCAGTTCCACGGCGACGAGGGGCCGGTCTACTGCAACGAGGCCGCCCGCCGCACGGGCGCCAAGGTGATCAAGGCCGCCCGCGTCGCCGGTCGCTCCGACATCCGCGACCTGCGCGCCTTCCAGACCGACTACCACCTGCTCGACGCGCACGTGCCCGGCATGCACGGCGGGACGGGCGAGACGTTCGCCTGGGAGCTCGCGCGCGAGCATCCGCGCGACCGCCCGCTGATCCTCAGCGGCGGCCTGCGCCCCGACAACGTCGCCGACGCGATAGCCGCGGTGCGGCCGTTCGCGGTCGACGTCGCGAGCGGCGTCGAGCTGGAGCCGGGCGTCAAGGACCACGCGCAGATGACGGCGTTCGCGGAGGCCGTGCGGGCGACCGCGCCGCGGTCTGAGCCCGCAGACGCGCCGGCCGCCGAGTCCGAGCACGCGGCATGAGCGCCGGGCTCGAGCACCGCTACGGCCCGTACGGCGGCCAGTACGTGCCCGAGACGCTGATGCCGGCGCTCGCGGAGCTGGAGGCGGCGTGGCTTGACGCCCAGCGCGATACGGCGTTCACGGAGCGCCTCGGCGAGCTGCTGCACGACTACGTCGGCCGTCCGACGCCGCTCTACCTCGCCGAGCGGCTGTCCGAGGCGGTCGGCCGCACCGTCTACCTCAAGCGCGAGGACCTCAACCACACCGGCGCGCACAAGATCAACAACGCGATCGGCCAG
>JBJMLB010000054.1:0-16943 GCA_045805465.1 Conexibacter sp. | reverse complement strand
GCGACAAGGACCTCGCCGAGGTGATCCGGCGGATCGAGCCGGAGCGGGCGCCCGCCGACGCGGCCGCCGACGACGCGAGCGTGCCGGGCGGTCCGGCGCAGGCATGAGCGAGCCGACCGGCATCCACCGCATCGCTGAGGCGTTCGCAGCCACCGGCAAGCGCGCGGCGCTCATGCCCTACCTGATGGGCGGCTTCCCGGACATGGCGGCCTCGCTCGCGATCGGCGAGGCGTACGCCGATGGCGGCGCCGACCTCGTCGAGCTGGGCGTGCCGTTCTCCGACCCGCTCGCAGACGGGCCCGTGATCCACGCCGCGGGCGTCGAGGCGCTGCGCACCGGCGCGACGGTCGACCAGATCCTCGAGCTGGGCGCTGCGCTCGCCCCGCGCCTCCCGGTCGTGCTCATGTGTTACGCGAACATCGTCTACGCCCGCGGCTTTGAGGCGTTCACGGCCGCGCTGCGCGCACACGAGGTCAGCGGCCTGATCGTGCCCGACCTGCCGCTCGAGGAGGCGCCCGAGCTGCGCGCCGCCTGCGATGCGGAGGGGATCGCGCTCGTCCCGCTCGTGGCGCCGACGACGCCCCCCGAGCGCCTGGCGCGCATCGGCGAGCTCGCGCGCGGCTTCCTCTACGCCGTCTCGCTCGTCGGCACGACGGGCGAGCGCGGCGCGCTCGACGCCGGACTCGCGAGCTTCCTGGAGCGGGCGGCAGCGGCCAGCGAGGTGCCGGTCGCGGTCGGCTTCGGCATCGGCACGCCCGCGCAGGCGGCCGCCGCGGTCGAGGCGGGCGCGGCTGGTGTGATCGTCGGCAGCCGGCTCGTGCGCGCCGCGGCGGAGGCGGGCGACCCGGCCGCCGAGGTGCGCGAGATCGTCGCCGCGATGGCGGACGCCCTGCGCGCGCCTTCCGCGGACCCCGTTCGCTAGGATCCGGCGCGCAATGGGCCTCGCACTCACCACCGCGCTCGCCTTCTGCCTGTGGATCGTCCTGTGGGCGGTCGGCGTCAAGGGCTTCGACGGCTTCATGATCACGATCGTGATCGTGCTGATCGCCGGCACGCTCAAGTCGCTCACGCAGTTCCTGCCCGGCGCCTCCCGCGCCAAGGGCACGCCCGGCGGCTGGTAGCCGGCTCTCGCCGACCGCGCTCTGAGGGTGCGGAGATCGAGCCGGCACCGCCGGCGAAGCCGGTGGTGGGGGAAGCAGGGCGAAGCCTGTACTTCGTACTGGCGAGCCCGATGACCCCGATCCAGCGAAGGTCTACGCGCCCTCAGCCGAAGAAGGTGCGCGCGATGTCGAGGTAGCGCAGGTCGACCGTCTTGATCCCGTCGACCTCTTCGAGCGGGATGCTCGTCATCTCGGTGCCGTGCAGCGCGACCATGCGGCCCGTCTCGCCGGCCATCACGAGATCGGCTGCGTGGACGCCGTACTGCGTTGCGAGCACGCGGTCGGTCGCGGTCGGCGTGCCGCCGCGCTGGACGTGGCCGAGCGTCGTGACGCGCGTCTCGTAGCCGGTGCGCGCCTCGATCTCGACCGCGAGCGCGGCGCCGATCCCGCCGAGGCGCGGGTAGCCGTAGCTGTCGACCTCGTCGGAGGCGCGGATCTGGCGCTGCTCGCCGGAGGCGAACGCCAGCTCGGCGCCCTCCGCGACGACGATGATCGAGAAGTCCTTGCCGCGCTCGTGCCGGCGCTGGATCGCCCCCGCGATCTCCTCGACCGTCAGCTCCAGCTCGGGGATCACGATCCCGTCGGCGCCGCCGGCGATCCCCGCGAAGACCGCGATCCAGCCGGTGTTGCGGCCCATCACCTCGACGACCATCACGCGATCGTGCGACTGCGCGGTCGTGTGGAGGCGATCGAGCGCCGAGGTGACCGTCTGGACCGCGGTGTCGAAGCCGAACGTGTAGTCCGTTCCGACGACGTCGTTGTCGATCGTCTTCGGCACGCCGATCACCGGCAGGCCGAGCTCCTCGGACAGGCGGCGCGTGATCATCATCGTGTGCTCGCCGCCGATCGCGATCACCGCGTCGAGCGGATTCGCGGCCTGCGCGGCGCGCACCTTCTCCAGCCCTTCGGGCTCGCGGAACGGGTTGTAGTTCGAGGTCGACAGGATCGTGCCGCCGAGCGGCAGGATGCCGGAGACGCCCTTCTGGTCGAGCGCCATGTGATCGCGCTCGGCGAGGCCGCGGTAGCCGCGTCGCAGGCCGATCGGCTCGTGGCCGTGCAGCAGCAGGCGCCGGGCGGCTGCGCGGATGACCGCGTTGAGCCCGGGGCAGTCCCCGCCGGCGGTGAGGATCCCGACCCGCATGGCTCGGAGCCTAGCCCGTCGACGCGGCGTGCAACCACCCGAGTCCTGCTGAGAGATGGAGGCCCCGGCCCTTCCGAACGCCCGCCGACCTAGAATCCCCGCCGGTGTTCGGTCGCGCCCTGCTCCGATTCGCGCTGACGCTCCCCGCGTCTGCGCTGGCTCTCGCCGGTTGCGGAGGCAGCGCGTCGCAACCCGATCCGCGCGTGCACGGCACGCAGCTGACGATCTACGGCTCCTCGCCGCAGCGCGGCCCGCTCCGTGCCGTCGCGGCGGACGTCGTGGACGCCGAGCAGCTCGCGCTCGCGCAGCAGAGGGGCCGCGTGGGCCGCTATCGCGTGCGTCTGGTCGCCCTTGACGCCTCCACGCCCGGCTCCGGGCGCTCCGACCCGGCGCAGATCTCGCAGAACGCGCGGCGTGCGGCGAAGGACCCGCGCACCGCTGCTTATCTCGGGGAGCTCGCCACCGGCAGCTCGGCGATCTCGATCCCGCTGCTCAACGAGGCGGGGGTCCTGCAGGTCAGCCCGCTCGACACGGCGATGGCGCTGACGACGAGGAGCCTCGCCGTGGCCGGCTCGCCGGAGCGCTTCTACCCCAAGCTGAGAGACGTCGGGCGCACGTTCGCGCGCGTCGTGCCGTCGGATCGCAGCCAGGTCGACGCGCTGCTCGCCGACATGCGCCAGGCCGGCGTGAGACGACTCGCGCTGCTGACCGACGAGGATCCGAGCGGCCGCGCACTCGCGACGAACCTGGGCGCGAAGGCGCGTGCGGCGGGGATCGCCGTGGTCGCGCGCGAGGAGATCGACGAGCATGCGCTGCGCCACGACGACGCAATCGCCCGCCTCGGCGAGGCCCAGCCGGACGCGGCGCTCGACGCCACGGGCGCCCGGCCGGGCGCGGCGCGTCTGTGGCGCGAGCTGCACGCGGTCGAGCCGCGACTGCAGCTGTTCGCGCCGGCCAACCTTGCCGACCCCGACTTCGTCGCCGGCCTCGGGTCGGCGGCGGCCGTCGCCCACGTGACGCGGCCCGTGCTCGCGGAGGACGACGACACGCGCGCCTCCCGGCGGTTTGCACGCGACTTCGCGCGCCGCTACGGCCATGCGCCCGCGCCCGAGGCCCGCTACGGCTACGAGGCGATGCGCAGCGTCCTGGGGGCGATCCGCCGCGCGGAGGCGCAGGACGCCGACGGGCTGATCACGCGTCGTGCGGTCGCACAGGCGTACTTCCGCACAGCGCCGCGCGACGGCGTCCTGGGGCGGTACGCGATCGACGTGGCCGGCGACACGTCGCTGCGCGACTGGGCCGCCTACCGCGTCGTCGACGGCCATCTGCGCTTCGACGGAACGCTCAGCGGCGGTCGCGCCGGCTCAGGCGAGCGCTGAGCGCAGCGCCTCGTCCAGCTCGGGATGCGCGAACGCGTGGCCGAGCGCGAGCGGCCGGGCCGGCACGGCCCGCTGCCCCGTCGTGACGATCTGCTCCATCTCGCCGTAGAGCGCGCGCAGGGCGAGCCGCGGGACGGGGGCGACGGCCGGGCGGTGCAGCGCGCGGCCGAGCGCCTTCGAGAAGTCGCGGTTGGTGGCGGGCTCCGGCGCGCTGCCGTTGAGCGGGCCGCTCCACGCCTCGGCGTCGAGCGCGGCGAGGTAGAGGCCGACGAGGTCGTCGACGTGGATCCACGGCATCCACTGCCTCCCGCCGGCGACCGGGCCGCCGACGCCGGCGCGGAACGGCGGCAGCATCTTCTCGAGCGCCCCGCCGTCGGGGTCGAGCACCACGCCCGTGCGCACGACCGCCACGCGCATGCCCAGCTCGCCGGCGGCCTGGGCGGCGCGCTCCCAGGCGACGCAGACCTGGGCGAGGAAGTCGTCGCCCGGCGGGTCGGACTCGGCGACCTCCTCGTCGCCGCGCGGGCCGTAGTAGCCGACGGCGGAGGCGGAGACGAGCACGCGCGGGCGCGGCTCGGCGCTGCGCAGCCCCGCGACGAGGTTGGCCGTGCCGCTCTCGCGGCTGATGCGGATGCGCTCCTTCGCGGCGGCGCTCCAGCGCTGGGCGACCGGCTCGCCGGCGAGATGGATCACGCCGTCGCGGTCGGCGAGCGCGGAGGCCGGTGCGGGCTCCCCGAGGGGATCCCAGCGCTCCGCCTGGATCCCGGAGCCGAGCCGCTCGCGGGCGCGTGCCGGGTCGCGGGAGAGGACGGTGACCTCGTCGCCGCGTCGCGCGAGCGCTGCGACGAGCCGCGTGCCGATCAGCCCCGTCGCTCCCGTCACCGTCACGCGCATCCATGCCTCCAGTCGAGCCGTCGTCGTCGCAGGAAGATACGTCTACCCGCGTCGCGCGGTTGTGAGCCCGCGTTGGGGCGGCGGCGCTCAGGCAGCGCCGACGTGCAGCTCGTCGGCCGGCGCGAAGCCGACCTCGTTGTGCGCGTGGGCGAGTCCGCTCTCGCGCGCCTGCTCGGCGACCGCCGCGGCGACGGCGGGCGCGACCTCGCGGTTGAAGACGGAGGGGACGATGTAGTCCTCGCGCAGCTCGTCGCCCGGGACGCAGTCGGCGATCGCCTGCGCGGCTGCGACCTTCATCTCCTCGGTGATCGAGCTTGCGCGCACGTCGAGCGCGCCGCGGAAGATGCCGGGGAAGGCGAGCACGTTGTTGATCTGGTTCGGGTAGTCGGAGCGGCCCGTCGCCATGATCCGCACGTACGGAGCGGCTTCCTCGGGCGAGACCTCGGGGTTGGGGTTCGCCATCGCGAAGACGATCGGGTCGGGGCGCATGCGGCCGAGCGCCTCGGGCGGCATCACGCGCGCGCCGGAGAGGCCGATGAAGAGGTCCATCCCGTCGATCACGTCGCCGGGGCCGCCGGACAGCTTCTCGGGGTTCGTGTGGTCGGCGTACCAGCGCTTCATGGCGTTCATCGTGCCGTCGAGGTAGTCGGCGCGCTCGGTGTGCACGGCGCCCTTCGAGTCGCAGCCGATCACCTCGGTCACGCCGGCGCTTCTGAGGATCTTCGTGACGGCCACGCCGGCGGCACCGAGTCCGACGACCAGCACGCGCAGGTCGGCGATGCGCCGGCCGGTCAGCTTCGCGGCGTTCAGCAGCGCGGCGAGCACGACGACCGCGGTGCCGTGCTGGTCGTCGTGGAAGACCGGGATGTCGAGCTCCTGCACCAGGCGGTCCTCGATCTCGAAGCAGCGCGGGGCGGAGATGTCCTCGAGGTTGATCCCGCCGAAGGTCGGCGCCATCGCCTTGACGATCGCGACGATCTCGTCCGGGTCCTTCGTGTCGAGGCAGATCGGGAAGGCGTCGACGCCGGCGAACTCCTTGAACAGGACCGCCTTGCCCTCCATCACCGGCATCGCCGCGGCGGGACCGATGTCGCCGAGGCCGAGCACGGCCGTGCCGTCGGAGACGACGGCGACCGTGTTGCGCTTGATCGTGTACTGGAAGGCCTTGTCGGGGTCCTCCTCGATCGCCTTGCAGACGCGCGCCACGCCGGGCGTGTACGCCATCGAGAGGTCGTCGCGCGTCTTCAGCGGCAGCTTGTTGCGCTGCTCGATCTTCCCGCCGAGGTGGATCTGGAAGGTGCGGTCGACCGTGTCGAGCACGCGCACCCCGTCGAGCGCTTCGATCGCGGCGGTGATCGCGCCCCACGTGGCCTGCTCGGCGCACAGCGCGGTGAAGTCGCGCACGGTTGTGCCACCCTCGATAGCGACGATGTCGACGGCGCCGATCGTGCCGCCGGCTTCGCCGATGGCGCTGGCTACACGGCCGAGCATCCCGGGACGGTCCACGATCTCGACGCGGATCGTGAGGCTGAATTGAGCGCTCGGGGTGGTGGCCATGGCGGAGTGCGTTCCTTCGTCGAGTTTCGTCGGTGCGTCCGGATTATATTGCCACGAGGCGGTCCATGCTTTCCGTATCGTGGAACTCTCCGGAGCGCGGAGCAGCGGCCCCCGCCCGCGCCGCCAGGCCCCCTAGAGTTCCACGCCGTGAGCAGCGACGGCGCCGGTCATGACGAGCTCTTCCTGATCGACGGGAACTCGCTCGCGTACCGCGCCTTCTTCGCGCTGCCGGAGTCGATCGCCACCTCGACGGGCTTCCCGACGAACGCGATCTTCGGCTTCGCCTCGATGCTCGTGAAGATCCTCACCGAGCACGGGCCGAAGGCGACGATCGTCGTGTGGGACCGCGGCCACTCGGGGCGCAAGGAGGTCTACGCCGACTACAAGGCGCAGCGCTCCTCGCGACCGGACCTGTTTAAGCAGCAGTGGCCGCATCTGGAGCCGCTGGTGGATGCGTTCGGCTACGGCAACGTGTCGGTCGAGGGCTATGAGGCGGACGACGTGATCGCCTCGATTGCCGAGAAGGCGAAGGCGGCGAAGGTGCCCGTGACGATCGTGACCGGCGATCGCGACTCGTTCCAACTCGTCGACGATGGCGTCCACATCATGGCGACGGCGCGCGGCATCACCGAGACGAAGCTGTACGACCGCCAGGGCGTGATCGACCGCTACGGGATCCCGCCCGAGCTCGTGCCGGACTTCATCGGCCTCAAGGGCGACACGTCGGACAACATCCCGGGCGTTCCCGGCATCGGCGACAAGACGGCCGCGCAGCTTTTGCAGGAGTACGGGACGCTCGAGGGCGTCCTGGAGCACGCGCCGGAGATCAGAGCGACGAGACGGCGCGAGAACCTGATCGCCCACGCGCAGGACGCGCGCATCTCCAAGCAGCTCGCGACGATGGTGCGCGACATCCCGGTCGACGTCGACCCGGTCGCGTTCGTCAGCGCCGAGCCGGACCGCTCGCGCCTGCGCGAGGTCTTCCGCGAGTTCGAGCTGCGCGACCCGCTGCGGCGGCTCGAGGAGGCGCTCGGCGGCAACGGCGACGGCGAGGAGGCCGCGCCACGGCCGCAGGCCGACCAGCTGCTGCGCGTCCGCGCGCGGACGGGGGCGCTCGATGCGCTCGCGACGCTCGGCGACGGCTCCGCGGAGGTGGCGCTCTCCACGCGTGCGCCCGAGCAGCCGGAAGGCGAGCTGTTTCCGCTCAGCGAGAGATGGCGCTTCGGCGCCTACGCCGGGGGCGACGAGGCGCTCGCCGGCGAATGCCGCGCGCCCGACGAGCTGGCAGCGGCGCTCGGCGAGCGGTCGGCGATCGCGCACGATGCGAAGGCGCTCGGCACCGTCCCGGCGCGACTCGCGCACGACACGCTCGTGGCCGCGTACCTGCTCGACCCAGCGCGGCGCTCCTACCCGCTCGACGAGCTGTGCGAAGAGCGCGGGATCGGCGCGGAGGTGGACGACGAGGCCGCGCGGGAGGCGGTGCTCGTGCACGCGCTCGCCGCCGCGCAGCGCCCGCAGATCGACGAGCGCGGACTGGGAGAGCTGCTGCACGACGTGGAGCTGCCGCTCGTGCGCGTCCTGCGCGAGATGGAGCGGATCGGCCTCAAGCTCGACAGAGAGCGGCTCGCGGCGATCCGCGCGCGCGTCAACGACGAGGTCGCCACGCTCGAACGCGAGATCTGGGACCTGTGCGGCACCGAGTTCATGATCGGCTCCCCGCAACAGCTCGCCGAGGTGCTGTTCGTCAAGCTCGAGCTGTCGAGAAAGAGACGCGGCAAGACCGGCTACTCGACCGACGCGCGCGTGCTGCAGGCGATCCGCCACGAGCATCCGGTGATCGAGAGAATCGAGCGCTGGCGCGAGCTGACGAAGCTCGAGTCGACCTACCTCGCCGCGCTGCCCGGATACGCCGACGAGCGCGACCGCATCCACACGACGTTCAGCCAGGTCGTCGCCGCCACCGGCCGCCTCTCCTCGAACGACCCGAACCTGCAGAACATCCCGATCCGCACGCCGCTCGGGCGCGAGATCCGCGCCTGCTTCATCGCCGAGCCGGGCAATGCGCTGCTGGCGATCGACTACTCGCAGGTCGAGCTGCGGATCCTCGCGCACATCGCTGGCGAGGAGGTGCTCAAGGACATCTTCCGCCGCGGCGAGGACGTGCACACCGCGACGGCCGCGACGATCCTCAGAGTCCCGCCCGACCAGCTCGACGCGGGCTCGCGCTCGAAGGCGAAGATGGTCAACTACGGGATCGTCTACGGCCTCTCGGCATTCGGCCTCGCCGACCGCCTGCAGATCTCGCGCGAGGAGGCGCAGGAGTTCATCGACCGCTACCTCGAAGGCTTTCCCGCCGTGCAGGCGTTCATCGCGACGACGATCGAGCAGGCGACGGAAAGCGGGTATGTGACGACGCTCATGGGCCGTCGTCGCCAGATCCCCGAGCTGCGCGCGCGCAACCGCCAGGTGAGCCAGCTGGGCGAGCGACTCGCCGTCAACACGGTCATCCAGGGCACCGCGGCCGACGTGATCAAGGTCGCGATGGTGCGCGCAGAGTCCGCCCTGCGCGACTCCGGGCTGCAGACGAGACTCGTGCTGCAAATCCATGACGAGCTGCTGTTCGAGGGGCCGACCGACGAGGCCGAGCGCGCTCGCGACGTCGTCGTGCCGCAGATGGTCGGGGCGCTCGAGCTCGACCCGCCGCTCACCGTCGACGCCGGCATCGGTCCGAACTGGCTGGAGGCCAAGTGAGCGCGTCGGCGCCGCTCCCGTCCGGCTCCTCGGCGGCCCCTCCGCCGCCTTCGGCGACGCGCCCCGAGCCGACGCCGCGCGCGGTCCTGCGCACCGTCGTGACGGTGCTGCTCGTGCTCGTCGCGGTCTACCTGATCTACCGGCTGCGCAAGCCGATCGGCTGGCTCGTGCTGGCGAGCTTCATCGCGATCGCTCTGTCCGGCCCGGTCAACCTGCTCAACCGCCACATGCCCCGCGGGCTGGCGATCGCGATCGCCTACCTCGGACTCGTCCTGGTCCCGATCGGGCTCGGTGCGATCGTCGTCCCGCCGGTCGTGCGGGAGGTGACCGACCTCGCGAACAATGCGCCCCAGTACGTGCAGGACGCGCAGGACTTCGTCAACAAGAACAAGACGCTGAGCAAGCTCGACCGCGAGTACAACATCGGCGACGAGCTGCAGAAGAAGGCGAAGGAGCTCCCGAACCACCTGTCGGACGCGGCCTCGGTGCTCTCCAGCGTCGGCGGCACGATCGTCAGCTCGCTGTTCGCGGCGCTCAACATCCTGATCCTGTCGGTCTTCATGGTCGCGAGCGGGCGACGATGGATCGACTGGGGGGTGGCGCAGACGCGACCGGAGCACGCGCCGCGGATCACGCGCGCGCTCGACCGCATCGGCGTGGCCGTCGGCAACTACGTCGGAGGGGCGGTGCTGCAGGCGACGATCGCCGGGATCACGACCTTCGTCGTGCTGACGATCCTCGGCGTGCCGTTCGCCGCACCGCTGGCCGTCGTCGTCGGGTTCTTCGACCTGATCCCACTCGTCGGCGCGACGATCGCGGCGGTGCTGGTCGGCCTTGTGACGGCCTTCCACGACTTCCCCATCGCGACGATCGTCTGGACGATCTGGGCGATCGTCTACCAGCAGGTGGAGAACACGATCATCCAGCCGCAGATCCAGAAGCGCGCGGTGGAGACGCACGCGTTCGCGGTGCTCGTGTCGGTGCTGTTCGGCGCGACGCTGTTCGGCATCGTCGGCGCGCTGCTGGCGATCCCGTTCGCCGCCTCGATCCAGATCGGGCTGCGCGAGTGGTGGGACTACCGCCAGGCGGTGCGCGTGGAGATGCCGCCGGGGGTCGACCTGCCCGAGCCGCCTCCGATTCCTGATGATGAGCCGCCGGCGCGGCTGGACCTGCCGCCGGGCGTGGACGTGGACGAGCCACCGGCGTAAGGCGTTGAGGGCCGGCCGTCGCTGGTCGGCTACCAGCGGAGTCGGTTCGGGGCCACCAGCGCCTGGGCGATGGTGGCGTTCGTGTCGCGTGCTGCCTGCTCGGCGCCCTCGCGGATCGCCTCGAGTGCCGGCTCGCCGTCTCGCGTCCGCCACCCGCCCGCGATGCTGCGAGACGCAGCCGCGACCGCGCCCAGCCCGTCCACGTCGAGGAAGCCGGCGAAGTCCTCCGGTCGGCCGCCCTGCGCACCCAGCCCCGGCACGAGCAGGATCGCTCGCGGCATGAGCGCCCGCAGCGCCGGTGCCTGCTCCGGGTAGGTGAGGCCGGTGACGGCGCCCACGTCCGCGTAGCCCCGCACGCCGACGCCATCTCTGCCGAGCGCGTGGACCATTCGCGCAACGCGCTCGTGCACCAACTCGCCGTCCGGCCCGGGGACGTCCTGCAGCTCGCCCGACGCGGGGTTGCTCGTCCGCACCAGCACGAACAGCCCTTTCCCGAAGCGGCGCGCGACGTCGACCATCGGCTCCAGCGATTCGGGGCCGAGGTAGGGGCTGACGGTGACCGCGTCCGCGTCGTGCACCGACAGCTCGTGGTCCTCGTCGATCCGCACGCGGCCGAGCGCGGCGGCGGCGTACGCGGCCATCGTGTTGCCGATGTCGCCGCGCTTGGCGTCCTCGATCACGAGCAGGCCGGCGGCTCGCGCGTGCGCCTCGACCCGCTCCAGCGCCGCGACGCCGGCCGAGCCGAGCGCCTCGAAGAACGCCGACTGCGGCTTGACGGCCGGGACCAGCTCGGCGACTCCGTCGATCACCGCCGTCGCGAACGCCTCCACCGCCGTCGCCGCGCCGGCGAGGTCGGTCACGCCGTCGAGCAGCTCGGGCGGCAGCTCGCGCAAGTCGGGATCAAGGCCGACGACGAGATGGCTGTGCGTCGCATCGACGCGGTCGATCAGGCGGTCGGCGAAGTGGGAAGCGGGGGACATGCGGCCGGCGCCAGTCTACGATCCGCGCGTGACGAGCGGTACGCAGCCCGAGCTTGCGAGCGCGCGTGACCGCGTCGCGCTCGTCGCCGACGAGGGCAGCTTCGAGCAGTGGGACGCCGATGTCGTCTCAGACGACCCGCTCGGCTTCTCGGACACGAAGCCCTATCGCGAGCGGCTCGCTGCGGCGCAGGAGGCGACCGGCCTGGGTGAGGCGGTGCTCACCGGCCGGGGCTTGCTGGACGGACGCCCGTTCGTCGTCGTCGCCGGCGAGTTCGGCTTTCTCGGCGGCTCCATCGGGGTGGCGACGGCGGAGCGGGTCGCGCGTGCGTTCGAACGCGCCGTCGAGCAGCGCCTGCCGGTCGTGGCGCTGCCGGCCTCCGGCGGTTCGCGCATGCAGGAGGGGACGCTCGCCGTCATTGGGATGGCGAAGCTGGCCGCCGCCGCGGGGCGGCTGCGTGCCGCCGGACTGGCGTATGTGGTCTGTCTGACGCATCCGACGACCGGAGGGGTCCTGGCCTCCTGGGGCTCGTTGGGGACCGTGACCTTTGCGCTTCCGGACGCGCTTCTCGGGTTCGCGGGACCGCGCGTGGTCGAGCTGTTGACCGGGCGGTCGCTGCCTCCTCGTGTCCAGCGCTCCGAGACGCTGCTGGCGCAAGGCTTGATCGACGACGTGGTTCCGCCGGATGCGCTCCGTTCGCGCGTGGCGGCTGTCCTGGCCGTCGCCGCGGGTAGTGAGGGGGAGCGGGCCGCTGCGCTCGCGAGTCCAAACCGCGGGTCCGCGGGCCTCCCGCCTTCCGCCGGTTCCCGTCCCGATGCCCAGCCGGCTGCACCGGCGCCCGCCACCACGGCCGGCGCGGAGCGCCGCGACGCTTGGGCCTCGCTCCAGCACGTCCGTAACAGACGCCGTCCGGGTGCCGGAGCGCTGCTCGACGCACTCGCGGAGGACGTCACGGTGCTGCGCGGCGCGCGCGACGGTCATCCGGACGACGCCGCCTGCTTCGCGGCTTTGGCTCGGCTCGCAGGCTTCCCCGCCGTCGTCGTCGCCCAGCGGCGGCGCGGCGACGGCACGCCCGCGGTGATGAACCCTGCCGGCTACCGCAAGGCCCGCCGCGCGATGGCGCTTGCCGCCGAGCTGCGGCTCCCGCTCGTCACGATTGTCGACACGCCGGGCGCCGAGCTGAGCGAGGACGCCGAGCGCGGCGGCCTCGCCGGGCAGATCGCCGGCTGTCTCGCCGACATGGCGGCGCTGCCGGTCCCGACGCTCGCGCTGCTGCTCGGCGAAGGCGGCTCCGGCGGCGCCCTCGCGCTGCTCGCCGCCGACCGCGTGCTGGCCGCCGAGCACGCCTCGCTCGGCGTCATCGCACCGGAAGGCGCCTCCGCGATCCTCTACCGCGACCTCGACCACGCCGCCGAGCTGGCTGCCACCCAGGGCGGCGCCTCATGGCAGCTGCAGGCCGCCGGCATCGCCGACGTCGTCGTCCCCGAGCCGCGCCCAGCACACGAGGAGCCCGAGGCTTTCGTGGCGCGCGTCGGCGTCGCGCTCTCAACCGAGCTGACATCCCTCACTGCCGCCGATCCTTCGGCGCGCCTGGCCGAGCGCCACCGCCGCTGGCGCTCTATCGGCCTCGCCTGAGAATCGGCACGTTCCGAGCGTCAAACCGCGCAGGGGCTCTGCGAACGTCATCGGCATGCCCGAGCCATGTCGATCCGATGTTCTCCAGCAACAGCAAGTTGCCTCGGCTCTGGAGGGGCGTCACCCGGATCGTGTGATCGCGGCGTTCGCGGCAGAGCAGAACGGTGGTCGCCCGTAGGCAGTTGCTCACCGCCGGCGTCTCGCCGGAGATGCTGCGGGGGCGGATCGCCAGCCGACGGCTTCTGCCGCTCCACCGTGGCGTCTACGCGGTGGGCCATGCGCGGCTGACGCGGGACGGCTACCGCGTCGCGGCGCTGCTCGCCGCCGGCCCCGGCGCGGCGCTGAGCCATCGCGAGGCGGCGGCGCTGCACGCGCTCGTCCCAGCTGCGGGTGTGCGCGTCGAGCTGACGGCTCCGGGCCGGCGGCGCGTCCCCGGCGTGACCGTTCATCACAGGCGCTTGACGGAGGAGGACGTAACGACGGTCGAGGGCATCGCGGCGACCACGGTCGCCCGCACGCTCGTGGACCTCGCGGCCACGAGGTCGCCGACAGCTCTGCGCAAGGCGATCGAGGAGGCCGAGCGATCGCACCGGCTCGACGTGCACGCGACCGAGGCGGCCCTGACGCGCACGCGTGGACGCAACGGCGTGGGCCACGAGCGGATCCGGGCGGCGCTCGCGGAACTGGAGAGGACCGGCACGAGCGTGACCCGCTCGTGGTTGGAGGATCGGCTGCTCGCGCTCCTCGACGTGCACGGCCTGCCGCGGCCGTCCGCGAACGCTTGGACGGCGAGCATGGAGGTCGACGGGGCCTGGCCGAGAGCGCGCCTCGTCGTGGAGCTCGACGGCTGGGCGACGCACCACACTCGTCAAGCGTTCCAGCGCGATCGAACCCGGTCGAACGACCTGCAGGCGGACGGCTGGACCGTCCTCCGCTTTACGCATGCCGACGTCGTGCACCGGCCGGCTGACACGGTGGAGCGGATCCGGCGCGCGCTGCGTCGCGGCTACGCGGCGGCGCCGACCGGCTGAGCGCCGTTGCGCGAGGCGCCCGCGGTTGACGCGAAGCGCCCGCCGTGTGGGCCAGCCAGCGCGAAGTCCGGGTGCGCGATCTTCAGGTAGTGGCCGAACGACCAGTTGACGAAGCGCTGTGCGGTCATGCCGCGCAGGCCGACGGCGAGCGCGCGGGGCCAGATCTTCGGGATCAGTCTCTGCACGCGCAGCATCGAGTCGAACGGAAACTCGTGACTCGCCGAGAAGCCGTGGTAGCGCGCCAGCGCCTGCTCGCGCGTCTGCCGGCCCTCGACGACCGCGCGCAGCTCTCGTCCGCACGCCAGCCCAAAATAGAGCGCCGTCCGGATTCCCTCGGCCGTCAGCGGGAGGCAATGCCCGGCTGAGTCACCGACCATGAAGACGCCGTCGTCGGTCGCCGGACGCAGCTTGTGGGGGATCCAGTTGCCCTGAAATCTGACCGGGTCGCGATCCAGGTCCTCAGCCAGCCGCACGGTCGGCTCCTTTACGTGGAAGCGCGGGTCGAAGGAGCCGACGCCGACACGCACCTCGCCGCCGGCCGGGAACGACCAGCCGTAGCCCGCCGGGACGTACCCGCGGTCGATCCAGATCTCCAGGTCGGGTCCGTCGCCGCCGGGGTGGACCTCCAGCCCGCGCGAGAGCAGCGCGTCGGGCGGCTGCACGTTCTCGCCGCGGCCGAGGATCCGCCGCCAGCCGAGCCCGTCGACGATCAGCGGCGCGGTCAGGTCACCGCGGTCGGTGTGGACGACCGAGCCGGTCCGCCCCTCGACCTTCGCGATGTCGAACTCGGCGTCCGAGCTCTGCTCGCGCAGCAGCCCGCACAGCGTGCGGTAGTCGAACGTCGAGAAGGTCCACGGCAACTGATAGCGCACGGTCGTGTGGGGGTTGTGCATCACCAGCTCGTCGAATGTCTGCTGGTGGGCCTCCAGCAGCCCCATGTTCTCCAGCCACCCCGTCGGGATCCCGCAGGCGGAGGTCTGCTTCTCGCCGATCTCGTAGCGGTCGACCATCAGCACGCGCGCGCCCGACCCCGACAGCTCCCGCGCGACCGCGAGCCCAGCGAACGAGGCACCGCAGATCAGGACGTCGGCGTCGCGGTTGAGCGGGGTCCGCTCCGCGCCGCGCTTTGTTGCACGCTTCGGCATGGGGAGCGCGGATTGTACGGCGACGCCGGTGGCGGCGCCCCGCGAAGCGGTATCCCCCGGACAGCTCCGGAGGACACCGCGACTTCACGGATCAGTCGTCGTCGTGCTTGTGGCCGTGGTCCTTGCCGTGGTGCCCGTGGCCATGCGGATCGATCTGCCCGCGGATCTCCCCGTTGGGGAACGGGTCGCTGTGCACGTTCGCGTATGTCGCACCCGCGCGCATCGCGGCGAGCAGCTCATCGAGCTCTCCCGGCGCGATGCCCTGCGCGCTCGGGCCGACGACGTCATTCGCCTCGATCGTGCCGGTGATCGTCGCCGGCGCCGCCGGGCATCTTTGAACCTCCGCCGGTGCTCCTGCCAGGTTGCTGCACAGGAAGACGCTGACGCCGCCGTTCACGGCGAACTGCCCGAAGTGGATGTGCGCCTGCTGCACGGCTCCCTCGAGGTTGCGGTAAGAGAGCCGCCAATGGACGACGCCGTCCTTCAGGCGCGCCTTGAGCTCGCCGCTCGCGGCCGTGGAGATCGCCGGCACCTCCTGATAGCCGCTCAAGGCGGCGTGGAAGGTCGTGCCGCCGGCATCGTCGTTGCTGTGGCCGGCGCGCTCCTGGGCGACCGCGACGCCACCGCCGGCGAGCGCTCCGGCGCTCGCAACGACGGCCAGGAGCTTGGTGGGAAGCATGGTCCACCTCCGATCGATGGGGGACGTTCAGGCTCCGACGATCGGAGGAAGCCGTCAAGCTGCGGGCGGTTGCGCTGACGCGGCAGGGCGGGGGTGGGCGAGATCCGTTTCCCACGCTCCGCTAATCTCCTTCGGCTCACTTCCTGTTCCCTACCGGTACCTAAATGTCAATCTCCACGACCGACGACCCCACGACCGACGCCAAGATCGTCGAGGGCAGCGATGGCCTCCTGCTCGAGATCGACGGCAAGATCGTCCCCAACTACGACGCGACGCTCACGCCGTTCGAAGAGGGCGACGTCGTCACCGGCAATGTGGTCCGCATCGACAAGGACGAGGTCCTCGTCGACATCGGTTACAAGTCCGAGGGCGTCATCCCCGCGAACGAGCTGTCGATCCGCAAGTCCGTCGACCCGAAGGACGAGGTCGAGATGGGGGAGGAGGTCGACGCCCTCGTCCTCACGAAGGAGGACCCGGACGGTCGTCTGATCCTGTCGAAGAAGCGCGCGCGGTTCGAGAAGGCCTGGCGCCGCATCGAAGCGGCCGCCGAGTCGGGCGAGCCGGTCGACGGGACCGTCATCGAGGTCGTCAAGGGCGGCCTGATCATCGACCTCGGGGTGCGCGGCTTCCTGCCCGCCTCGCTCGTCGACATCCGCCGGGTGCCGAACCTGGACGAGTACCTGAGCCAGACGATCGAGTGCAGAGTGATCGAGCTCAACCGCTCGCGCAACAACGTCGTGCTCTCGCGCCGCGCGGTGCTGGAGGAGCAGCGCAGAGAGGACCGCGAGCGGATCCTCGACCGCCTGCAGCCGGGCATGGTCGTCGACGGCACGATCTCGAACATCGTCGACTTCGGCGCGTTCGTTGACCTCGACGGGATCGACGGCCTGATCCACATCTCCGAGCTCTCGTGGTCGCATGTGAACCACCCGAGCGAGATCCTCTCGATCGGCGACACGGTGAGCGTGAAGGTGCTCGACATCGACCGCGACCGTCAGCGCATCTCGCTCGGTCTCAAGCAGACGCAGAGCGATCCCTGGCAGCAGGTCGTCGAGAACTACCACGAGAACGACGTCGTCGAAGGCCGCGTCACGAAGGTCGTCACGTTCGGCGCGTTCGTCGAGATCCTGCCGGGCGTCGAAGGCCTCGTGCACATCTCCGAGCTTGCACAGCATCACGTCGAGAACCCGCGCGAGGTCGTCTCGCAGGGTCAGCCGGTGAACGTAAAGATCATCGAGGTCGACGGCGAGCGTCGCCGGCTCTCGCTGTCCCTCAAGCGCGTCGAAGACACCGATCCGGTGCAGCCCCGCGCCGACGGCGCCGAGTCTGTGCACACGCGCCCGGCGATCGACCTCTCGGAGCAGGTCTTCGCGGAGGCGCCGTTG
>JBJMLB010000053.1:0-19694 GCA_045805465.1 Conexibacter sp. | reverse complement strand
GCCGCGGCCGCGGCCGGCGCGGTGGCTGCGGCGCTCGGCGGCGACGGCCTCGTCGGCGCCGTGGCGGACGGGCTGCGCACAGCCTCTGCGGACGGCGGCCTGCTGGCGATCCTGCCGGGCGGGCGCGGCAACGACTTCGCGCGCACGCTCGGGATCCCGCGCGACCCGGCCGGCGCGGCCGCGCTGATCGCGAACGGCCGCGAGCGCGCGATCGACCTCGGTCTCTGCGGCGAGCGGGCGTTCGTCGGGATCGCCAGCTGCGGCTTCGACTCCGACGCGAACCGCATCGCCAACGGCACGCGCATCCCCGGCGACGCCGCCTACCTCTACGGCGCCCTGCGGGCGCTCGCGAGCTGGCGCCCGGCCCGCTTCGAGATCGAGCTCGACGGCGAGCAGCTGACCCACGTGGGCTACAGCGTCGCGGCGGCGAACGGACGCCAATACGGCGGCGGGATGCTGCTCGCGCCCGACTCCTCGCTCGACGACGGCATGTTCGACGTCGTGACCGTCTCGGACGTGCCGAAGCGCCGCTTCCTGCGTGGGCTGCCGAGAGTCTTCCGCGGCAAGCACGTGCTCAACGACGAGGTCGACGTGCGCCGTGCGCGCGAGCTGCGGATCGTCGCCGACCGGCCGTTCACGCTCTACGCCGACGGGGACCCGATCGCCGAGCTGCCGGCGACCGTCCGCACGCTGCCCGCCGCCGTGCGGGTGATCGTCCCGTGAGCGCGCTGCGGCCGAAGCTGACCGTCGCCCGCGCGGTCGGCGGGCTCGCGCGCGCCGCCGGCCGTGGCGGTGGCACGTCGCTGCCCGGCAAGGTGCTGATGCGCCTGGACCCGCGGGCGATCCGCTCGCTGGCGGCGCGGCTGCCGCAGGGCTCCGTCGCGATCTCCGCGACGAACGGCAAGACGACGACCGCCGCGATGGTCGCCGCGATCCTCGAGCGGCGCGGGACGCGGCTGGTGCACAACCGCGCCGGCGCGAACATGGCCGGCGGAATCGCCTCGACGCTGCTGGAGGCGGCTCGCGGCGCGGACGGGATCGACGGCGATCTCGGTCTGTTCGAGGTCGACGAGTTCTGGCTCCCTCGACTCGCCGAGGAGCTGGGGCCGCGCGCACTGCTCTTGAGCAACCTCTTCCGCGACCAGCTCGACCGCTACGGCGAGCTGGAGACGATCGCGGACCGCTGGGCCGAGGTCGTCGCGGCGCTTCCGCCCGAGACCCGGCTCGTGCTCAACGCCGACGATCCGCTCGTCGCCGACCTCGGCCGCGGGCGCGAGCACGTCACGACGTTCGGCGTCGAGGACGACGCGATGGCGCTGCCGCAGATGCAGCACGCGGCCGACTCGAAGCACTGCCGCAGATGCGGCCACGCGTACGCGTACGAGGCGATCTATCTCGGCCACCTCGGCCGCTACCGCTGTCCGCAGTGCGGGCAGCACCGCCCGCAGCCCGACGTCGTCGCCGAGCGCGTCCGGCTCAACGGGACGCGCGACGCGTCATTCACGCTGCGGATCGACGGGGACAGCGCGACGGTCGCCCTCCCCCTCCCCGGCCTCTACAACGTCTACAACGCGCTCGGCGCGGCCGCGCTGTGCCACGTGCTCGGCGTGCCGTTCGCGGAGGTGGTCGCCGGCCTCGGCGCGGTCGAGGCGGCGTTCGGCCGCGCGGAGACGATCGAGCTCGACGGGCGGTCGCTGTCGATCCTGCTGATCAAGAACCCCGCGGGCGCCAACGAGGTGCTGCGGACGCTCGCGCTCGAGGACGGCGAGATCGACCTGCTCGCGGTGCTGAACGACAACGTCGCCGACGGGCGCGACGTCTCGTGGGTGTGGGACGCCGACTTCGAGCTGCTCGCAGGCCGTGTGCGGCACGTCGTGTGCTCCGGGACGCGTGCCTTCGAGCTCGCGGTGCGACTGAAGTACGCGGGCGTAGACCTGGCGCGCGTCGCGGTGTTGCCGGAGCTGGACGACGCGCTCGATCTCGCGCACGTCGAGGCGAAGGGCACGCTCTACGCCCTCCCCACCTACACGGCGCTGCTCGCGCTGCGCGACCTGCTCGCGCGCCGCGGCGTCGCCCCGGAGTACTGGCGATGAGCGAGCCGGTCCCTCGCGCGGACGCGCCGGTCGCTCCCCGACAGCCGCTCTCGCCCGAGCGCCTCCACGTGCTGTGGCACGAGCTCGAGTGCGGTCGCTACGCGCAGGACCTGGCGCTGTGGCGCGAGCTGGCGGCCGCGGTCGACGGCCCGATCCTGGATCTCGGCGCCGGCAGCGGCCGCGTCAGCCTCGACCTCGCGCGCGCCGGCCACAAAGTCGTCGCGCTCGACGTCGACCCGACGCTGCTCGCGGCGCTCGGTGAGCATGCGAAGGCGGCCGGGCTGTCCGTCGAGACCGTCCTCGCCGACGCGCGCGACTTCGCATCCGCGCTCGTCCCAAGCGACTTCGCGCTCGTGCTCGCGCCGATGCAGACGATCCAGCTGCTCGACGGCATGGACGGCCGTGCCGGCCTGCTGCGCAGCGCACTCGACCGCCTGCGCCCCGGCTGTCTGCTCGCCTGCGCGCTCGCCGACGCGTTTGAGGGCTTCGACGCCGAGCACACCGAGCCGCCGCTGCCCGACGTGCTGGAGCAGGACGGCTGGGTCTATGCGAGCCATCCCGTCGCCGTGCGTCCCGACGCCGACGCAACGACGATCGAGCGGATCCGCCAGACCGTCGCGCCTGACGGTGCGCGCACCGCCGAGGGCGACGTCGTGCGGCTCGACAAGCTCGACGGCGACATGCTCGAGGCGGAGGGCCTCGCTGCCGGCTTCGCGGCCGCGGGCCGGCGCTTCGTCGAGATGACGGACGAGCACGTCGGCAGCGAAGTCGTGCTGCTCGCCGCGCCGGGCGAGGTTGATCGTGCCTGAGACGCTGCGCGTCTGCGCGCTCTACCCGCAGCTGATGAACATCTACGCCGACCGCGGCAACCTGCTGCTGCTGCAGCGCCGCTGCGAGTGGCGTGGGATCGGCTTCGAGCTGACCGCCGTCGAGCTCGGCGAGCCGCTGGATGCCGAGGCCGCCGACCTCTTCTACATCGGCGGCGGCCAGGACCGCGACCAGCGCCTGTGCGCGCTCGACCTCGCCGAGGTCAAGCGCGAGGGGCTGCACGCCGCCGCCGAGCGCGGCGCCGCGCTGCTCGCCGTCTGTGGCGGCTACCAGCTGCTCGGGCACTCCTACGAGCTGGGCGAGGAGACGTTGCCGGGCGCCGGCCTGGTCGACCTGCGCACCGTCCGCAGCGACGGCCCGCGGCTGATCGGCAACGTCGCGATCGAGGTCGAGCTGGACGGCGAGCGCCGCGTTCTCGCCGGCTTCGAGAACCACGGCGGCCGCACCCGCCTCGGTCCTGGCGCCCAGCCGCTCGGCAAGGTCCTCCGCGGTCATGGGAATGACGGCGCCAGCGGCTACGAGGGCGTACGACGCGGAAACGTGATCGGCACCTACCTGCACGGTCCGCTGCTGCCGAAGAACGTGTGGCTCGCCGACTGGCTGATCGCCCGTGCGCTGGGCCATGACGAGCCGCTGGCGCCGCTCGACGACGCGCTCGAAGCGGCGGCGCACGCGGAGGCGCGGCGCGCAGCCGGCGTCTGACCGGCCTCAAGGTGATTCGCCCTGGTCGTCCGGAGGCAGACTAGGATCGAAGGCTCCCCCTGGTACCGGGATCCCCTCCCAAGCCGCCCCCGTGAACAGCGACAACACCGCCCAGACCGAGGGGTCGACCGCCTACCCGCGCGCGGCGTCGCTGGAGCTGCGCAACGTGCGCAAGCAGTACCCCGGGGCAGCGGGCCCGGCGATCGAGGACCTGACGCTGACGGTACCTGCGGGAGAGGTGTGCGTGCTCGTCGGTCCGTCCGGCTGCGGCAAGACGACCGCCATGCGGCTCGTGAACCGCATGATCGACCTCACGAGCGGCGAGATCCTGCTCGACGGCGCGAGCGTGATGGACCGCGACCCGCCCGAGCTGCGGCGCGAGATCGGCTACGTGATCCAGCAGATCGGCCTCTTCCCGCACCTCACGGTCGCCGACAACGTCGCGACCGTCCCGCGCCTGCTCGGATGGGAGAAGGACCGCGTCGCGGCCCGCGTGCAGGAGCTGCTCTCGCTCGTCCAGCTCCCGCCCGAGCTGGCCGACCGCTACCCGGCGCAGCTGAGCGGCGGCCAGCGCCAGCGCGCCGGCGTGGCCCGCGCGCTCGCGGCCGATCCGCCGCTGCTGCTGATGGACGAGCCGTTTGGCGCGATCGACCCGATCGCCCGCGCGCGCCTGCAGGACGAGCTGCTCCAGCTCCAGCAGCGCGTCAAGAAGACGATCGTCTTCGTCACCCACGACATCGACGAGGCGATCAAGCTCGGCGACCGCATCGCGATCCTGCGCGAGGGCGGCGTGCTCGCGCAGTACGCGCCGCCGGACGAGCTGCTCGCCGCGCCCGCCGACGACTTCGTTGCGCAGTTCGTCGGCGTCGACCGCGGGCTCAAGCGGCTCGCGCTCAGCCGGCTGGTGGACGTCGCACTCCGTCCGCTCAACGGGAGCGACGACCACGCGGCGGGCACGGTCGACGTCCACACCTCCCTGCGCGACGCCGCTTCACTGATGCTGGCCGACGGCAACCGCCCGCTCACCGTCGTCGACGGCGACGGAGAGCCGCTCGGGCAGGTCACGCTCGAGCTGATCAGCGAGGCGCTGCGGTGAGCCAGCCGGTCATCCCCGACTTCGGCAGAGGCAGCACCTGCGTGCGGGACAACGGCGCCTTCTGCTGGGACTGGGTGAGCAACCACTGGGGCGACACGCTGCGCCCGGCGCTCGTGCAGCACCTGCAGCTGACGGCGGTCGCGATCGTGCTCGGCTTCGCGATCGCCTTCGTGCTGGCGCTCCTCGCGCACCGGCGTGGCCGGCTCACGACGCCGGTCGTGCTCGTGACGGGCCTGCTCTACACGATCCCGTCGCTGGCGCTGTTCCAGCTGCTCGTCCCGTTCACCGGCCTCTCGCGCACGACGGCCGAGGTCGCGCTCGTCTCCTACACGCTGCTGATCCTCTTCCGCAACACGCTCGCGGGCCTGGCGGGCGTGCCGGAGGAGGTGCGCGACGCCGCGCGCGGGATGGGCCTGACGCAGCGCCAGCTGCTGTGGAGCGTCGAGCTGCCGCTCGCGCTGCCGGCGATCGTCGCCGGCCTGCGGATCGCGACTGTCACCGTGATCAGCCTCGCGACCGTCGCCGTGTTCGTCGTCGACGAGGGCCTCGGCGCGCCGATCTACGCCGGCCTGCAGCAGACGTTCAAGACCGAGCTGATCGCCGCCGGCGCGCTGTGCGTCGCGCTCGCGCTGCTCGCTGACGGCCTGCTCGTGCTGCTGCAGCGCCTGCTCATGCCGTGGACCCGGGTTGCGCGGAGCCGATGAACGACTTCACCGACGCGTTTCGCTTCATCGCCGACAACACGGCGCTGCTGTGGACGCTCACGCTCGACCACCTCGCCCTCAGCGGGGCGGCCGTCGGAATCGCCCTCGCGCTGGCGATCCCGCTCGGCGTCACGCTCGGGCACGCGCACCGCGGCTCGTTCGTCGCGATCAACGTCTCGAACGTCGGCCGCGCCCTCCCCTCCCTTGCGCTCATCTCGATCGGCGTCGCCGTGCTGGGGATCGGCTTCGTCAACGTGATGGTCGCGCTGATCGTGCTCGCCTTCCCAATCATGCTGACGAACGCCTACGTGGCGGTCGAGGGCGTCGACCAAGACGCCGTCGAGGCCGCGAGAGGCATGGGCATGAAGCCGCACGAGGTGCTGTGGAAGGTCGAGCTGCCGCTCGCGCTGCCGCTGATCTTCGCCGGCATCCGCACCGCTGTCGTCTACGTGATCGCGACGGCGACCTTGGCGGCCGTCGCCGGCGCCCACAGCCTCGGCGACATCATCGTCGACCAGGCGACGTACCGCCTGCCCGGAGTCCTGGGCGCGGCGATCTGCGTCGCCGTCCTCGCGCTGCTCGCGGAGCTGCTGTTCGCCGGCTTGCAGCGAGCTGTCACACCGCGTGCGCTGCGGTCGGAGGAGCGCGGCGCTCAGTTGTTGGGGGTTCCCGATCCAGAAAGGACCGCACGAACGTGAAGCAGGGTACGTTGCGCACCATTCTCGCCCTCGTCGCGGCGCTCGCGCTGACGACGGGGCTTGCGGCCTGCAGAGGCGACGCCAAAGACACCAGCAGCGACGACGCCCCGCAGGCCGCCGCGACCCAGCCCGGCAAGGGCAAGCCGGCCGTCACGCTCGGCACGAAGAACTTCACCGAGCAGTTCGTGCTCGGCCAGCTGTACAAGCAGGCGCTCGAGGCGAAGGGCTACAAGGTCGCCCTCAAGCAGAACATCGGCTCGACCGAGATCGCCGACAAGGCGCTGCGCAGTGGGCAGATCGACCTCTACCCCGAGTACATCGGGATCTTCAACACGGCCGTCGCGGGCGACGCGAAGGCGTACCCGAACGTCGAGGCCGCGTTCGCGGCCGGGCAGGCGTACGCCCGCGACCACGGCTACACGCTGCTGCCGCTGACGCCCTTCACGGACGTCGACGCGCTCGCGGTGACGCCCGACTACGCAAGAGCGCACAACCTCTCAAGCGTCGCCGACCTCGCCGCGATCAGAGGGCTCAAGCTCGGCGCACCGCCGGAGTTCCGCCAGCGCGAGACGGGCCTCGTCGGCTTGGAGCGCGTGTACGGGATCAGAGACGTCGACTTCGCGCCGCTCACGATCGGGCTGCAGTACCAGGCGCTCGACGACGGCAAGATCGACACGGCGGACGTCTTCACGACGGACGGCCAGCTGCAGAGCGGCAGATACGTCGTGCTGAAGGACCCGAAGAACGTCTTCGGCTTCCAGAACGTGACGCCGATCGTCTCGACGAAGGTGCTCAGAGCGGAGGGCTCGGCCTTCGCGGCGACGCTCAACGCGGTCAGCAGAGCACTCACGACAAGAGCGATGCAGCAGATGAACGCGGCGGTGGCGATCGACAAGCAGTCGCCCGCCGACGTCGCCCGGCAGTACCTGCAAGCGAACGGGCTCACGTAGCGCTCGTGGTCGGAGCCGGCGCGTTCACGCGCCGGCTCCGCCCCGTGCGGGTATGGCTCCGGCCGCATGCCGCACCCCGTCCGCATCGGCTGCTCCGGCTGGGTCTACAAGTCGTGGGCGGAGTCGTTCTATCCGCCGCGACTGCCGGGATCGCGCTGGCTGACCCACTACGCCTCCGTCTTCGACACGGTCGAGCTGAACTCGACCTTCTACCGCCTCGCACGACCCGGCGCAGCCGCAAGATGGGTCGAGCAGACGCCGCCGGACTTCGTCTTCGCGGCGAAGGCGAGCCGCTACCTGACGCACATGAAGCGGCTCACCGACCTCGACCGCGGCGTCGAGCGCTATTACGCCTCCATCGCGCCGCTCGTCGAGAGCGGCAAGCTCGGCCCTGTGATCTGGCAGCTGCCCGGGAACTTCCAGCGCGACGACGATCGGCTCGCGGCAGCGCTCGCGCGCGTGGCCACGCTCCCGCCCGGCCGGCACGGCTTCGAGTTCCGCCATACGTCGTGGTTCGTCCCCAAGGTCGAGGCGCTGCTGCGCGAGCACGGCGTCGCGCTCGTGATCGGAGACCGGCCCGAGCGTCCATTCCAGGCGCACTGGCTCACCGCCGACTGGACGCTCGTTCGCTTCCACCATGGCTGGAGAGGCCGGCGTGGCAACTACTCCGAGGCGGAGCTGCGCATGTGGGCCGAGCGGATCCGCGCGTGGTCGGACGAGGTCGACGTGTACGCCTACTTCAACAACGACTGGGAGGTCTTCGCTCCCCGTAACGCGCTGCGGCTGCGCAGGCTGATCGATGGATGAGGGAACCGCACCGGGGCCGATGCGCCTGACCGCACCGGCCCCGGCGTTCCCCTCCGCGCGGCGTCCCCGGCGCCGCACTTCCCGGTCGATCCCCCGGCGACCAGGCCTTCGCGTATCACGGTAGCGAGCCGCTCTCGTCAGTCCAGTGACGAGGTCGTAAAGAAGACGCGGACGTTCTGTAAAGCTGGCGCGCGTGCGCCAGTCAGCTGCCGCTGGAGCCGAAGCCGCCTTCGCCCCGCTCGCTCGCCGGCAGCTCGTCGACCTCGATCGTCGCCGGCAGCTCGAGCCGCACCAGCACCAACTGCGCGATGCGGTCACCGACGGCGATCTCGCACGGCGTATCGCGGTCGGTGTTGAGCAGCAGCACGCGGATCTCGCCGCGGTAGCCGGCGTCGATCAGCCCCGGCGCGTTGACGAGCGCGATTCCGTTGCGCGCGGCGAGGCCGGAGCGCGGCAGCACGAGCCCACCCTGGCCCTCGGGGATCGCCACTGCGATGCCGGTGCCGACCGATGCTCGCGCGCCCGGCTCCAGCCGCATCGCTTCCACCGCATGCAGGTCGAGCCCTGCGTCATCCGCATACGCCCGTCTCGGAAGCACGGCTTGCGGGTGAAGGCGCTTGACTGCGAGGGGAGCGTGGGCGGTTGCACCGCCGGTCGCGGTCTCCGCGAGAGCGGGTTCGTCGGTCCGCGCGCTCACGATCTCGATCCCCTCGATGCCCGTCCTGACGGCCGCCTCACGCAGGCCGCCCGTTCACCGCGAAGCGCTCGAAGCGCGCCGCCACCGTCGCCGGCACGCGCGCCTTCACGAGCACGCCCTCGGGCGTGTCCTCGCGCAGCAGGTCGCCGGCGACTTCGTGCAGCTCGGCGAGGCGGTCGCCGTCGCGATAAGGCAGCAGCAGCTCGACGTCGCGCAGCGAGCGGGCGAACTCGGCCTCGATCCGCTCGCCCAGCTCCTCGAGTCCGTCGCCGCTCAGCGCCGAGACGAGCATGCCGTCCGGGTGGCGCAGGCGCACGTCCTCGCGCGCGTCGTCGTCGAGCGCGTCAACTTTGTTGAGGATGAGGATCCGCGGGCGGTCGCCGGCGCCGAGCTCCTCGAGCACCTCGTGGACGGCGCGCATCATCTCGCCCAGCTCGTCCTCCGGCGCGGAGGCGTCCACGACGTGCAGCAGCAGGTCCGCGAGTCGCGTCTCCTCCAGCGTCGCGCCGAACGCGTCGACCAGCTGGTGCGGCAGCTTGCGGATGAAGCCGACCGTGTCGGTGAGGAGATAGTCCCGCCCGCCGAGCCTCCAGCCGCGCGTGGTCGGGTCGAGCGTGTGGAACAGGCGGTCGCGCACGCCGACCTCGGCGCCCGTGAGCGCGTTGAGCAGCGTCGACTTGCCGGCGTTCGTGTAGCCGACCAGCGCGACCTCGGGCAGCTGAGCGCGGGTCCGCTCGGCGCGCATCGTTCTGCGCGCGCCCTTCACGCGCTCCAGACGGCGTCTGAGCGCGGTGATGCGGTCGCGGGCGAGGCGGCGGTCCGTCTCGATCTGCGACTCGCCCGGTCCGCGCGTGCCGATGCCAGGTCCGCCGGCAGGTCCGCCCGCGCCGGCGCCGAGCCGCTCCAAGTGGGTCCACAGTCCCCGCATCCGCGCGAGGTTGTACTCGAGCTGCGCCAGCTCGACTTGCAGCTTGCCCTCGGCCGAGTTCGCGTGCCCGGCGAAGATGTCGAGGATGATCGCCGTGCGGTCGACGACCGGGGTCCCGAGCGCCTCCTCGAGGTTGCGCCCCTGACGCGGCGAGAGCTCGTCGTCGCAGGCAACCACGTTCGCGTCCTGCGCCTTGATCGCCGCTCTCAGCTCCTCCAGCTTGCCGGGGCCGAAGTACGTGTTCGGATGCGCCTGCTCGCGGTGCTGGACCATCTGCCCGACCGTCGCGACGCCCGCGGTGCGCAGCAGCTCCTCGAGCTCGGACAGGTCATCCCCGGTCTCCAGCACGCCGATCGCCAGGGCACGCTGACGCGCGCGCCCTACGGGCGACTCGCTGCGCCCCGGCGTCGGGGTCGCGCGACCGTTGCGGCCTCTCACAGTCGTCACACGTCTGAGTCTAGATCGTTGCGAAGCCGGGTCCCGACGTGGCAGGCGACCTGGCAACGTCACCGCTGTGCCCGAGGACCGTGAATCCGAGTCGCTCCCACCGACCACAAATCACGCTCCTCATGTGGATGCGCGGATCGCGGCGCTGGCGGCAAGGCAGCACGGCGTGGTCTCCCGGGGGCAGCTCCTCGGTGCCGGGATCCGGCCGACCACGCTTCGGGATCGCGTCGAGCGCGGCCACCTCGTCGCGCTCCACCGCGGCGTCTACGCCGTCGGCCACGCGCACCTGCGCTCGAACGGCTACCGGCTCGCCGCCGTCCTGGCCGTCGGCCCGGGCGCGGTGCTGAGCCACCGGGACGCCGCGGCGCTTCACGGGCTGCGAAACGGCGGTGGTACGCGGATCGACGTCAGCACGCCGGCGCAGCGCAGAAGCACGCAGCGGATCCGCGTCCACGGCCGCCGCGCGCTCGACGGGCGCGACGTGACGCAGGTCGAGGGCGTCCCGGTGACCAGCGTGAGCCGCACGCTCGTGGATCTTGGAGAGGTCTTGGAGCATCAGGCGCTCGTCAAGGTCTGCGGGCAGGCCGAGCGGCAGCTCACCCTCGACGTCAAGAGCATCGAGGAAGCGCTGGAGCGCCGGCGGGGCCGGCGCGGACCGGCCACCGCCAAGCTGCGGGCCGCGCTTGCCGACCTGGCTGCCCACGGCGCCACGCTCACCCGTTCACCCCTGGAGGACCGCCTTCTCCCCCTCCTCGAAGCCCACGATCTCCCCCGCCCCGCGACGTGGAGGGCTATGAGGGAGACGCCGTCTGGGGCCGCCAGCGGCTCGTCGTCGAGGTGGACGGCTGGGACGCGCACAAGACGCGCCGGGCCTTCCAGCACGATCGGACGAAGGCGAACGCGCTGGCGAACCGTGGCTGGACCGTCCTGCGCTTCACCCACGACGACCTCGTGCGGCGGCCCGAGGTCGTCGTGGCGAGCGTGGGCGCCCAGCTCAGCCGAGCTGACGAATCCGCTCGACGGCCTCCAGCAGCCGCTCGTCCGGCGTAGTCAGGGAGATGCGGAAGAAGCCCTCGCCCGAGGCGCCGTAGGCGCCGCCCGGCGAGATGACCACGCCGGTCTCCTCCAGCACGTGCTCGCAGTACGCGGCGGCGCTCTCATAGCCGCCCGGCACTGGGGCCCAGATGTAGATCGTTCCCTTCGGGGGCGTCACGTCGACCCCGGCGGCGCGCAGCGCGTCGCAGACGATGTCGCGGCGGCGCTTGTAGACCTCGTTCATCGCGGCGACCTCGGCGTCCACGGCCGGATCGAGGGCTGCCACGCCCGCCAGCTGCACGGCCTCAAACAGTCCCGAGTCGACGTTCGATTTGAGCCGCCAGTACTGCGAGATCGCCTCGGCGTTGCCGGCGATGAAGGCGCAGCGCCAGCCGGTCATGTTGTAGCCCTTCGAGAGCGAGAAGACCTCGACGCCGACCTCCTTCGCGCCCGGCGTCGCGAGGAACGACGGCGCGACGTAGCCGTCGTACGTCGTCTCGCTGTAGGCGTTGTCGTGCACCACCAGCACGTCGTGCTCACGAGCGAACGCGACCACCCGCTCGAACAGCCCGTCTGGGACCACCGCGCCCGTCGGGTTGTTCGGGTAGTTGAGGAACATCAGCTTGGCGCGCGCCGCATCGGCCGCCGAGATCGCGTCGAGGTCCGGTGCGAAGCCGAGCGAGGGCACCAAGGGCATCAGTACCGACGAGGCCCCCACGAGCGTCGGCCCGCCGGTGTAGACCGGGTAGCCGGGGTCGGACGCGAGCGCGATGTCCTCCGGGTCCAGGAACGCCAGAGACAGGTTGAAGATGCACTCCTTCGCCCCGATCGCCGGCATCACCTCGGTCTCCGGGTCCAGCGTCACGCCGAAGCGGCGGGCGTAGAACGCGGCGACGGCGTTGCGGAACTCTGCCCGCCCGCGGTTGGAGGGGTACTGGTGCGTCGAGGGATCCGCGACCGCGGCCTGCGCGGCGGCGACGATCGGCGCGTACGTCGGCGTGTCCGGATCTCCGATGCCGAGCGAGATCACGTCGACCCCCGCCGCCTTCTTCTCGGCGATCTTGCGCTCCAGCTGCGCGAACAGGTAGGGCGGGATCAGGTCGAGGCGCTTACTCGGTTGCATGCAGCTCCTTCAGGAAGTCGTCGGAGAGCTTCCCGGCGAACACCGGGACCGCCCAGCCGGTCAGGTTCACGTGCAGGTCATCCCCCACCTCGACGGTCAGCTCGCCGCCATCGAGCTCGACGACGACCGGCGAGTCGCCGCCGCGCAGCACGTGCGCGATCGCGGCGCCGGTGGCGCCCGTGCCGGAGGAGAGCGTCTCGCCGACGCCGCGCTCGAAGATGCGCGCGCGGATGCGGCCCGGCGCCAGCTCGGCGTACCAGGAGACGTTCGTGCGGTTCGGGAACAGCTCGCTGCCCTCGACGAACGGCCCCAGCGCCGGCAGGTCCAGCCCGTCCAGCTCCTCCACGGAGTCGACGCGCATCGAGCACTGCGGGTTGCCGATCGAGACGTGCTGGAAGGGCCACAGCCGCCCCGGCGTGCCGATCTCCCCTCTGCCGTCCTCGGCGCCGCCCGGGTAGTCCTTCGAGGTCAACCGCGCGCGGCCCATGTCGACGCGGCACGTCGTCGGCCCGGTGATCGTCGGGCGGATCTCGCCGGCGGCCGTCTCGATCGAGAAGACGTCGGAGTCCGTCCATCCCCGCGCCCGCAGATAGAGGATCGCCTCGCGCGCGCCGTTGCCCGACAGCTCGGCCTCGGAGCCGTCCGGGTTGAAGATCGTCAGCCGTGCGACGAAGCCCGCCTGCGTGGGCGGCGAGAGGAGCAGGATCCCGTCGGCGAAGACGCCGAAGTGGCCGGCGCAGATCTTCACCGCACGGGCCGGCGTCAGTGCGAATGGGAGGTCGCGCTCCTCGACCACGATGTAGTCGTTGCCCAGCGCCTGCCACTTCTCGAACTTCACGTCGGCTGCCTCCAGATGCTGGTCTATCGCGCCCGCGACGGGCGGCGGCGCCGCAGCCTATCGACTGAGGAAATCCCCGCGCGCGCAGATGATCCCGCTAGCTTGGCTCAGGGCAATTTCCCGACCGCAGGCGGTCGCTGCGATCGCCGGAGGACGAGGCCCGTCACACGGTGGAGGCGATCTCCTCGGCCACCGCCTCCGCGGTGCGCTCCGTCACGTCGATCGTCCGCACGCCGGCCAGCTTGCGCATCCACGTGAGTTGCCGGCGTGCGTAGTTGCGCGTGCGGCGCTGCATCGCCTCGACGTCGCCGGCGAGCAGCTCGTCGAAGCCGAGCGCCTTGCGCGCGGTCTCCGACGCGCCGGCGGCGTGCGCACGCCGCACCTCCTCGCGTGCGCCGGCCGCGACCATCTCCTCCACCCGCGCGTCGATGCGCGCGTAGAGCGCCTCGCGCTCCATCGTCAGCCCCGCGAGCAGCGTCGGGTGGCGGACCTCGTCGGTCCACAGCTGCGACGGACCCTCGGGCGGTTCCAGCTCGCCGGCGTCGAGCAGCTCGTGTGCGCGCACGATCCGCTGGCGGTCGTTCGGCTCGATGCCCTCCGCGGCCCACCGCGCCCGCCGCGTGAGCTCGGCGTGCAGGGACGCGGCGCCCCGCAGTTCCAGCTCGTGCTCCCAGCGCTCGCGCACGCCCTCGGGCGGCGGCGGACGCAGCTGCAGCTCGGTCAGCGCGGCGCGCAGGTAGAGGCCCGTTCCGCCGACGACGATCGGGCGGCGCCCGGATGCCAGCGCCGCATCGATCTCGGCGTGCGCGAGCGCCGCGTACTGGCCCACGCTGAACCTCGCGTCGACCGGCAGGAACGACACCAGGCGGTGCTCGAGCGCCGCACGCTCCGCTGCGCTCGCCACGCCGGTCAGCAGCTCCAGGCCCGCGTAGACCTGCAGCGCGTCCGCGGAGATCGCGACCGGATCCTCCCCCGCCGCTCGCAGTCGCGAGGCCAGCGCGACCGCGACGGCGGTCTTGCCGATTCCCGTCGGACCGAAGATCGCGATCACGTCTGACGCCACGCGCCGCAGTATGCCCAGGCCCTGTGAGACCCGCTCAGGCGGCGGGCGCGCCGGAGTATGGTGAGACGCAATGGGCGTCCGCATCGGCACCGGCATCTCCACGCACGAGGACCCGCGCGTCGGCGCGATCGAGGCGGCGCAGGCCGCCGGCGCGGCGCTCGACAGTGCGCCCGCCGACCTCGTCGTGATGTTCGCCTCCGGCGGGCACATGGAGAGTCCGGAGTCGACGCTCGAGGGCGTCCACGAGGCGCTGCGCCCCGGGGCGCTCGTCGGCTGTGGCGCCGGCGGTGTGCTTGGCTGCGGCGCCGAGCACGAGGAGGGCATGGCCGTCGCCGTGTGGGCTGCTGCGCTCGGCGGCGGCAGCGTGCAGACGTTCCACGCGATGGCGTCCGTCCATGAGGACACGGTCACCGTCATCGGCATGGAGGATCTCGCCGGCTCGCGCGGCGCGATCCTGTTGCCCGACCCCTACACCTTCCCGACGGACCCGCTGCTGCAGGACCTCGCCTCGCGCGCGCCCGGCATCCCGGTGCTGGGAGGCCTCGCGAGCGCGCGCCGGCCGGACGAGACGGGCGTGCTGTTCTTCGGCGACGAGGTGGCCGACGGCGGCGCCGTTGGGGTGCGCTTCGACGACGTCGAGCTGCTGCCGTGCGTCTCGCAGGGCGCGACGCCCGTCGGCCCTGAGCTGACGATCACCGAGGCGGAGGGCAACGTCATCAGTGAGCTGGCCGGGCAGCCCGCGCTCGACCGCATACGCGCGGTGATCGAGGAGCTCGACCCGGTCGACCGCACGCTGATCGCCGGCGGCCTGCTGGTCGGGCTCGTGATCGACGGCAGCCGTCCCGAGTACGGGCACGGCGACTTCCTCGTGCGCCAGCTGATGGGCGCGGACCCGGTCGGCGGGACGCTCGCGGTCAACGCGCCCGTGGAGGCCGGTCAGGTGCTGCGCCTGCACGCGCGCGACGCCGCCTCGGCCGACCGCGACTTCCAGGAGCAGCTGCGCCTGCGCGTCTCCGCGCTCGGCGGGACGCCGGCCGGGGCGCTCGCGTTCTCCTGCAACGGACGCGGCCGCGCGATGTTCGGGATCGAGGACCACGACGCCGGCGCGCTCTCCGAGGAGCTGGGCGGCGCACCGTCGGCCGGCTTCTTCGCCGCCGGCGAGATCGGCCCGGTCGGCGGAGCGAGCTTCCTGCACGCCTTCACGGCCACCGTCGCGCTGTTCGCGTAAGAGAACCTGAGCCAGGTCCCGCCCGCCCACGCGCGACCAGCCCGCGACGAGTGGGCGTGTGACACGCTTCGCGCCATGACCGCGATCCACGGAACCGTCCTGCTCACCGGCGCCAGCGGCGGCATCGGCCACGCCATCGCTCGCGGGCTCGCGGCCCGCGGGGCGCAGCTCGTGCTTACCGGCCGCCGCGCCGACGTGCTCGAGCCGCTCGCCGCCGAGGTCGGGGGCCGTGCGCTCGCCGTAGACCTCGCCGACCGCGATGCGCCCGAGCGGCTCGCGGCGGAGGTCGGCGACGTCGAGATCCTCGTCGCCAACGCGGCGCTGCCGGCGAGCGGCACGCTCGACGACTACACGGGGGACCAGGTCGACCGTGCGCTCGACGTCAACCTGCGCGCGCCGATCCAGCTCGCGCGGCTGTTGTCGGAGGGAATGGTCGGGCGCGGCCACGGCCACCTCGTCTTCATCTCGTCGCTGTCGGGCAGAGCGGCGGCCGGCGGCAGCGCGCTCTATTCGGCGACGAAGTTCGGCCTGCGCGGCTTCGCGCTGTCGCTGCGCGAGGACTTGCGCTCCTCCGGCGTCGGCGTCTCGACAATCTTCCCCGGCTTCATCCGCGACGCGGGCATGTTCGCGCGCGCGGACGTCTCGCTGCCGCCCGGCGTCGGCACGCGCAGCCCCGAGGACGTCGCCTCCGCCGTGGTGCGAGGGATCGAGCGCAACAAGGCCGAGCTCGATGTCGCGCCGCTGGGCCTGCGCGCCGGCTCGCTGCTGTCCGGGATCGCGCCCGAGTTCGCCTTGAACAGCAGCCGCCGCATGGGCGGCGCGCGCATCGCGGACGGCCTCGCGGCCGGCGGTCGCGACCACCGCTGAAAACCCCACGGGGCCCCTCCGGCACTCCTACCTGGCCGCTCAGGCGGCGATGCGCTCGCCCGCGACCTGGGCGATCGCGGCGAGGATGTGGTCGGCCAGCGCCGCGCCGTCGCGCGCGTGCTCCGGCGTGGCCTGGATCCGCACCACGACCTGGTCGCCGTCGACTTCCTCCAGCGCGATGTGCGGCAGCGAGCGCAGGGGCACGCCGATCGCCTCGCGCAGCAGTTCCTGCACGTCGCTCGGCTTCGTGCCGTGGCGCAGCACGACGCGCACGTCCACCGGCTGCGGCTCGCGCAGCGGCACGACGGCGGCGCCGAGCACGACGCTGTTGGGGACCATGATGCGGTCCTCCCCGCGCGCGAGCGTCGTGTAGAGCAGGCCGAGCGAGCTGACCACGCCCTCCGCCTGCCCTGCGAGCCCGCCGGCCTGCAGCCGCACGCGCTCGCCGACGCGGAACGGGCGCGCGCTCAGCAGTACGGCGCCCGCGATCAGGTTGCCGAGCGTCTGCTGCGCGGCGAGGCCGATGACGACGGCGGTGAAGGCGCCGCCGACAGCGAGCGTGCGCGGTGTGAGGCCGGCGATCCGCAGCGCGACGACCGTCACGATCGCGATCGTCACGAGTCGCAGCAGGAAGCCGACCGTGCCGGCGGTGGCCGGATCCATGCGCCGCATCAGGTCCGGCCCGACGACACGACCGAGGTCGCGCGCGAACGCCCATCCGAGCGCGACGAGCACGACCGCGGTGAGCAGCCGCACGGGCGTGTCGAGGTCGGGGCCGAACAGCTGGGCCCGGTAGGCGTAGGCGACGAGCACCGCGGCGAGCAGCGGCAGCAGCACGAGCGCCTCCCGCCGCGCCTTGCGCGCTGCGTCGCGGCCGAGCTGCCGCGAGAGGCCCGCCTCCTCCCAGACATGGGTACGCGTCTGGAGCATCGCCTCCAGCGCTCGCTCGCGGCTTCGTCTCAGGCGCGTACGCATCACCTCTCTCTAGCGCGTGCGGCAGCCGATCCGCGGTCGCGCAACCGTGCGATCGGTCACAGAGGCGCTCCGCCGCAGCAGCGCGTCCGGCGCGGCGGTGGAGGTCTCCGTCGGAAAGCTCTCCCGAAAGTCCCGCCGCGAAACGGCGCGTCGCCGGGCCGCGCTCACGCAGCCAGGAGCGCGGGAAGGTCCGCCATCGCGCTCAGCGGCTCGGCGCCGAGTGCAGAGAGCCGCTCCGCAACCGCGGCGTCGCCGCCGCTGTAGCCGAACGTGTGCATCTTCGCGGCTTGCCCCGCCGTGACGCCCGGGACGCTGTCCTCGACCACGACGCATGCGGCGGGCGTGAACCCGCATGCGGCGGCTGCGTGCAGGAACAGGTCGGGTGCGGGCTTCGGGCGCGCCACGTCGTAGGCGGAGAAGATGCGGTCGTCGGGCACCGCGTCGCGCAGGCCCGCGACTCGCAGCGTCAGCTCCATCTTCCGCAGCGCGCCGCCTGACGCGATGCACGCGTCCCAGCCGGCCGCGCGCACGCCGGCGAGTGCCTCGGCCGCGCCGTCGATCGGCTGCAGTTCGCACTCGAAGGCGACGGCGCGGTCGGCCAGGAAGCGCTCCATCCAGCCGTCCGGGGCCGGCCGGCCGAGGTGCGCGGCGACGCCGCGCTCGATGTCGGCGAGCGCGACGCCGTGAAACGCGTCCTTGACTTCCTGCGCCGTCATCGTCCCGCCGGCCGCGACGATCGCGCGCGTCAGCTCCCGCATGTCGATCCCCATGCTGTCGACGAGCACGCCGTCGCAGTCGAAGATGACGAGGCCGCGGGCGCTGCTCACCGCGCGGCACGCGCGAGCAGCGACTCCTCGCCCGCCAGCGTCTGGCTCGTCGCGCTCGCGATCTCGACCTGCACGTACTCGCCTGCCTGGGCGAGTCCGCTGAAGTTGACGGCCTTGTTGTGGCGCGAGCGGCCGCGCAGCCGGGTCGGGTCGGTGCGCGACGGGCCCTCGACGAGGACGTCGAGGGTGCGTCCGACGAACCGCTGCGCGCGCTCGCGGGCGCGCCGCTGCACGACCTCGACGAGCCGTTCCATCCGCTCGACCTTCACCGCGTGCGGGACCTGGTCCGGCAACGTCGCCGCCTCGGTCCCGCGGCGCGGCGAGAAGACGAACGTGAACGCACCGTCGTAGCCGACCTCCTCGCAAAGCGAGAGCGTCTGCGCGAAGTCCTCCTCCGTCTCGCCCGGAAAGCCGACGATGACGTCGGTCGTGATCGCGCAGTCGGGCACATGCTCGCGCAGCAGCGCGACGCGGTCGAGGTAGCGCTCGCGCGTGTAGGTGCGGCGCATCGACTTGAGGATCCGCGAGGAGCCGGACTGCAGCGGCAGGTGCACGTGCTCGCACAGCGCAAGCAGCTCGGCGTGCGCGCGGATGACGTCCTCCTTCATGTCCTGCGGATGCGGCGAGGTGTAGCGGATGCGCTTGATCCCGTCGACGGCGTCGACCGCCGCCAGCAGCTCTGCGAAGGTCGCCGCGGGCTCGCCACGGCGCGGCAGGTCGCGGCCGTAGGCGTTCACGTTCTGCCCCAGCAGCGTGACCTCGCTCACGCCCTCGGACGCCATCCGCTCGACCTCGCCGACGAGCGCTGCGAGCGGGCGAGAGACCTCGCGCCCGCGCGTGCTCGGCACGATGCAGTACGAGCAGACCATGTTGCAGCCGACGGAGATCTGCAGCCAGCCCTGGAACTCGCGCGCCCGCTTTTCCGGCAGGTCACCCGCGAATCCCTCGAACTCGAAGTAGCCCTGGGCGGTCAGCGAGTCGCTCGTGAGGAACTCGGCGAGCTTGTGCACCTGCCCGGGACCGAACGCGACGTCGACGAACGGGAAGCGCTCGAACACCTCGTCCTTGACCGACTGCGCCCAGCAGCCGCCGACGCCGATCACGACCTCCGGCCGCTCCCGCTTGCGCCGCTTCGCGTGGCCGAGATGGGCGACGAACTTGGTGTCGGCGGCCTCGCGGATCGAGCAGGTGTTGAAGAGGATCAGGTCCGCCTCGTCGGGGCTCGGCGCCTCGCGGTACCCGAGCGACTCGAGCATCCCCTTCATGCGCTCCGAGTCGTGCTCGTTCATCTGGCAGCCGAACGTCGTGACGTGGTAGCGCTTCATCGCAAGCAAGGGTAACTCGCAACGCCCGAGCGCGGGATCGTCACTTCGCTGCGCAGGCGCTGCAAAATCTCACGCGCTCCGAGTCGATTCCGGCTCTCGGCGCGATAGACAGGCTCGGTCAGCGAGACGCGCTCGATCGCGCACCTCCCGAATTCGCGGCGGCTCCAACCGCCGCGCGGGGCGACGGCCCTGAGAAAGGAGGTGATGCCGATGGAGCTGTCAGTAGCGTTGATCGTGCTGCTCGTGCTCATCCATCGGATGACCCGGTAGCGCGGATCCGGCGTCCGTAACGTGCGGGCGCCGGGTCGCCTTAAAGGACGAGCCCGGAGTCGTCACTCCGGGCTCTGGTGATGCCGTGAAACGCAGTAGCGCTGATCGATGCAATGGTACCGCACCCCGCGGCCTATCTCGCGTACTCAACCGAGCGCGACTCGCGGATCACCGTCACCTTGATCTGGCCGGG
>JBJMLB010000052.1:0-16838 GCA_045805465.1 Conexibacter sp. | reverse complement strand
CTACTGCGAGATCGGCGGCAACCCGTCGGTCTCGAAGGCGAAGTACCTGACCAAGCTCGTGCTGTCGAAGCCGGGCGTGGACAAGATCGCGGTGATGATGTCGATCGTCTCCAACACCCGCGTGGACATCGTGGCGCGCGGCGTGATCAAGGCCTGCGTCGAGCTCGGGTACGACCCCGCCGACAAGATCGCAGTCTTCCGCATCCCCGGCGCCTGGGAGGACGAGGGCTTCAAGATCCTCGAGAAGTACGGCGTCGAGTACTGCGACCGCTCGGTGTCGATGCACGAGGCCGCGCGACGTGCGGTGGAGAAGATCGGAGCGGCCGCATGAGCATTCTCGTCAACGCAGATACGACGTTCATCGTCCAGGGCATCACCGGCCGCGAGGCCGTCAACCTGACGCGCGAGTGCCTCGACTACGGCGCCGGCGCGAAGGTCGTCGGCGGCGTGACGCCGGGCCGCAAGGGCCGCGAGGTCCACGGCGTGCCGGTCTTCGACACGGTCGCGCAGGCGGTCGAGCATCACGGCGGGCCGATCGACGGCTCCGTCGTCACCGTCCCCCCCGCCTTCACGAAGGACGCGGTGCTGGAGGCCATCGCCAACGGCATCAAGCTGATCGTGATCGTGACCGAGCGCATCCCGCGCCGCGACGTGGCCGAGATGGTCGAGTTCGCCAAGCAGCACGACGCGCGCATCATCGGCCCGAACTGCCTCGGGATCATCGTCCCCGACGTGATCAAGATGGGCGGCATCGGCGGCCCGGCGAAGGACGCCGCGAAGGCGTACTCGCCCGGTTCGGTCGGCGTCATCTCCCGCTCCGGCGGCATGACGACCGAGATGTCCTCGACGCTGACGGCGGCGGGCCTCGGCCAGTCGACCGCGGTGTCGATCGGCGGCGACGCGATCATCGGCTCCTCCTACGCGGAGCTGATGCCGCTGTTCGAGGCCGACGAGCAGACGGAGGCGATCGTCATCTACACCGAGCCGGGTGGCCGCATGGAGGCCGAGCTGGCGCGCTGGGTGAAGGCGAACGACTCGCGCCTGCCGATCGTCGCCTTCATGGCCGGCCGCTTCATGGACGAGATGCCGGGCATGAGCTTCGGCCACGCCGGCACGATCGTCGAGGGCAAGGAGGACACCGCGACGGAGAAGATCGCGCGCCTCGCCGAGGCAGGGATCGTCGTCGCGGAGGAGATCTCGCAGATCCCCGACATCGTCAAGTCCAGAATCGCCGAGAGGAGCGCGGTCTGATGCCCGGCATCTTCATCGACGTCGAGGTCGACCAGGCGGTCGCGAACGACCCCGCGCTGGCGGCGAAGCTGACCGAGGTCTGCCCCGTCGACATCTACGCGCAGAAGGCAGACGGCACGCTCGACGTCGTCGAGGGCAACCTCGACGAGTGCGTCCTCTGCCGCCTCTGCATCGACGCCGCCCCGCAGGGCACCGTCAAGGTCTTGAAGCTCTACGACGAGGGCGCCGTCCTCACCTCGTAGCCCTGAGAAGCGTCCTGGCCTGCGGTCGTCATACGACACCAGGGCAGGACGCTTCTCCCGCGTTCGGAGGCCGTCAGGAGCGTCGGACGACGTTCCGGACCTCGATGACCTCGGGCTCGCCCGGCTGGATTCCGATGTCCGCGAGCACCGGCATGAGCCGCTCGCCGAACGCCTCCCACTGCTCGCGCGAGTCCCAGATCTCGCTGACGCGCAGGTTCGGCTCCGTGCCGAAGCAGACGTGAAAGTCCATCGCCTCCGGGGGAAAGATTCCTTCCGCCTCGAGCCGACGCACCGACGCGTCGTACTGCTCCTGCGTCAACGACGCCGGCGCAAACCGCACCAAGATGCTCATCGTCATTCCTCCTCTGGCTAGTTTCCGGAGTTCTACCCAGGTTCCGCAAGCGAGCGGTATGCATCCGGCCGCCGCGTTCTGAGGAACGGGAAGAGGTCGAGCCAGTCGCGGCGCTGATCAAGCTCGAGGTCGGCGACGAGCACGGCGGCGCGGTCGCGCGGCGCCTGCAGGAGGATCCGGCCGTACGGGTCGCTGACGAACGACGAGCCGTAGAACGTCAGCGGCGGCTCCATCCCAAAGCGGTTGATCGCGATCATGAAGGTGCCGTTCGCGATCCCGTTGCCGACGATCACCTGCTGCCACAGCGGCTGCGTGTCGAACTTCGGGTGGTCGGGCTCGGAGCCGATCGCGGTCGGGTAGACGATCGCGTCGGCGCCGGCGAGCGCGTAGGCGCGCGCGAGCTCCGGGAACCACTGGTCCCAGCAGGTTGGGAAGCCAAGCCGCGCCTCCCCCAGGCCGACGACCGGGAAGGCGTCGACGCCGTCACCAGCCGGCCCGGGACGGAACCAGCGGTCCTCGTGGTAGCCGGCCGTCACGGGGATGTGCAGCTTCCGCGTTCGCGCGACGAGCGTCCCGTCGGGGGCGACGCAGATCGCCGTGTTGAAGCCGCGCGCATCCTCGCCGCCGTCCTCGCGCTCGTACAGCGAGGCGTGCACGTAAGCGCCCGTCTCCCCCGCCATCCGCCGTGCGAAGGCGGTCGTCGGGCCGTCCGGGACGGCCTCGGCGCGGGCGAGCGCCTCGGGCGTCGGCTCGGCGTCGATCGCAAAGTACGGCGACAGCGTCAGCTCCTGCAGGCACACGAGCTGCGCGCCGTGCGCAGCGGCGGCGCGTACCCCCTCCGCGAGCGCCGCCTCGTGCGCGACCGGGTCGGGATGCCAACGCTGCTGCACCGCGCCGACGCGGAAGCTGCCGCGCTCGGGCTCGTCGACCCGCGCGAACGATCTCAGCGGCTTCCCAGTCGCGGTGAAGACGTCGATCCCGCTCATGTGAGCGAGTGTAGGCCGATGCGGCCGCGCTCAGGCCGGCTGCAGCTCGGCGTCGGCCTCGGCCGGCTCGGCCGGCTCGGCCTGCGGCGTGGGCGACTTCAGCATGAGCAGCGTCAGCACGAGCCCGACGACCGCCGTTCCCGCACCGAGCGCGAACGCGAGGTGGTAGCCGCTCAGCTGCGCCGTGGCGTGCGCGACTCCGTCGGCCAGCTGCTTTGCCGTGCGTTGCTCGGCGAGCGCCCCCAGCAGCGCAAGTCCGAGCGCCGCGCCGAGCTGCATCGCCACGTTCATGATCCCGGAGGCGATCCCCGCGTCGCGCGGCGGCACGTCCGCCATCGCGATCGTCAGCAGCGGCACGAACGTCGAGCCGCCGCCGAGGCCCATGACGACGAAGGCGACGAGCAGCAGCGGCGCATACGGCACGTCGGCCGATGCGGTCGCGAACAGGGCGAGGCCGACGATCAGCGTCGAGATCCCGCCGATCAGCACCGGCCGCGGGCCGAAGCGCCCGACCATCCGGGCGACCGGCCCGAGCGACAGCGCCGCGATGGTCAGCGTCATCGGCAGGAACGCGATCCCCGTCGCCAGCGGGTCCAGGCCGCGGATCTGCTCCATGTAGAGCGCACCGAAGAAGAAGACCGCGAACATCCCGGTGAAGACGAACGCGCGCACGGCGGCCGCCACGGCCAGGCCGCGTACGCGGAAGATCTCGAGTGGCAGGATCGGGTTCGCGAGTCGCGCCTCCAGGGCAACGAACGCGACGAGCAGGGCGAGCGCGGTGCCGAGCCAGCCGAGCGTGTTCGCCGAGCCCCAGCCGTGGTCCGCCGTGCCGACGATCGCGTAGACGGCGATCATCAACGAGACGGTGATCAGGATCGCGCCGAGCCAGTCGACGCCGCCGTCGAGTCCGATCGACTCGCGCTCGTCGATGAACGCGCGCCCGAGCAGGATCGTCGCGATCCCGATCGGGATGTTGATGAAGAAGATCCAGTGCCAGTCGACGGACTCGGTGATCAGGCCGCCGAGCAGCAGGCCGACCGAGCCGCCGCCGACGGCGACGAACATGTACGCGCTCATCGCCTTCGCGCGATCGGCGGGAACCGGGAACTCGCTGACGATCAGCGCGATCGTGACGGAGAACGCGATCGCCCCGCCGATTCCCTGCACGAAGCGCGCGGCGATCAGGAGCCCTTGGCTGCCGGCGAAGCCGCAGGCGGCCGACGCGAGCGTGAACAGCGCGACGCCGAACAGGAACACGCGCCGGCGCCCCACGAGGTCCCCGAGGCGGCCGGCGACGAGCATGAAGCTGCCGAACGTGACGAGATAGGCGTTGACGACCCACGTCAGGGAGGCGGCGCTGAAGTGCAGGTCGGCCTGGATGTCCTCGAGCGCGACGTTCACGATCGAGGAGTCGAGCACGACCATGAACTGGCCCAGACAGACGACCGCGAGAGCGATCCAGGCCCGCCGCGAGACGGTCGGATGTGTCGCCAGGGCCGTCATCGATCATCACTGTATCAAGGACTTTCTGCGGGTGGATGATAGTCCTCTCAGGATGCTAGGCTTGGGTGGATCATGGGCATCGTCCATGCACCTGGAGCGATGGTCCTGCTCACCCGCCTCGCGAAGGTCGTCTACCGTCGCAGCGGAGAGGAGCTGCTCGGCATGCGGCTGCGGCAGTTCGTCGCGTTGTCGTTCCTCAGCGAGCACGACGGCGTCTCGCAGCACGCGCTCGCCGAGACGCTGTGCATCGACGCCAACAACGTCGTGCTGCTGCTCAACGAGCTGGAGGCCGCAGGGCACGTCGAGCGGCGCCGCGACCCCGATGACCGCCGCCGCCACCTCGTCCACGTGACGGCCGCGGGGCGTCACGCGATCGAGCGCGCCGAGCGCGGCCAGGAGAGCGTCGAGCACGAGGTGCTCGCGGCGCTCACGCCCGACGAGCGCGCCACGCTGCGCGACCTGCTCGCGCGGGCGCTGGCCGGCGCCGGCTCCTAGTAGCTCGCCAGAACAGGTTCTCGACGCCGTTGGCGATCAGCTCGCGCCCAAGGGGATCTGCTGCGTGATGCAGTGCACTCCTCCGCCCCCAAGCGCGAGCACTCTGCCCGGCACGCCGACGATCTCGCGGCCAGGAAGCAGCGTGCCGAGCCGCCGCAGCGCCTCGGCGTCCATGTCGGCATCCTGCTCTCCGAGCGGAACGATCGCGGCGCCGTTGCAGAGATAGAAGTTCGTGTAGGGGATCGCGACGACGCTGCCGTCCTCGCGCGTCAGGCGCGGCAGCAGCTCCCAGCGCTCGACGTCGAGGCCCGCGTCGCGCAGGCGGAGCGCGTTCTCCTCGGCGTGCGGCCGATTCGGATCGTCGTCGCCGGGGACGGTCTGAAGCAGGACGCGGCGCGGCGTCAGGAACGCGCAGACGTTGTCGACGTGGCCGTCGGTGTCGGCGTCCTCGACGAGGCCGCGGCCGAGCCAGACGACCTGCTCGGCGCCGAGGTGCACGCGCAGCTCCTCCTCGATCTCCGCGCGCTCCAGCAGCGCGTTGCGGTTGGGGTTGAGCAGGCACTGCTCGGTCGTCACGAGCCGGCCGGTCCCGTCGACGGCGATCGCGCCGCCCTCCAGAACCATCGGCGAGCCGAACCGCTCGATCCCGAGGTGCTCGAGCAGCCGCCCCGCGATCGCAGCGTCCTTCTCGTAGGGCGTGAACGCCTCGCCCCAGGCGTTGAAGCGGAAGTCGATCCCCGCCCGGTGCCCCTCCGGCCCCGTGACGATCAGCGGTCCGGAGTCCCGCAGCCACGAGTCGTCGATCGGCAGCTCGAGCAGCTCGACGTTCTCCGCGGTGACTCGTCTGCGAGCGTCGTCGACGTGCGCCGGATCCACGACCAGCGTCACCGGCTCAAACGCGGCGACCGCCGCGACGACCTGCGCGTGCACGTCGCGTGCCTGCTCGATCGTCGTCCCCCGCCATGCCGCCTCACGCGCCGGCCACGCGATCAGCGTCCGCTCGTGCGGCGCCCACTCTGCCGGCATCCGCAGCCCGGCCGCGCGCCCGTCGCCGTCTGCGTCCGCACCCATGTCGCGAGCCTACCCAGCGTGCGCTGTGCTGCCGCAGATTCGTCGCGAACGCCCGTAGCGCCGTCGCAGGCGCCGGCCATAGCGTCAAGCACCGCGTGTCCGAGCCGCTCGCCCGCCTCTACGACCTCGCCCTCCGCACGCTCGACGACCAGGAGCGCCGCGCCGACGCGCTCCGCGGTCGCCTCGGTCCGGTGCTCGCGGCGGCAGCGCTCGGCGTGACGCTGCTGAGCGGGCCGGTCCTCGAAGACCCGACGCCGACAGGCGCCATCGGTCACCTCGCGCTCGTGGTGACCAGCGGCGGTCTCTTCCTCATGCTTGCCGGCATGTTCGCGATCCTCGGCTCGCGAGGTGCCGTCGCGATGGAACTTGCGCCGCGTCGTCTCGAGCTGGAACTCCGACGCGATGGGGTTCTGGACGACACCGCCGCCTTCTGCTCGGCGATGATCGAGCGGATCGATCGCCAATGGAGGCGCAATGCCGCGTCGCTCGATCGTCTCCACGGACACTTCACGCTCATGCTCTGCGGAATCCACATCATGCTGTGTGGACTCGCCCTTGTCTCGATCGTAGGGTGACCAGCATGGAACGACGCAGCAAACCCACACCCGAGGAGGCGATCATGCTCGCCGATCCGCGAGAGGTCAACATCTGGCTCAACTCGGTCACGTTCAGGCCGCTGCTCTCACGCAGCCAATGGGAGCAGCTCCCGCGTCGGCGCCGCCTGGTCGACCGACTGCTCTTCCGCCAGCCGCCGAAGGGCTTCGGCGACGACGACCTGCTCTGATCGGACTAACCCCGCGCCTTGCGGGTGCGCGAGCGCTCGTCCTGCTTCTCGACGACGTTCGCGATCAGTCTGATGATCTGCTCGATGCCGGTGACCTTCGCGTCGCCGTGCTCGAACGCCGCGCGCCAGTGCTTGATTCTGCCGTCGACCGCCAGCTCGTTGAAGTGCGAGCGCGAGACGGTCAGGCGCACCTTCGCATCTGACGCGATGTCCTTCGAGATCTGCGGGCCGGGCAGCTCGACGCGGTAAAGCTGCACGTCGCCGCGCCCCCGCAGCTCGAGCCCGACGACGAGTCTCAGCGGCTGGAGCGCCGGCACCTCCGCGAGGAAGTTCCGCACGCCCTGCTCGATCAGGCCTCTGGTGTCCGTGGCGGAGGTCAGGGCGCGGAGTCTAGTGCTCCGCGCCCGCAGCGAGTGCAGCCCCGGCGCTGCTCAAATCTTGTGCCGCTCGAGCAGCTTGCGGCCGATCACCATGCGCTGGATCTCGGACGTGCCCTCGCCGATCAGCAGCAGCGGCGCGTCGCGGTAGAGGCGCTCGATCTCGTACTCCTTCGAGTAGCCGTAGCCGCCGTGGATGCGGAACGACTCCTCGACGCAGAAGCGGCCCGCCTCGGAGGCGAACAGCTTCGCCATGCCGGCCTCGATGTCGGAGCGCTCGCCGGCGTCCTTCATGCGCGCCGCGCGGTTCGTCAGCAAGCGCGCCGCGTCGACCTGCGTGGCCATGTCGGCGAGCTTGAACTGGATCGCCTGGTGCTGCGCGATCGGCTTGCCGAACGCCCGCCGCTCCTGCGAGTAGCGCAGTGCGAGCTCCAGCGCACGCTGCGCGATCCCGACGCCGCGCGCGGCCACGTTCACGCGGCCGAGCTCGAGCGCGTCCATCATCTGCGGGAAGCCCTTGTTGAGGCCGGCCTCCTCGCCGCCGAGGATGCTGTCCGGCGAGCAGCGGTAGCCGTCGAACACCAGCTCGGTCGACTCGACGCCCTTGTAGCCCATCTTTCTCAGCTGCGGCGGGACGTTCAGGCCCTTGTAGTCGCCGGTGTTCTCGTGCTCGCCGCCGACCTTCTCGGCGATGAAGCAGGTCATGCCGCGGTGGGGCTTCTCGGCGTTCGGGTCGGTGCGAACGAGCACGAACACCAGGTCCGAGCGCAGGCCGTTCGTGACCCACATCTTCTGGCCGTTGATCTCCCAGGCGCCGTCGTCCTGCTTCTTCGCGGTCGTCTTGATCGCGGCGACGTCGGAGCCGAGCTCCGGCTCGGACAGCGAGAAGGCGGCGCGGATCTCGCCCGTGGCCATGCGCGGGAGGTACTTCTGCTTCTGCTCCTCGGTGCCGAACTTCATCAGCAGGTAGGACCCGATGAAGTGCGTGTTGACGACGCCGGAGATCGAGATCCAGCCGCGCGAGAGCTCCTCGACGATCATCGCGTAGGTCGTCAGGTCGAGCCCCATGCCACCGTACTCCTCGGGGATCGTGACGCCGAACAGGCCGAGCTCCTTCATCTGGTCGACGATCGGATCCGGGAAGGAGTCCTCGTGGTCGTAGTGCTCGGCGTTCGGGATGATCTGCTCGTCCGCGAACTGCCGCACCATCTCGCAGATCGCCTGCTGCTCGTCGGTCTTCTCGATCACTGCGGCCATGGGGTCAATAGCTCCGGGTCCGGGAAACGTGGAATGTCTCGCTTTTGCGTGTTCGAGGATACTTCCCGGCCGTGAACTTCGCGCGCGACGTGGTCGACGTGGCCGAGCCGGGACGGCTCGCGCTGGTGGAGCTGGCACGCGACGGAGCGCGGCGCGAGTGGAGCTTCGGCGAGGTCGCGGACCGCGCAGCGCGGCTCGCCGGCACCTTCGCCGCCAACGGCGTGCAGCGCGGCGACGTCGTGATGACGCTGATCGGCAACCGACCCGACTGGGTCTGCGCGATGGTCGCGTGCTTCCGCATCGGCGCGGTCGTGCTGCCGTGCACCGAGCAGCTGCGCGCGAAGGACCTGCGCCTGCGGCTCGACGCGGCGCAGCCGGTGCTGGTGCTGGTCGACGAGCGCAACGCCGGCGAGCTGGAGGCGGCGAGGCCGAGCTGCGCCGTCCTGACGATCCCGGACGAGGCGCTCTACGCGGCCGAGCCGGCGCCGGCCGTGGAGCTGGCCCCGCTCGACCCCTGCCTCATCACGTTCACCAGCGGCACCGCCGGCGAGGCGAAGGGCGTGCTGCACTGCCAGCGGTATCTCGCCGGGCAACGCCTGCAGGCGGAGCGGTGGCTCGACGCCCGGCCGGGGGATCTCGTCTGGTGCACGGCCGCGTCGGGCTGGTCGAAGTCGGCCCGCAACGTCTTCATCGCGCCGTGGATCCGCGGCGCGGCCGCGGTGCTGCACGACGCGCGCTTCGACGCGCACGAGCGCCTCGAGCTGCTCGCGCGCGAGCGCGTGAACGTGCTGTGCATGGCGCCGACCGAGTACCGCGTGATCGCTAAGCGCGCCGAGCCGCGACCCGTCCCGGACCTGCGCGGGCTCGTCGCCGCCGGCGAGGCGCTGAACCCGGAGGTGCTGCGCGCCTTCCACGACGCCACCGGCCTGTGGATTCGCGACGGCTACGGCCAGACGGAGACGGGCCAAATGACCGGCGCGCCGCTCGGCGAGGCGATCCGGCCGGGCTCGATGGGCCGGCCGCTTCCCGGCGTGAGACTGTGGATCGACGACGGCGAGCTGGTCGCCGACCCCGCCACCGTCCCGACGTTCTTCCTGCGGTACCTGGAGCACGAGTCGCCGGCCGGCGACGTCTGGAGGACCGGCGACCGCGTCCGCCAGGACGACAACGGCTTCCTCTACTTCGAGGGCCGCGCCGACGACGTGATCATCTCGGCGGGGTACCGCATCGGCCCGTTCGAGGTCGAGTCCGCGCTCGTCGCGCACCCGGCGGTCGCGGAGGCGGCCGTCGTGGCGGCGCCCGACGAGGAGCGCGGCGCGATCGTGCGCGCGGTCGTCGTGCTGCGCGACGACGTGCAGCCGGGTGACGCGCTGGCCATGGAGCTGCAGGAACACGTCAAGGCGACGACCGCCCCGTACAAGTACCCGCGCCGGGTCGACTTCGCCGCCGAGCTGCCGAAGACGACCAGCGGCAAGGTCCGGCGCGCCCTGCTGCGCGAGCAGGGCTGACGACGCGCCTATCCGATCGCGGCCAGCCAGGCCGCAGAGCATGTGACCGCAAGCGCCAGCGCGATGAGCGTGATGCGCCAACGCACCACGAAGGATGCTGCCCTGTCCATCTGAAGCTTCCCCTCGATCCGTCCCCCGGACGGCCCCTGCCGCCCCTGCCGGCGGTGGATCCTAGCTCAGCGCGCGGGCGAGTGGAGCAGCTTGGCGCGAGCGCGAGGTTACGCGGCGCCGGCGGCGGCCGGCTCGGGCGCAGACGCTGCTGCGCCGGCCGGCGGGATGCGGCTCATCGCATGCTCGGCCAGCGCCGTGATCGTGAGGCTTGGGTTCACGCCGACGTTCGCCGGCACCGCGGCACCGTCGCAGACGAGCAGGTTCTCGTAGCCGAACACGCGCTGGTCGGCGTCGACGACGCCGTGCTCGGGGCCGCGGCCGATGACGGCGCCGCCCAAGATGTGCGCGGTCGAGGGGATGTTCAGCAGCGCCTCCATCACGCTCGACTGCGCGACGCCGCCGGTGCGCTTGGCGAGCCACTCGGCCGCCTCGTTCGCGACTGGGATGAAGGTGGGGTTCGGTCTGCTCGCGTCCTGCTCGGTCTGCAGCCGCACGTCGCCGGAGCGCGTCAGCTTCGGGCGCAGCGCGATCGCGTTGTCGAGCGTCTGCATCACGAGCACGATGATCGTGCGGCGCGACCAGCCGCGCGGCCACAGCGCCTGTGCGAACTTGCCCGGATGACGAATCGCCTGTCCCAGCAGCTTGAGCGGCCGCGTCACGCGCGTGCCGTCGCCTACGAGCAGCGTGTAGAGCGTCGACATCGAGTCGCCGGCGGCGCCGTAGGTGACCGTCTCGATGTGCGTGTAGGGGTCCGGGTAGATCGAGGAGGTGATCGCGACGCGCTTCGTCAGGTCCTCCGGGTAGTCCTCGGGGACCGTGACGGCGAGGATCGACTCGCTGTTCGTGCGCACGAGCTCGCCGAGGCGGTGCGAGATGTGCGGGAGAGAACCGCTCAGGCGGCAGCGTTGCAGCAGTCTGTTGGTGCCGAGCGCGCCAGCCGCGACGACGACACCGCGGGTCGTGATCGTGCGGCGGTCGCGGTCGCGGCGCATGCCGGAGGCGACGCTCGTGACGGCGTAGCCGTCTGAGCCGTCCTCGGCGCCGAGTGGCCGGATGTCGATGACCGTGCGGTCGGGCGTCACGGTCACGCCCTTGTGCTCCGCGAGCCACAGGTAGTTCTTCACCAGCGTGTTCTTCGCGCCGACCGGACAGCCGACCATGCAGCGGCCACAGGCGATGCAGCCGGTGCGATCGGGCCCCTCGCCGCCGAAGTAGGGATCCGAGACGGTCTTTCCCGCCTCGCCGAAGTAGATGCCGACGGGCGTCTTTCTGTACGTGTCGCCGACGCCCAGCTCCTCGCCCAGCTCCTTCAGCAGCAGATCGGCCGGGTCGTCTTGCTCGTGCACGACGACGCCGAGCATCCGCTGCGCCTCCGCGTAGTGCGGGGCGAGCTCGCGCTCCCAGTCGGCGAGGTCGCCCCACTGCTTGTCCTCGAAGAAGGGTGACGGCGGGACGTAGAGCGTGTTCGCGTAGCCGAGGCTGCCGCCGCCGACGCCGCAGCCGCTTACGACCGAGACGTCCTTGAACGTCGAGATCCGCATGATGCCGCGCATCCCGAGCCGTGGCGCCCAGAAGTATCTGCGCAGGCTCCACGTCGAGCTCGCGAAGTCGTCGTCGCGGAAGCGTCTGCCGCACTCGAGCACGCCGACGCGGTAGCCCTTCTCGGCCAGCCGCAAGGCGGACACGCTGCCGCCGAAGCCGGAGCCGATGACGAGCCAGTCGAAGTCGAACTGACGGGCGTTCTCCTCCATCTGCCGTAGACACTACCGCAGAAGGTGACGGGTGCGTCACGATTCTCCGCAGGTCAGGCACTAGGCTCAACGGCCCATGCCTGCTCGTCCCGTCATCGGCGTCTGCACCGCACTGGAACGAGCGCAGTGGAGCGTGTGGGACCAGCAGGCGGCGCTGCTGCCGACCAACTACCTCGACGCGATCCGCCGCGCCGGCGGGATGGCGCTGATGCTCGCGCCGGATCCCGCGCTGGCCGCCGAGCCGGACGAGGCGCTCGACCTCCTCGACGGGCTGCTGCTCGTCGGCGGCGCGGACATCGATCCCGCCAGCTACGGCGCGGAGCTCGATCCGGCGACGGTCGACCCGGTCCCCGAGCGCGACGCGTTCGAGCTCGCACTCGTGCGCCGCGCGATCGAGCGCGGGATCCCGGTGCTCGGGATCTGCCGCGGCATGCAACTGCTGAACGTCGCGTTCGGCGGCACGCTGCACCAGCACCTGCCCGAGCGCTTCGGCCACCACGACCACCTGCGCGCACGCGGCTCGTTCGACGGCGCCGACCACGACGTGCGCCTGACCCCCGGCTCGCTCGCGGCGCGCGTGGCCGGCGAGGAGCTGCACGGCACGAAGTCACACCACCACCAGGGTGTCGACCGCGTCGGCGACGGGCTCGTCGTGACCGGCGTCGCGACGATCGACGGGCTCCCCGAGGCGCTCGAGGCGCCGAGGAACGCATTCGTGCTCGGGGTGCAGTGGCACCCTGAGGCCGACGAGCGCAGCCGCGTGATCGGCGGCCTCGTCGCGGCGGCGGCCGACTGTGCCGCCGGTCAGGCCGGCAGCGCGACGACCGCGTCGAGCTCCACGAGCGCCTCGCGCGGCAGACCCGCCACCGCGACCGCCACGCGCGCCGGCGGGTCCGTCTCGAAGAACGAGCCGTAGACCTCGTTGACGGCGGTGAAGTCCGCCATGTCGCGCAGGTAGACGGTGATCTTCACGGCGTCGGCAAGGCTCGCCCCCGCTGCCACGCAGACCGCCTGCAGGTTCTCCAGGCAGCGACCGGCCTGCTCGGCCGCGGTCGCGCCGACGATCTCCCCCGTCTCGGGGTGCAGCGGGATCTGCCCCGAGCAGAACAGCAGCCCGCCGGCGCGCACCGCGTGGACGTAGGGGCCGATCGCCGCTGGTGCGCCGGAGGCGCTGACGGACTCGCGATGGTGGCTCATGGACGGAACGCTATCGCGGGTAGCCTCCGATGCGATGTCGAACCGCCTCGCCGACCAGACCTCGCCGTACCTGCTCCAGCACAAGGACAACCCGGTCGCCTGGCAGCCGTGGGACGAGCGGGCGCTGGCGGAGGCGCGCGAGCGCGACGTGCCGCTGCTCGTCTCGATCGGCTACTCGGCCTGCCACTGGTGCCACGTGATGGAGCACGAGTCGTTCGAGGACCCCGAGGTCGCCGCCTACATGAACGAGCACTTCGTCTGCGTCAAGGTCGACCGCGAGGAGCGGCCCGACGTCGATGCGATCTACATGGACGCCGTCCAGGCGATGACTGGGCACGGCGGTTGGCCGCTCAACGCGTTCGCCACGCCCGAGCAGGTGCCGTTCTACGCCGGCACGTACTTCCCGCCGAGGGGGCGACACGGCCTCCCGGGGTGGAGACAGCTGCTGGAGGGGATCGTCGACGCCTGGAGAGAGCGGCGCACGGAGATCGAGCAGCAGGGCGAGCGAATCGTCGAGCACCTCGGCGTCAGTAGCCGCATCGAGCCGGACCCGGGCGAGCCCGAGCCGGGCCTGGTCGCCACGGCGGCCGCGGCGATCGCCGACCGCGAGGACCACGTCCACGGCGGCTTCGGCGGAGCGCCGAAGTTCCCGCAGCCGTCCGCGATCGAGTTGCTGCTCGCGCGCTCCGACGAATCGACTCCCGCGCACCCGTCCCCGGCCGGCCCCGCCCTGCGCGCCCTCCGCGCGATGGCCCGCGGCGGCATCTACGACCAGCTCGGCGGCGGCTTCGCGCGCTACGCCGTCGACGCCGCCTGGGTCGTCCCCCACTTCGAGAAGATGCTCTACGACAACGCGCTGCTGGCGCGCGCCTACCTGCACGGCTGGCAGGTCAGCGGCGGCGACCCGCTGCTGCGACAGGTCTGCTGCGAGACGCTCGACTGGGCGCTGCGCGAGCTGCACGGACCGGAGGGCGGCTTCGCCTCCGCGCTCGACGCCGACTCCGAGGGCGTCGAGGGCAAGTTCTACGTGTGGACGCCTGACGAGCTGCGCGCGGCGCTGGACGACGACTCGCTGTACGAGGTCGCGGTCGCGCACTGGGGCGTCACGCCCGGCGGCAACTTCGAGGGAAAGTCGATCCTCGTGCGGGCCGGCTCGGACGACGACCCGCCCGAGCTGCCGGAGATCAAGCGGCGCCTGATGGCCGCGCGGGACCTGCGCGTGCGGCCCGGACTCGACGACAAGCGGCTCACGTCCTGGAACGCACTGATGCTCGCCGCGCTCGCGGAGGCCGGCGCCGTGCTCGAGCGCGACGACTACCTCGACGCCGCGCGCGCCTGCGCTGACTTCCTGCTGCGCGAGCTGCGCACGGACGACGGCCGCCTGCTGCGCACCTGGAAGGACGGCCGCGCGCATCTCGCCGGCTATCTCGAGGACCACGCGTACCTCCTCGAGGCGCTGTTGACGCTCTACGAGGCGACGTTCGAGGTGCACTGGTTCACGGCGGCGCGCGCGCTCGCCGACACGACGATCGCCCACTTCGCCGACGACGATCGCGGCGGCTTCTACTCGACCGCCGACGACCACGAACAGCTCGTCGCGCGCCGCAAGGACCTCGAAGACACCCCGATCCCGTCGGGCAACTCGGCGATGGCGCTCGGCCTGCTGCGGCTCGCGCGCTTGATGGGCGAGGCGGCGTATGAGGAGCGGGCGCGCGGCACGATCGCGCTGCTGCACCCGATCGCGGCGCGCCATCCGCTCGCGTTCGCGCACCTGCTGCGCGCGGTCGACCTGCTGCTCGCCGACGACGTGCGCGAGGTCGCGATCGTCGGCGACCCGGTCGCGGCGGCGCCACTCGTGCGGGCGGTGCGCGCCGCGCTCCGCCCGCACGTCGTGCTGGCCGGCGGAGCCGGCGACGGCGACGGCGCGCAGGTGCCGCTGCTCGCCGGCCGTGCTCCCGTCGACGGCCGTCCGGCGGCGTACGTCTGCGAGCGCTTCAGCTGCCGGGCGCCGGTGACGGACCCCGAGGCGCTCTCCGCGATGCTCGACTGATCGCCGAAGTCCCTTGAGCGGCGGTTCCGCGAGCCGTCATCGCGGCAGGCCGGCGGCTACCCTGCTGCCATGTCCTCCTCCCCACTTCGCGTCGCCGTCGTCGGGTCCGGCCCGGCGGGCTTCTACGCCGCTGAGCAGTTGCTGAACGCCAAGGACCTTGATGTCACGGTCGACATGTTCGAGCGCCTCACGACCCCATGGGGGCTGGTGCGCGCCGGCGTCGCGCCGGACCATCCGAAGATCAAGGCGGTCACGCGGCGGTATGAGAAGACGGCGGGGAAGGACGGCTTCCGCTTCTTCGGGAACGTCGAGGTCGGTCGTGACCTTCCGGTGGAGGAGCTCAAGGCGCACTACCACGCGGTGCTGTACGCATTCGGCGCCTCCGGCGATCGTCGGTTGGGGATCGACGGCGAGGACCTGCCCGGCTCGCATTCCTCGACGGAGTTCGTCGCCTGGTACAACGGCCACCCGGACTTCTGCGACCACGAGTTCGACCTGTCCGCGACGACCGCGGTGGTGGTGGGTAATGGCAACGTCGCGCTCGACGTCGCGCGGATGCTGGCGCTGCCGCGCGACACGCTTGCCGCGACGGACGTCGCCGACCACGCGCTCGACGCGCTCGCGGCCTCCTCGATCGAGGAGGTCGTCGTGCTCGGCCGTCGCGGTCCCGCGCAGGCGGCGTTCACGACGCCCGAGCTGATCGAGCTGTCGGAGCTGGCGCAGGCCGACGTGATCGTCGACCCGGGCGACATGGAGCTCGATCCCGCCAGTGCGCAGATCGTCGAGGAGGCCGACGCGCAGACGAAGCGCAAGATCGAGGTGCTGCACAGATACGCCGCTTCGGAGCCGCACGGCCACGAGCGCCGCATCGTGCTGCGCTTCTTCGCCTCTCCCCTGGAGATCGTCGGCTCAAAGCGCGTCGAGGGCGTGCGCGTCGGGCGCACCGAGCTGGTCGACGACGGCGAGGGCCGCCTGCGCGCCGTCGTGACCGAGCAGGAGGAGACGATCCCCTGCCAGCTCGTGTTCCGCTCCGTCGGCTACCGCGGCACGCCGCTCCCCGGCGTCCCGTTCGACGCGCGCGCCGCGACGATCCCCAACGACCATGGCCGCGTGCTCGACGGCCCGGCCGGCGCGCAGCGCCCCGGCGAGTACGTCTCGGGCTGGATCAAGCGCGGCCCCAGCGGCATCATCGGCACGAACAAGAAGGACAGCCAGGACACCGTCGACGCCCTGATCGAGGATCACGCCGCCGGCAAGATCCCCCAGCCGGCCGTCGACGATCCCGACGCGATCCTCACCGTCCTCGCCGAGCGCGCACCCGACCACATCACGTACGCCCACTGGGAGGCGATCGACGAGCACGAGCGCACCCTCGGCGGGCCCCACGGCCGCCCGCGCGTGAAGCTCGTCCGCCACGAGCACCTGCACGAGGTCGCCAAGGGGGCGCTGGCCCGCGACTGAGAGCCGCTCTACAGCACGGGGAGGTACTTCTCCAGCTCCCAGGCCGTGACCTGCACGCGGTAGTCGTCCCACTCCTGGCGCTTGATCTCAACGAAGCGGTTGAACATGTGCTCCCCGAGCGTGCGCAGCACGAGCTCGGACTCGGCCGTCAGCTCGATCGCCTCGCCCAGCGTCGCGGGCAGCTGCTCGATCCCGAGGCGGCGGCGCTCGTCGGGCGCGAGGTGGTAGAGGTTCTTCTCCATCGGCTCGGGCAGCTCGTAGCCGTGCTCGACGCCCTCCAGGCCCGCCTGCAGCAGCACCGCGAACGTCAGGTACGGGTTGCACGCCGGGTCCGGGCAGCGCAGCTCCATGCGCGTCGCCTGCTCCTTGCCGGGGTGGTAGAGCGGCACGCGCACGAGCGCGGAACGATTGCGGCGTGACCAGGCGACGTACGTCGGCGCCT
>JBJMLB010000051.1:0-21877 GCA_045805465.1 Conexibacter sp. | reverse complement strand
CGCGGCATGATGAACTCGTTCGCGACCGCGATCTCGATCGCGCTCCAGTACGGGGTGCCGCTCGAGACGCTCGTGCGCAAGTTCAGCTACATGCGCTTCGAGCCCGAGGGCATGACGATGAACACGGAGATCCCGTTCGCGAAGTCGCTGCCCGACTACATCATGCGCTGGCTCGCCTCCCGCTTCCTCGACGAGGAGATCCAGGAGGAGCTGGGCATCATGACCCCGGCCGTGCGCCAGCGGAAGATGGCGCAGGAGGCCGCGATGTCGGTCGGCGGCGACACCGCCGGCCCGGCGTCCGCGGGCGCCGGCAACGGCGGCGCGAGCGTCGCGCCGACCGCCGCGCTGACCGACACCCCGCCGGTCGTGCCGGCGAAGACGAACGGCCTCGACCTCGGCCCGGCCTGCAGCCAATGCGGCGGCATGATGCAGCGCACCGGCTCCTGCTACACCTGCCCGAGCTGCGGCAACAACACCGGCTGCGGCTGAGCCGCCCGCGCAGCACCGCGGGACGCCCCACCACCGCCCCGGCTCCCCGGGGCGGTTCGCGTTCTGCTGCTACGGCAGCTCGAGGTCGCCGTCCGCGACGGCGACGGCCACGTCGACCACACGGCGTCGGTCGCTGCGGGCGCGGGTGCGCAGACGCTCGAAGGCGGTGCGGTCGTCGACCCCGTGGCGCTCCATCAAGATGCCCTTCGCACGCTCGATCACCGCGCGGCGCGCGAGCGCGCCCTCGAGCTGGTCGACCTTCGCCTCCAGCCGCTCGAGCTCCGCGTGACGTCGCAGCGCCACCTCGATCGCGCTCTGCACGGCGTCCGGCCCGGCCGGCGTCGCCTGTGCGGCGATTCCGCGGTCGGCGGCGCGCGCGGCGAAGTCGGGATCGTCTTCCAGCGTGAGGGCGATGACGGGACCCGACGCGTACGCGCAGATCTCCTCGATCAGCGCGAGGGCGTGGTCGTCGTCCTGATGCAGCACGACGATCGAGATCTCGGGGTCGTCCGTCGCCACCCGCTCTGCGACCTCGGAGACCTCGACCGCGTAAGCGCAGACGGTGTGGCCCAACCCCTGAAGCAGCACTGAGAGCCGGTCGAGCGCCTCCGCGTCCTCGTCGGCGACGAGGACGCTCAGACCGTCGGACGTCACGCGCGCCCTCTTTGCCTGCAACCTGCACAGCGGTGACGCGGCGCGCTACGATCGGAGACGGTCCGGCGACGTTGAACGTCGGGACGAGTTCGGCGCCCCAGACCCCCGGCGCTCCAAGCGACAGACGCCGGGAGGGAGTTGGGATCGTGGCCGAGAAGGTTCGTAGCGAGGACGATCAGGGTCATCCGGGCCCGCCAGTCTATCCCCGCAGCGACGGGGCAAGAGTCCAGAGCGCGGGGACTACCGCGAGCGCGCCAGCTTACGGCAGCTTCCCACCCCCGCGGACACCTGCCGAGCGCGACGCGATGGTCGAGCGGCATCTCGGCCTCGCGCGCCATCTCGCGCTGCGCTACAGCGACAGCGGCGAGCCGCTCGACGACCTCTTCCAGGTGGCCTCGGTCGGTCTCGTGAACGCGGTCGACCGGTTCGATCCGACGCGCGGGATCGCCTTCACGACGTTCGCGGTGCCGACGATCCTCGGTGAGCTCAAGCGGCACTTCCGCGACCGCGGCTGGGCGATCCATGTGCCGCGCGACCTCAAGGAGGCGTCGTTGCGCGTGAGACGCGCGATCGCCGACCACCATGACGGCCGCCCGCCGACACCGGCGGAGCTCGCGGAGACGACCGGCCTCTCGCTCGAGGGCGTGCTGGAGGCGCTCGACGTCGCCGGCGCGCAACGCTCGCTGTCGCTCGACGCGCCCGCCGGCAGCGAAGAGGACAGCGGCGCGACGCTCGGCGACCTGCTCGGCGGCGACGACGACGAGCTCGCCCGCGCGACCGACCGCACCCTGCTCGAGTCGCTGCTGCGGACCGTGACCCCGCGCGAGCGGGAGATCCTGCGCCTGCGCTTCGTCGAGGACCTCACGCAGTCGGAGATCGGCGCGCGCGTCGGCGTCTCGCAGATGCAGGTCTCGCGCATCCTGCGCGGGGCGCTGACGCGCATGCGCGCTTCGGCGCGCGTCGAGGAGGAGCTGCCGGTCTCGGACCCTTAGCTCGCCGCCGCCGCGCGTAATCCGCGCCGTACGCGCTGCATCGCCCGGCGCCGCTACGCTCATGGCAGGCAACTTCCGAAGGACGGTGCATGCGCATGGCAGGCAAGGCCAAGGTCACCAAGAGCGACGCCGAGTGGCGCGCCGAGCTGTCCCCCGAGCAGTACGCGGTGCTGCGCGAGAAGGCGACCGAGCGGCCGTTCACAGGCGAGTACGCCGACGAGAAGGCGCCGGGGACGTACCGCTGCGCCGGCTGCGGCGCGCCGCTGTTTGACGCCGAGACGAAGTTCGAGTCCGGCACCGGCTGGCCGAGCTTCACCGCGCCGATGGATGACGAGGGCGTCGCCACCGAGGACGACCGCAGCCTCTTCATGAAGCGCACGGAGGTGCTGTGCTCGAGCTGCGGCGGCCACCTTGGGCACGTCTTCGACGACGGCCCCGGCCCGACGGGCAAGCGCTACTGCATCAACTCCTGCGCGCTGGATCTCGAGCGGTCCTAGCGGAGCCGACGGGCGGGCCACTCGGGTCCGTCGGCTGCTGCTATAGTGGTTAGCAACGCTAACTAGCTTGGCTAACCATCATCGGCACGAGACGATCACGCCCAACTCCCTCCTCCCCATCCGACCCCGAGCTCGCCGCGCAGCTGCGCATGGCGATCGTGCGCATGGCGCGGCGGCTGCGACAGGAGTCGGACACGGGCGGGGAGACGTCGCCGACGCTCACGGCGGCGCTCGCGACGATCGAGCGGGAGGGCCCGCTCACGCCGAGCGCGCTGGCGCAGCACGAGCGCATCCAGCGCCCGACGGCGACGCGCGTGGTGGGGAGACTCGAGCAGGCGGGCCTCGTGACGCGCACGGGCGACCCGGCCGACGGCCGCGTCTCCCACGTCGCGATCACGGCCGCGGGCAGAGCGCTGCTGAAGCGCATCCGCTCGCGCAAGAACCAGTACCTGACTCAGCGGCTGCGGACGCTGACGGCGGCGGAGCTGGACACGCTCGCCGAGGCGGCCGCAATCCTGGAGCGGCTGCGCGAAGCGCCGTAGGCGCACTGCGCCCGGCGCTGCGCTCGTTCGACGTCCCGAACTACCGCCGCTACTTCCTCGGCCAGCTCGTCTCGCTGAGCGGGACCTGGATGCAGGTCGTCGCGGAGATGTGGCTCGTGCTGCAGCTGACGCACAGCGGCTTCGCGGTCGGCGTCGCCGCCGCTCTGCAGTTCGCGCCGATGCTGATCGGCGGCGCCTGGGGCGGCCTGATCGCAGACCGCTTCGACAAGCGGCGGCTGCTGGTCGTCACGCAGACGGCGATGGCGCTGCCAGCGCTCGCGCTGCTCGCGCTCACCGCCACGGGCGCGATCGAGCTGTGGATGCTGTTCCTGCTGATCTTCGCGCGCGGCGCCGTCAACGCGGTCGACAACCCCGCGCGCCAGGCGTTCCTCGTCGAGCTCGTCGGACCGGATCGGATCGTGAACGCGGTCAGCCTCGGCAGCGCGCTCGTCAACGGCGCGCGCACGCTCGGCCCGGCGATCGCCGGCGTCGTGATCGCCACGGTCGGCGTCGTGCCGTGCTTCGGCCTCAACGCGCTCTCGTTCGCAGCGATGATCCTCGCGCTGCGCGGGATGGACACGGCGGCGCTGCGTCCGGTCAAGCCCACGGTCCGCAAGCCGGGCCAGGTACGCAACGGGCTGCGCTACGTGCGCGCGACGCCGGAGCTGCTGATCCCGCTGACGCTGATGGCGATCGTCGGGACCTTCACCTTCAACTTCCAGACGCTGCTGCCGCTGCTGGCGACGTTCGGCTACGGCGGCGGCGCGGGCGCCTACGCGACGCTGACGACCGCGATGGGGCTCGGCGCGATCGTCGGAGCGGTCGCGAACGGCGCTCGCTCGCGCGTGCGCCCGGCGCTGCTCGCGGGCGCGGCGGCCGCCTTCGGCGCGCTCGTGATCGCGGCCGCTGCCGCTCCGAACCTCGCGCTCGCGGCGGTCGCGCTCGTGCCCGTCGGCGCCGCCTCGGTGATCTTCGCGGCGAGCGTCAACTCGTTCCTGCAGCTCGCGGTCGCCTCGCACATGCGCGGGCGCGTGATGGCCCTCTACTCGATCGTCTTCATGGGCTCGACGCCGATCGGCGGGCCGCTGATGGGGTGGATCGCCGGCACGGCGGGCCCGCGCGCCGCGCTGGCGCTCGGCGGCCTCGTCGCGCTCGGCGCCGCCGTGTGGGCGCGCGCGACGTTCGCGCGGGTCGGGCTGGAGGAGTCGGTGGCGTGCCAGGCCGGCGGCGCCGCGGTCGGCTGACCGCCGCGCACCTCGCTCAGCGCTCGAGCGTCTGCTCCTGCTCGCGCAGCTCGCGGCGCTCGCGCACCTGAACCCACACGACCAGGCCGACGACGACGAGGCCGAGCACGACGGCAGCCCCGACGCCGACCTCCTGGATGACGTGCACCGCGGCCTCGCCGGCCCAGTAGGCGACGAGCCCCACCGACACCGCCCACGTGATCCCGCCCAGCGCGTTCCAGAAGAAGAAGGTGCGGAACGGCATGTGGTTCATACCGGCCATCCACGCGGCCGTCACGCGTACGAGCGCCATCCAGCGCCCGAGGAACACCGCTCTGGAGCCGTGCTTGGCGAAGAACCTGTCGCCGTAGGCGATCAGCGCGATGCGCCGGCGATGGAACGGGCCGCGCTCCGAGGTGAGGACGCGCCGGCCCGCCTTGCGGCCTATCCAGTAGCCGACGTTGTCGCCGACGATCGCGGCGACGGCGGCGATCGCGATCACCAGCTCGATCTGCAGCTTGCCCTGGCTTGCCATCACGGAGGCCAGCACCAGCGCCGTCTCGCCGGGGGACGGGATCCCCATCGACTCGAGGCCGACGAGCGCGGGCAGCAGGTAGCCGAGGCTGCTGCTGACGGTGATGCCGAGGATGGCCGTCGGGATCAACAGGCTCAAGGTGTCGCCCCGGCGCCGTGGCGGGCGGGTCCTGTCGCCTCCGGGTGCGCGCCCGTCCGCCCTTCGGCGGCCGGTCGTGCATCCTCAGCGCCACCCGCCCGATCGGCGTCGGCGGCCCACGCCTCGGGCGCGGCTGCTTTCTCTCCCTCGATGCCCCGCTCGCTCCCTTCCGGCGGGCTGCGGAGGTAGGCGGTCACGAACGTCAGCGCGACGACGCCGATGAAGAGCAGCATCGGGCCGGAATCGTTGAAGAGGCTGCCGGCGATCGAGGCGGCGAGCCCGCCGCCGAGCGTGGCCCGCCAGACGGCGTCGCCGCGGATCGTCGCGTAGACGCGGTCGCGGTGGACGAGCGCGTAGGCGACGGCGAGGCCGCAGAGGATCGTCAGCAGCGGCGCGTAGCCGTGCGAGACGATCGACCAGGCGAGCTCGTAACGGCGCTGGAAGGTGTTGAGCTGATCGGATGCGTTGCCGTGCAGGACCGTGCGCGTGAAGTGGCCGTCGCCGCTGGTCGCGAGGTCGAGCGCGGCGAGCGCGGCGAGGCCGGCGATCGGCGTGAGGATCGCGAGCCCGATCGCGCGCTTCGTGAGGCCGCCGGGAAGCAGCAGCAGCGTCGCGACCGCCGCGCCTCCGGCGATCGTGAAGATGCCGCCGACGTCCGCACCGAGCCGGCCCGAGCCGACGACGGCCGCGAGCGCGACGCCGCCGAGCGCGAACGCCGCCGCGTTGCCGCGCGTGCGGCCGCGGTTGCGCAGGACGGCCGCCAGGCCGACGAGCAGGACGATCGTCAGCACGATCTCCAGCTCGTTGCCGAGCCCGTAGAAGCGCGAGCCCGAGCGCGGGCTCGGCCCGAGCAGCGAGCGGATGACGAGGTGCGAGTGGTTCGCGAGGTCGATCGCGTAGGCCAGCAGCGCCACGATCGTCGGCGCGGCAGGGCCGCGCGGCCATGGCAGCAGCCGATCGGTCAGCAGCGCGAGCGCGAACGAGCCGCCGGCGATCAGGAACAGCTCCGCCTGCTCGCTCGGCGCGAGCGCCGCGCTCAGCAGCAGCAGCGCCGGCAGCCACATGACCGCGAGCCCGCCGATCCGCATGCCGAAGCGCACGCCGACGCGGTCGCGCAGGGTCCCCGCGAGCAGGATGACGCCGAGCCACGTCAGCAGGAACGTCTCCAGCGCAGGAATGCGGCGCGAGGCGATCACGGAGAGGCGGTCGTCGAGCTGTTGCAGCGCATCGGCGTCGCGCGGGCCCGCGATGCGGATCGGCTGCCCGCGCACCTCGGAGGGGACCGGCTCGCCGACGTGGCCGAGGATCGTCGGCAGCACGTCGATCGCGGCCGCGATGCCGTCGATGTGCGTCGTGGCGGAGGTGAAGCCGGCGTCGGCCGGGCCGAGGCCCGCGATGCCCGTCCACAGCAGCTGCGGCCCGGTGAAGGGCGGCGGGTCCTCCATCGCGATCAGCAGCTCGCCGTGTCTGCGGGCGGCGATCAGCTCGTCGAGCTGGCGGTCGCCGGCGTAGCCGGGCGGCAGCAGCGCCACGACGAGGCGCTTGCGCGCGAGCAGCGCGTTCGCGCGCGCCGCGACGGTGTCGCCCGGCCCGAGCGAGACGGTGTCCACCACTCCGGCCCGGGACGCGGCCACGACTGCCTCCAGGTTCGTCTGTCCGCGGATCCCGGCATAGCCCGCGCCGCCCGCGATCGAACTGGCGAGCAGGCCCGGGACGATGTCGGCGGGCGCGCTCTCCGCGCGGGCGACGGCCGCGAGCCAGTTGACGACGAGGCCCGAGGCGGAGCCGTCGGGAGCGGTGGGCGGGATCGGCAGGAGGCTCATGTCCGGCGGGGTCGACGGGTCGTAGGTGCCGCGCGAGGTGCGCGTGCCGGCGGTGATGTCGAGCAGCGCCTGCTGCGGGCTGTAGCCCGACTGCGTCGCGCTCAGCATCCCCAGCGCGAGCTCGGGATGCCCGTCGATCAGGTCCGCAACGCTCGGGCGCAGCACGCCGGGAGGCGGCTGCTCGAGATCGACCGGGAGCAGGGCGATCAGGGCGGTGGGGCGGCTGGTGGTCGTGCCGTTGCCGCTCGCGATGTGCGCGATCGGGCCTGACGCTGTCGCCAGGCCCGGCGCAAGCGCAGCGAGAGCGGCGCACGACGCGAGCGCAATCAGCAGCGCCAGCAGGCGCTTTGAGCCGATGGGGGACGGCATCCGGTCAGCTTAGGGGGCTGGACGGCGCGGCAGCCGCGGGCGCGAAGCGGGGATGCGTCGCCGCCCGACCTCAGTGCCGGGCGAGCGCCTCGACCGGCGGCGGCACCTGATCCGCCGGCTGCGTGTCGCGCGGCGGCGGCGGCGTGCCGCGCGGAGCGAGCCGACCGGCGACGCCGACGCACCACAGCAGCGCGATCCACGTGAGCGTCGCCATCGTGACGTGCACCCACACGATGTCGGCCGGCAGCGCCAGCTCGTACTGGACGGTGCCGATCAGCCCTTGTGCCGCCATCAGGATCCCCGCGACCATCAGCGCGTCCGCCAGCTCGCGGCTCTCCTCGCGGCGCTTGGCGAGGAACCAGGCGAGGATGACGCCGATGCCGAGCGTGGCGGCGAGCGTCGCGTGGCGGTGGATCACCCACACGAGCGTGTGGCCGGGGCCCTTGAAGTCGAGACGGTGGATCAGCTCGCCGTCGGTGCCGCCGGCGTGCGGGCCTGAGGCGGTGGCCGCGGTCCCGACGAAGACGACGACCGCGCCCAGGACGGCCAGGAGACGCACGAGCCAGACGGTCGCCCAGTCGCGGCTCGGCGTCCGCTCGCCCGGCTCGTACCGCGCGCGGAAGACGAGCGCGACGGCCGCGACCAGAATCAGCATCGACAGGCCGAAGTGCGCCATCACGAAGCCGGGCGCCAGCTCGTGCTTGACGGTGAAGCCGCCGAGCACCGCCTGCCCGACGACGCCGAGCGGGAGCAGCGTCGCGATGACGATCAGGTCCTTGCGCCGTGGGGTCCGCAGGAACGAGGAGATCCAGGCGCCGATCACGACGACCCCGATGCTGGCCGAGAAGACACGGTTGCCGTACTCGATCACCGAGTGGAACGACAGCGGCGGAACCGCCTTGCCGTAGCAGCGCGGCCAGTCCGGGCAGCCGAGGCCGGAGTCGGTCAGCCGCACGGCGGCGCCGGTCAGCACGATCACAGTCAGCGCGGCGAGCGCGACATAGGCGATCGTGAGGAAGCGCCGGGGGGTGACTTCGGGGAGGCGGGCGCGCACTGGGGTGAAGGATGACGGACGGGAACGGTCGACGCTGCGCCGAGCGGCGGCGCGCACGACCCCGCGGCGGCGTTTCAGCCCGGGGACGGTGGCGCCGGGATCGCCGCTCCGCGTCTCAGCCACCACAGCCGCACGAGTTCCCCGTTCGGCTGCCGGACGGAGGCGAACGGCGCAAAGCCGAGTGAGCGCGCGGCGATGACAACGTGTGCCTGCGTCACCGTCGGCTCGTAATCGTTGCGCTCGCCGTCGGAGATCGCGAGCACGTTCGGCTGGCCGTGTGCAGGGTTGGAGAGAAAGCGTCGATAGGCGGCGGGCGTGTCACCGCCGTCCGCAGTGAGCTGCGCCAACGGCAGGCCGCCGCCAGCCGGTGACAGCAAGCTCGCCAGCGCGACCATGTTGATGTTCAGCAGCCGGTCGCGACTTGCGAACGCGAGGATCGGCAGGCGGCCCTCCGACCAGGTCTTGCTCGCTGCGAGGGAACCAACCTGTCCCGCTAGCTCGATCCACCCTCGATCGCGCGGGCCGAAGCGCATTTCGTTCGGCGTGACGCCGACCGCCCCGACAGCTGGCGCGCGCGGATCGACGATCGGCATCTCCGGGAATGGCCACACCCCGGCAAGGCGAATCCGATCGAGCGGCCCGCCGACCTGGGCGAACGACACGAGCTGGACTGCCGCCACCAGCACGAAGCCCGCGGCCGCCACGACCCGCAGCGACCGCACCGGGATCTGCGCGGCGAGCGCGAGGACCAGGACGAGGGCCGTCGGCAGCAGCGGCAACGCGAACACGCTTCCGACGTTCGCCGTCGTGGCGAGCGAGAGGTATCCGGCCACCACGACCACGACGAGCGGAGCAGCCGGGGACCGCAGCGCGACGAGCAGCGCATCGCTTCGTCTGACGGCGAGCGCCCGCACGGCCAGCACCGCTCCGCACACGAGCACGAGCACGAGCATGACGAACAGCGGCATGAAGAGCTCCTGCCGCGCCGCCACGTCGAGATCGTCGTACCACCACGAGGCCGACAGCACGGAGTGCTTCGTCCCGTACTGCGAGGCCGTGGCGCCGTAGCCGTAGCCGCGCAGGTAGTCCATCACGTAGGGGAGGTTGCGCCAGTACCAGACGGCCGCGACCGCGACACCGGCTGCCGCCCCACCGAAGGCGTTGAGGAGCGCCGCCCGGCGCGCCGGCGCGGGCGCCAGCGCCGCCCACAGGATCCCGGCCACCACGAGGCCGGGCATGTAGCCAATCGCCATCGTGCGCGCCAGCACGGCAACGCCCCCGGCCACACCCCACAACAGCACCATCGAGCGACGTGTGAGGTGGTCGCTGCGCAGCAGCGACCACAGCGACACGGTCAACGCTGCCGTGCACGGCAGCGCAAATGAGAACTCGCGCGCGTAGTTGATAATGCCCGGCGTCGCGGCGACAGTCAGCGCGGCGAGCACAGCCCAGCGCGGGCCGACGAGTCGACGCGCAAGGCCGTAGGTCGCGAGCACGACCACCACGAGTGTCGCCAGCTCGACCGCGAACACGGGCAGGATCGCCTTGTGGATCGCCAGCGCCGGCACCGCGAGCAGCGGAACGAGCGGCGCTTGCGGCGCTTGCTGCTGGAAGGCGTTCCACAGACCGCCGACGCCATGGGCCCTCAGACCCGCGAGGTCGTTGAGCGCGATCGAGATGTACCCGGCCTCGTCGATGTCGACCGGGTAGTGGTGACGGACCCGCACCAGCCACCACGCGTGGTAGGCGACCAGCAAGGCGAGCGCGGCGATGCCCGCCAGCCACCAGCGCAGGTGCGGGAAGCGGGCGGCGGCGTCCCGCCGCTCAGTCACGGTCGGTCGCGACGGCGGAGGCGCGACGAGCGGCGGCCTCGATCACGTCGGCGTAGCGCGCCGCACAGGTCGCGGAGTCGTGTTCGCGCGCGATCAGCTCCCACGCGGCGTCGGCGATCGCCTTCCGCTCCGCAGGCGGGGTCGACAGCGCCCGCGCGAGCCCGTCGGTCAGCGCGGCCGTGTCGCGCTGCGTGCAGAGCCAGCCCGTCTCCCCGTCGCGGATCACCTCCGGCAGACCGAACACGTCGGTCGCAAGCACCGGCAGGCGCAGCGCCATCGCCTCCAGCACGGTGCGCGGCAGCGACTCCACGTCGGAGGCGCACACGAGCAGATCGGCGGCGGCGTACCAGGGGCGCACGTCGGGCCGCACCGGCACGATGTCGACGCGGTTCTCGAGGCCGTGCGCCTCGATCGCGATCTGCGGCGCCCGCTCGTGCCCGTCCTCGCGCGAGCCGACGAGTGCAAGGCGAGCGCGCGGGTGAGCTGCCGCAACGCGCGCAAACGCCTCGACGAGCTGCGTCTGGCCCTTGCGTGGCTCGATCGTCCCGATGCACGCGATCACGACGTCCTCGGGGTCGAGCTCGAGCTCGCGGCGCGCGCGCGCTCGATCCCACTCGTGCCCCCACACGCCGAGCGCGGGCACGTCGATGCCGTAGGGGATCGTGCGACACGCGCCCGGCGCGGCGTCCGCCTCGAACAGGCGTCGCGTCGCGTCAGCCTCGAAGATCACAGCCGCCGCGTCGCCAAACGTCGCCACGCCGCGCTGGCGCATGTGCGGGTGCAGCCACTCCTCCGGGAACGTCGCCCAGAAGCCGTCGAGTCCGTAGCTCTCGTGGACGATCCACACGGCCGGGAGTCCGAGCCGCTCCGCCACGTCGCCGCCGGCGAACGCGACCATCGTGTTGACGAGCACGGCATCGAACCCCTGCGGCGCCGCCCACGCAACGAGCTCCGCGAGACGTCCCTCGTATGCCTCGACGTCGTCGAGCGGCAGCTCGCCCATCACGTGGACGGGAAAGCCGGCGGCCTCCAGCCGCTTCAGCGTCGCGCCTCTGCGCGGCGCGACGACGGCGCCGGTCATCCCACGCTCAGCGGCGAAGCGCTCCAGCAGCTCGAGCAGCACGAGCTGTCCGCCGCCGAGGTTGAGGTCGTGCGTGACGACGAGCACGTGAGGTGGCCGCTCGCCGGCGATGGGCTCGGCGGCGGGCGCAACCGGCGTTCGGCTGCGCAGCAGGGCGGCGCGCTCCTCGTCGTAGGAAGCCAGCTCCGGGTCCTCGATCCGGATGTGTGCGGGCTTGAGCGCGAGCGAGGATCCGTCCGGCAGATGCGCGACGCCGCCGAGCACGATCGAGTCCGTGCCGGGTGGAAGGCCCGTGAGGTCGAGCGCATGCTCGAATCCGCCGAGCATCGCGTGCTCCTTGCCGAACGCGGGGACGAGATCGGGGCGCGGCGCGCACAGCCGCGCGACCGCGGCCGGCGCCCCGTCGACGGTCAGCTCGACGCGGTCGGCGAGCCCCGCTTCCGACATCGCCCACCCACGGACGCGCACGAAGTCGCGCGAGACGCTGGAGCCGTCCGCCGGGTCGTCGAGCGAGGCCGCCGGAAGCGGATGCCACTGCGGATCGCCGATCAGCAAGCGCAGGCGGCTGCCCCGCCAAGCCGCACGCAGGGCGCGCGCGACGCGACGAACCCGCGACTGCCCGCTCACCGCAGCGCAGCGCTCGAAGCGGGCAGCGGCGCAGCCGCCGTCCGCGCCAGACCGGCGCCGAGCGGGAGCGGCTCGAACGGCACCAGCGAGAGCAGGCGCGTGACGTCGAGCACCACGCGATTGACGTCGAAGGGCCGCGCAGGCAACTCCGCGATCTGCGCCCTACGGCCGACCGTCCGCTCGACGAGCTCGAGCAGCTCGCGGATCGAGACGCCCCGCCCGGACCCGACGTTCACGACCTGCGGACCGGGCCGCCCGAGCAGGCCTTCCACGGCGGTCACCACGTCGCCGACGTAGACGAAGTCGCGCACCGTCGCACCACCGCCGTACAGCACGATCTCCTCGCCGTTGCTCACTCGATCGAGGAACACGGCAACGGCGCCCTGGCTGCGGTCCGGCGGCTGATGCTCGCCGTAGACGTTGGCGCAGCGCAGGACGCGCACGTCGAGGTTCGCCTCCAGCAGCAGGCGCTCGCCGGCGAGCCGGACGCGGCCATAGGCGCCGATCGGCCGCAGCGGCGCGTCCTCATGCACCAGCGCCATGCCCGGGTTGCCGTACACGGTTCCCCCGGAGGACACGTACGTGACCGAGACGCCGGCGCGCGCGTCGAGCACGTCCACCAGCGTCCGCAGCGGGCCGAGCGTGAGATCTTCGTCGGCGACGGGATCGCGCTCGGCGTCCGGGGGGAGCAGCCCGCCGGCGCACCAGACGACGTGCCGCACGCCTTCGAGCGCCGCGTGCAGCGCATCAGCGTCGCCCGCATCGCCGACGTGCACGTCGGCGGGATCGAGCACCGCGGCGACCTCCGGCGGGGGATCGCGACGTGACAGGACCGCGACATGGCGGCCAGCCTCGGCGAGTCCGGACGCCATGTGGCGCCCTATGAAGCCGCACCCGACGACGAGGACGCGGGCCTCATGCCCATCGCCGTTCGCCCGTCGGAAAGCCGTCGTCCCCGCCATGAACGCGGCGAGGATAGCAACCGCGTCCCACGAATCCGCCGCGTCAGGCGACTCTGCACAGGATCAGGGCGTCCGCCGAAGCCTCCGCTTCGTGCGCTGCAGCCGGCGCAGCAGACGGACCGAGCGGCGCGCTTCGAGGGCGCGCCAGCGGGCGTCCGACGCGTCGAGCTGCGCCGCGATGCGGACCCGATCGCCTTCGAGCTGCGCATGCCGTCCCACGAGCTGCGCATGCTCGGCGGCGAGCTGCTCGTAGCGCTCCACGAGCTGACTGTGTGCGCTCGCGAGCTGCTCGGCATGGCGCTCCACGCGGAGCCGCCCCGCCCGCTCCACGTCGCGCTCCGACGTCGCAGCCTCCGCCCCGCTCGCGAGCGTGCTCAGGACCGCGAGGCCCTCGTTCATCGTGCGCACCCGCTGGACCAGCCGGAACGCGATAGGCGGGAGCGAGGACACAGGGTCTTCCGACAGCGGGAGCCACGTGTCGTAGCCCCAGCGCTCGAAGTCGTCCGCGTACAGCTCGCGCGCACGCGCAGCCGTCGTCTCGTCGTACACGCGCCTCCAGTCGACGCCGAGCCCGCTGTTGCGCTGCGGAGGATCGCCCGGATCACATCCGCCCTGCGCGACAACGTGCGCACGCAGGCGCGACACGAAGGCCGGGAGCTGCTCCAGGCGCACGACCTCGTCGTACGGCAGGTCGGCGGCCCACACGACCGCATGCTGTGGCCTGAAGTGAGCGTCGGAGAGCAAGTACGACGGCCGCCGCGCCAAGTCGGAGACGAACGCCGCGAACGAGCGCCGCACATCGAGTCCGCCGGCCTCGTCGACGACGTCGTACGCCCCGGGCGCGCCGAAGCGTCCAGGACGCGCCGGATCGCCGAGCAGCAGCTTGTCCTCCCAAGCCGAGTACAGACGCGCGTACGGGTTCCGCACCACGCAGAAGCGCAGCCATCCCGCCTCGGTCAGCGCACGAGATCGCTCGGAGACGTCGAGATCCGCGAGCGACGGGGTGGGAAAGCGCTCGCGATCGTGGATCAGCGTCTCGGGGCTCGTCCGCGCGATCGTCGACGCTGCCAGCGCCGACAGATCGAGCCCGAGTGCCCCCAGCAGCAGCATCTTCATCGTCGTGCAGGCAGCCCGCGGCGTCGAGACGTAGAGCACGCGCTGCTCCGCGAGCACGTAGGAGTGGCTGCGCAGCTCCGCGCGCGCATCCGCGTCCGCCAGCACCGCCTCGACGCGACGCACGATGTCGGCCTTGGCCTGCGGGATGCCCTCGTTCACGCCGCCGCTTCCATCAGTCGGGGACGAGCTCCAGCGGCGTGAAGGCGCCGCTGCCCTGCCAGAAGCCCGGGTTGTAGTAGGGGTCGTGCAGGATCGCGGCCGCCCAGCGCCGCCGCAGCCGTGCGAGCGCCGCGACGTCGTTGCGCGCGGGCGGCAGCGCCTCGCGGCGGTGCAGGAGCGCGTCGGGCACGAGCACGATCCGGCTCCCGCGCTCGCGCAGGCGCAGGCAGTAGTCGACCTCCGCCAGCGTTCCGAACGACGCGTCGAGCCCGCCGAGCTCCGCGAACGTCGCCCGCGTCGTCATCACGACGCCGCTCACCGCCGACCAGTTCGCCGCGACGCGCAGGTTGCCGAGGTGGCCGGCCGCGTCGCCCGGCGCACCATGATGAGCTGGGAGCGCGAGCCCTCCCCCGAGCACGACGCCGGCGTGCTCGACCCGCCCATCGGGTGCGAGCACCTTGCCGCCGACGGCGCCGACTCCAGGTTGGACGGCGTAGCCGAGCAGCCGCTCGAGCCAGTCCTCCGCCCGCTCGTCGACCTCCATCGGCCCGTCCGTCCACAGGAGGCAGTCGGCGTCGGTGGCAGCCGCGGCGCAGTTGACGAGACCGATGCGACCAGCCGCGTCCCTGCCGTTGACCGGCACGACGCGCGTCCGCTCCGCCAGCCCGCCCGCCGCGGCGAACATCTGCTCGATTGCCGCGGCACTCGCCGCCGGCACGGCGACGACCAGCTCCCACGCAGCGTGCGTGCTGCGGAGCCAGGAGCGAACGCACATTGCCAGGCGCTCCGGGAGGCGCTCGTCGGCGACCGCCGCCGCGTCGAGCGCCAGCAGCAGCGCGACGCTGCTCGCCGGATCGACCTCATGTGAGATGCGGTACTCGCCGGGCACGTCCGTCGCCTCGGCGGTCGCCGCGATGCCGGTGCGCGAGAGATGCTCATCGAGCGCGCGGCGCGCCGCCTCGTAGGCGTAGGGCTTCGCGTCGGCGCCCGCCGCGGCGGAGCGCTCGTGGACGCGCCAGTGGTAGACGACCCGCGGCACGTGAACGATTCGGTCGGTCCGCTCGCTCAGGCGCAGCACGAAGTCGTAGTCCTGCGAGCCGTCGAGCTCCGAGCGGAAGCCACCGAGCTCGAGCGCGAGCGTGCGCCGGTAGGCGGCGAGGTGGCCGGTGAACATGAGCGAGCGGAACAGCTCGGGCGACCAGTCGGGCTTGCGGTAGGGCTCGTAGCGACGGCCGGTTCGCAGGACGTGGTCCTCGTCCGTGTAGAGCATGTCCGCCTCGGGGTGCGCGGCGAGCGCCTGCGCGAGCGCCCCGAGCGCGTCACTGGCGAGCACGTCGTCGTGGTCGAGCAGCGCGACCCAGTCGCCGCGCGCCATCGCGAGCGCGGCGTTGGTGGCGGCGGAGATGCCGGCCGCCTCGTCGTGGCGCTGCACGCGGATGCGCTCGTCCTGCTCTGCTGCCCTGCTCAGCAGCGCGCGCACCTGCGCGTCGCGCGAGCCGTCGTCAACGACGCACAGCTCCCAGTCCGCGTGCGTCTGCCATCTGACGTGCGCGATCAGCTGCTCGAGGAAGGCGGGATCGGGGTCGTGCACCGGCGTGAGGATCGAGAAGCGCGGCGCGGCGGCGCCCGCCGGCACGACGGCGGCGCCCTCGCGAGCAGGGAGCGGGTCGACGCCCTCGTCCGCCGGCACCACGATCGCCAGATCGCCCCACAGGCCCGCCCGGATTGCTCGGCGCTCGAACGGGTCCCCCGTCGCCGCTACCGCGAGCGTCAGCAGCGCCTCGCGCGGACCGGGTGCGTCGGGGATGGGACCGCCGAGCGCAACCCAACGTGAGGCGTCGCCGGTGACGACCGTGCCGAGCGACTGCGACCAGCTGCAGATCTTGCGGCCGCCAGGCTCGCGCAGCGTCGCTCGCAGCTCGGCGCCGCCGCCGTGGTCGTGCCAGGCAAGCAGCGGCAGCGCGACGTGCGCCCGCAAGCGCGCACCCGCAGGCAACAGCAGCGGGATCGCGGCCGTCGTGCCGGCCGGCTGCTCGAGCGCCGCCCGTGCCTCCCCCGCGATCTCGACGCGGGGCAGCCAGCGCGCGCCCTCCGGCCACCCGCCGTCGAGGTCCGGGCGCAGGCTCGCCACCGACACCGTCGTCAGCCCGCGGGCGCGCCGCGCCTCCAGCTCTGCGGCGGCGCGGCGGCGCAGCCGCTCGGCGGCGCGCAGCGGGCGGCTGAATCGCCACGACGGCGAGCGGTGCAGCGCGGTGAGGCGCGCATGGCTCTCCGCCGCGATCCGTCGCTGGCGCTTCAGCTCGCGGTCGCGCTCCTCGACCCCCAGCCGCAGGTCGACGATGTAGGCGCCGACCTCGCCGGCGCCGGCGGTCACGCCGATCCCCGGCGGCACGCGCGGCTCGCCGGCCTTGCGCAGGACGACGAGCAGCTCGTTGCCGTCCTTCCACACCGCTTCGACGTCGAAGCCGCGCTCGAACAGCTCGCGGCAGTGCAGCACGAGCGCGAGGAACTCCGCCTGGGTCCACACGTGCGTGTGGATCGAGTAGTCGCTTGCGTCAAGCTCGGCGGCGAGCCTCGGAACGTCGTCCTCGGGCGGCGCCGGGTCGTAGACGTAGCGCACCCACTCCTCGTAATGCTGGCGCCGGGAGCGCTGCGGCCCCTCGGTGCGGTCCGCCATCATGTGCTCGATCGAGGTCACGTCGCGCCGCACGTCGAACGTGAAGCGCTTGTCCGGGACCGCGTAGAAGAGCATCCCGCCCGGGGCCAGCTTGCGCAGGTGCGTCTCGATCGTCGTGATCGGGTCGGCGGTGTGCTCGAGGAAGTGGTTCGCGATCACGAAGTCCTGGGAGCCGTCGGGCACCGAGGCGAGCGTCTCCCCGTCGTCCACGACGTCGACGTCGACCAGCTGCGCCTCCGCCAGCTCCGGGTAATGCCGCCGCAGATCCGACACGGACATGCGGTCGACGTAGCGGACGCGCACGTCCGCCGGGACCGGCAGCGGCGCGCTCAGCGCACCGATCTCCAGGCCGCTGCCGCGCAGGCAGCGCGCGGCGAGCTCGGCGCGGACATCGAACCCTGCCGGAACCGGCTCTTCGGGTTCACGGCGGCCGACGGGCTCGGCCCGGGCGGAGTCCACGCGCGTCATGCTTGGCGAGAGGCTAGATGATCGGTGCCGCCACGGGCCGCCGCGGGGCAGCCGACTATCCTTCGGCGCCATGCCGCAGGCACATTCCGCCATCGAGGCCCGCGGCCTCGCGAAGACCTTTCGCATCCCGCGCGACCGCGTCGACACGCTCAAGGAGCGGGCGCTGCACCCGTTCCGCCGCCGCCGCTACGACGAGCACCGGGTGCTCGACGCGATCGACTTCGACGTCCAGGCTGGCGAATTCTTCGGCATCGTCGGCCGCAACGGCTCCGGTAAAAGCACGCTGCTCAAGTGCCTGGCTGGGATCTACGCTACCGACGCCGGCACAATCCGCGTCGCTGGCCGGCTTGCGCCGTTCATCGAGCTGGGCGTCGGCTTCAACCCCGACCTGACTGCCCGCGACAACGTCGTGCTGAACGCCGTGATGATGGGTCTGCCGCCGCGAGAGGCGCGACGTCGCTTCGACGAGATCCTCGCTTTCGCCGAGCTGGAGGATTTCGTCGACCTGAAGCTCAAGAACTACTCCTCCGGCATGCAGGTGCGGCTCGCCTTCTCCGTGATGGTGCAGTCGCAGGCCGACGTGTATCTGATCGACGAGGTGCTCGCGGTCGGCGACGCGGCCTTCCAGCAGAAGTGCTTCGACGTCTTCTACCGGATGCGCGAGGAGGGGCGGACGATCGTCCTGGTGACCCACGCGATGGAGCTCGTAAGCCGCTTCTGTCACCGCGCGATGCACCTGAGCGGTGGCCACATCGACATCATCGGGGATCCTGGCGAGGTCGGCCGCCGCTACATCGCCGAGAACTTCCGCACACGCCAGCACGAGACGCTCGTGGGCAAGGACACACCTGGAATGGAGCTGCGGTCGCTGCGCGTCGAGGGCGCCCTCGGCACCCGCAGCGACGCAATCGCCCACGGCGAGCCGCTGCGGATCCACGCCTCGTTCGAGGCGCACGAGGCGATCGACCAACCCTCAATCGTGCTGTGGATTGAAAACGAGGACCACACGCGGATCTTCTCGGCCCCGGCGCTCGAGGACGAGCGACCACTCGCCGACATCGCCCCCGGCGAGCGGCTCGAGATCAACGCGGAGATCGAGAACCCGCTGACGTCCGGGCGCTACTACATCGGCTGCTCGGTCACGCGCGGGTCGAGCAACACCGACATCGTGCTGTTCCTCGACCGCGCGATCGACTTCCTCGTCTTCGGCGGCGAGAACGTCAACGGCCTTATGTGGCTGCGTAACGTGGTGCGCGTCGAGCGCTCGACGGCAGCGACGGTCACGCCATGAGCGCCGTCACCGCGACGCCGCCCGAGATCCACGAGATCCGCGGGCCTTCCGCGTTTGGCGGCGGGTGGCGGCGGACGCTCAACCTGACGTGGCTGATCGCCTCGACCGACTTCAAACTGACGTACTTCGGTTCACTGCTCGGCTACCTGTGGTCGCTGATGCGGCCACTGCTGTTCTTCTCGGTCCTCTACGTCGTCTTCACGGAGTTCGCGAACTTCGGAACTGTGGCCGACTTCCCGGTCGTCCTGCTGCTGAACCTCGTGCTGTTCTCGTTCTTCCAGGAGGCGACTGGCGCCGCGGTCACCTGCGTCGTGCAGCGCGAGTCACTCGTGCGCAAGATGCACTTCCCACGGATCGTGATCCCGCTCGCGACGGTCGTGGCGGCGACGCTGAACCTGCTCGTCAACCTGCCGGCGGTGCTGGCGTTCGTGGTGATCTACGGGATCACGCCGCAGTGGACGTGGCTGCTGCTGCCGCTGCTGCTGCTGCCGCTCTGGCTGTTCGCCGCAGGCACCGCGATGGTGTTGTCCTCGCTCTACGTCCGCTACCGCGACGTGTCGCCGATCTGGGGCGTCATCAGCCAAATGTTGTTCTACGCCTCGCCGATCTTCTACGTCGTTGCCAAGGTCCCGGAAAAGTACCGCGAGGCGTACACGTCGAACCCGATCGCGGCGCTGCTGACCCAGGCCCGCCACTGGATCATCGACGCGAGCGCCCCGAGCCTCGTGGACGTGCTCGGCTGGCCCGGCGTCCTCATCCCGTTCGCGATCATCGCCGCCGTCTGCGTCTGGGGCCTGTGGATCTTCAACCGCATGGCCCCGCAGATCGCGGAGGAGCTGTAGTCAGCCGCTGACGGCGGGCGCGTCCGACGGCACGGCGCGCGTGAGCCCGTCCGGGTCCTGCTTCGTCATCGCGCGCCAGACGCGCTCGATCTGGCCCTCCCAGCGGAAGCCCTCGATCTCGGCGGATGCGGTCGCGGAGATCCGCTCGCGCAGCCCGCGGTCCTCGACGAGGCGGCCGATGCGCTCCGCGATCTGCGTCGGCAGGGCGGGTGCGAGCAGGCAGTTCTCGCCGTCGCGCAGGAGCCACGTCGTGTGCGGGTTGCGGTTGGAGACGGTGGCCGTGCCGCAGGCCATGAACTCGAACGGCTGGTAGCTCGGGTGCTTCGTCAGCATCAGCACGAGGCCGACGTCGCACGAGCGGTAGAGGTCGGCGACCTCATCGAGGCTGCCGAGTCGGCCGAGGTTGCGGATGCGGTCCGCGACGCCGTACGCCCCCGGGTTCCACACCTCGCCGGCGCAGACGATGTCGACGCGGTCGCCGTAGCGCTCCTTCACCTGTGCGAGCGCCGCGAGGCCGAGGCCGAACGCGTTGCGCTGGGACGTCGGCCGCGCGTAGAAGAAGACCCGCACGGGACCGTCTGCCGGACGCTCGGCCGGCGGGTGGTAGCGGTGCAGGTCGACGGCAGGCACGAACGAGACGGCGGGATTCCCGTAGCCGCGGTAGACCTCCGCGAGGCCGGGCGTGTTGACGATCCCGGGGATGCCTAGCCGGTAGGTCTCCTCGGCGAGCGCATAGGCCGAGCCGGCGGCGTAGAAGGCGGGCTCGAAGTCCTGGATGAAGGAGAAGCGCGCGGGCGCGTGGTGGTAGCGCAGCATCGCGTAGACGCTCGTCCACAGCGTCGCGATCGCCGCATCCGCGGGCGGCAGGTCCTCCGGAGCGACATGGTCGCTCCCGCCGGGGGACGTCACGCGGGCGTCGGCGAGCGACGGGAACGCCGCCCCGATCTTGTTGCCGATCTCGCGGGCTACGCCCGGCGCGTCGTAGACGTGGAAGCGGCTCTCGACGCCATGCTCGCGGGCGAAGTGGTCGGCGAAGCGCAGGATCGTATAGACGCCGCCGAAGTAGGCGTGCTGGAAGAACGGCAGGAACCACTGGATCGAGCGGATCTCGTGCCGCTCGGCGGCGGCGTACGCCGCCAGCAGCTGCTCGTTGCGCGCGAGCGCCTCGTCGCTCGCGTCGAACGCGCCCGTGATTCCGAGCGCGTCCGACTCGCTCAGCTCGGGCTCGTCGTCGGCGCGGTTGCGGCGGCGGCGGCGCGCGCGGAAGTACGCGTAGCCGAACTCTGTCGGCCCTCTCTGCGCGATCTTCCAGATGTAGCGCAGGCGCTCGCGGCCGAAGCGGCCGTGCGGCAGGCTCGGATCGTTCACGCGCCCGCCTCCTCTGGCGTGCGTACGCTGCAGTCGCTTCGGGTCAAGGTCAGGCTCGGGTTGTAGAAGGGGTCTCCGACGGTGCGGAACGCGCCGTAGCTGCGCTCCGAGGCGGCGAAGTCTCCCGGATCGACGTACGCGCCGCGGCTTCGCGACTCATCGTGCAGCAGCCGCACGTGCGGCACGCACAGCGAGCGGTGCCCGCGCGCGGTCAGGCGCAGGCACAGGTCGACGTCGTTGCCGGCGACGACGAAGCCCTCGTCGAAGCACCCCACGGCGAGCAGCTTCGCCCGCTCGACCATCATGCACGCAGCCGTGACCGCCAGCCAGTTGCGCACGCCGTCGGTCGCGCTGCCGAAGGGCGTCGCGGCGTCGGGGGCGAGCCCGGCGAACGGGTGACCCGCGTAGCCGTGCAGCCCGAGCGCGGCGCCCGCGTGCTGCACACCCCCGTCCGGGTAGAGCAGCAGCGGGGCGACCGCGCCGACCTCGGGGCGGCACGCCTCCTCGAGCAGCTGCTCGACCCAGTCGGCGTCGATCAGCTCGGTGTCGTTGTTGAGGAAGACGACGACGTCGGCCGTTGAGCGCATGACCGCGGCGTTGTTGAGCGCCGCGTAGTTGAACGGCCGCTCGTCGCGGTCGACGACGGCGCGCGGATCGCGCGCGAGGGTCCGCAGCAGCTCGGCCGTCTCCGGCTGCTCGGAGCCGTTGTCGACGAGCCGCAGCGTGAGGCGCTCGTAGGTGGAGTCGTCGAGCAGCGAGCGGGCGCAGCGGCGCAGCAGCTCGGGCTTGTCGCGGAACGGGACGATCGCCTCGACGGACGGCTCGCGGTCCAGCGGACGGCGCACGCGGCGGCGACCGGCGGCGACTGACTCGACGCGTGCGCCCGGCTCCCATGTGCGCAGCAGCCGCGCGACCTCATCCGCCGCCAGCGGCGCATCGTCCGCGGCGCCGCGGTGGCACAGCAGCAGCGGGACATGCGCGTGGCCGGCGCCGCGCGGGCCGGCGAGCCGCAGCGCGAGCGCGTGGCGCCAGCCCGGCCCCTCCAGCGGCAGGTCGAGCCCGAGCAGCGCCTCGCGGCGCACGCACAGCAGCGGCCCGCTGTCGTCCGACGCGAGCCAGCGGTCGGGCGACGGCCCGG
>JBJMLB010000050.1:0-32696 GCA_045805465.1 Conexibacter sp. | reverse complement strand
GGGGTCGCGGCGCAGCAATCCGGCGACCTACACCGGGTTGCTCGACCCGATCCGCACGGCGTTCGTCAAGGCCAACGGGGTGAAACCGGCGCTGTTCAGCGCCAATTCCGAGGGCGCCTGCCCCACCTGCAACGGCGCGGGCGTGATCTACACCGACCTCGCGATGATGGCCGGCGTCGCGACCGTCTGCGAGGAGTGCGAGGGCAAGCGCTTCCAGGCGTCGGTGCTGGAGTACACGTTCGGCGGCAAGGACATCAGCGAGGTGCTGGCGATGCCGGCCGCCGAGGCCGAGGCGTTCTTCGGCGCAGGCGAGGCGAAGACGCCGGCCGCGCACGCGATCCTCGACCGGCTCGCCGACGTCGGGCTCGGCTACCTCAGCCTCGGCCAGCCGCTCACGACGCTGTCCGGCGGCGAGCGCCAGCGGCTCAAACTCGCCACGCGCATGGGAGAGAGCGGCGGCGTCTACGTGCTCGACGAGCCGACCGCCGGCCTGCACCTCGCCGACGTCGAGCAGCTGCTCGGCCTGCTCGACCGGCTCGTCGACGCCGGCAAGTCGGTGATCGTCGTCGAGCACCACCAGGCGGTTATGGCCCACGCCGACTGGATCGTCGACCTCGGCCCCGGCGCCGGGCGCGACGGCGGCCGGATCGTCTTCGAGGGCACGCCCGCCGACCTCGTCGCCGGCCGCTCGACGCTCACCGGCGAGCACCTCGCGGCCTACGTCGGCGGCTGACGGCGCCGCGGCGCGTCGCGACCGTTTTTCCGGCGTGCCGACCGGGTAGCGCTCTGCTCGCATCTGCAACCCGAGAGGAGGTCGTCATGGATCGTGAACGCGCCCGCACGTCGAACGGCTCCACCGCCGCAGCGGTCTCCGCGAGCAGCACGAGCCGGACCTCCCGCAGGCGACTCGTGGAGCAGGTGCGCCAGACGCAGAGCCGTCTCGGCGCCCGCCGCTCGCGCGGGCTCACGTCGACAAGCCGTTGAGCGTGACGGATCGTCCCGCGCGCGCCGTCACGGCGCTCGTGGTGATCGACATGCTCAACCCCTATGAGCACGACGACGCCGAGACGCTGGCGGACAGCGTCGCGACGATCGTCGAGCCGCTCGCCGCCCTGATCGCCCGCGCGCGCGAGACGGAGGCGGTCGAGACGATCTACGTCAACGACAACTACGAGGACTTCTCGGCCACGCGCGACGACCTGATCCGCCGGGCGCTCGAAGGAAACCATGCCGAGCTCGTCGAGCCGCTCCTGCCGCCCGACGGCTGTACGTTCCTGCAGAAGGTGCGCCACAGCATCTTCTACGGCACCGCGCTCGATCACCTGCTGCGCCGACGCGAGATCGGGCAGCTGATCCTCGCCGGGCAGGTCACCGAGCAGTGCGTGCTCTACAGCGCCTTGGACGCCTACGTGCGCCACTACGAGATCTGCGTCCCGCGCGACGCGGTCGCCGCGATCGACCCCGACCTCGGCGCCGCCGCGCTGCGGATGATGCAGCGCAACATGCGCGCCGAGGTCGTCGAGGCGGAGCGCTGCCTCGACGACCTCGGCTGACGCCGCGCGTCTCAGCCCTCGATCTCGTCGGGGTCCTCGTCGCCGGCGAGCTCCAGCGAGCCTTCGAGCACCTCGTCGAAGTGACGGCGCTGGATCGGCAGCGCCCACGCCACCAGCTCACCGACCTTTTCGTTGCCGGCGCGCTCGTTGAGCTTCTGCACGATCGACCAGTGGCCGACCTCGCCGGCCTCGGCCATCGTGAGGAACTCGAAGCCGTCCAGCGGGTCGTCCTCGCCGCCGAGGTAGGTCTCCATCATCTGCGCGCCCTCGTCGCGCGTCTCGTGCGCGGACTCGAGGATCGCCGTCTTCTTGCCGTTGAAGCCTCCGGCGACCTCGGTGCAGCGCTCCTCGGTCTCCTTTGCCTCGTCGTGCATCTGCTCCAGCCGCGAGCGCAGCTCCGGGTTCTCGTCGCCGAGCAGGCCGCCGACGTGTCTGGTGGCGCTCTGCGCCGCCATCGCCAGGCCGAGCACCTCGGCCAGCTTGCTCTCGAGCTTCGTCAGGTCCGCCATCGGTGGGTCCTCCTGTCGGGGGTCAACTTGGAGCGATTCGAACCGATCTGACCGCTACCCGCGTCCCAGTGCGCGCATGCGCCCGCATCAGGTCGCGTTCGCGGGGGTAGGCCCCTCCAGCCATGAGCTCGTCAGGTCGGTTGCATGCCCCCGTCGCGCTCGTCTTCGTCGTCCTGGTGCTCTGCGGGTGCGGCGGCGACATGCGCGCCGACGAGCTGGGACGCAGCGTCGGGTCGCTCGGGTCCGCGGCGAGCGAGGGATCGCTGCTCGCGCAAGGCGTGGTGGAGAACAGAACGAAGACGACCTTCGTGCGCGTGCGGGCACGCGAGCTGGGGGAGACGGTCGAGCACGAGGCCGAGAAGCTGAGCGACGCAAGCGCGCAGGGCGCGGTCGCCCTCGCAAAGGAGCGGGCCGTCGAGCTCGCCGGCAGCATCTCGCAGGCGCTCGGAGACCTGCAGACCTCGCCGGCCGACGTGGGCCAGGCGCGCAGAGCCGAGCGGGAGCTCAGAGCGCTCGCCGACCGGGCAAGCCGGCTCGCGGCGGAGCAGGCATGAGAGGCATGCTGAAGGTCGCGCTCGGGGTGATCGCCGCGATCGGCGGGTACCTCGACATCGGCGACATCGTCTTCAGCTCGCAGGCCGGTGCGATCGTCGGCCCCTCGGTGCTGTGGGCGATCCCGGTGGGCGTGCTCGGGATCGTCGTCTTCGCCGAGATGAGCGGCCGCATCGTCGCCGTCGCGAAGAAGCCGAACTTCGAGCTGGTCCGCGAGCGCTACAGCCCGCGGCTCTCGCTGGCGACGCTCGTGGCCTCGCTCGTGCTGACGTGCCTCACGCTCGCCGCCGAGCTCGGCGGGCTCGGGTTCGTCCTGAACTACTTCTTCGACGTCAGCGTCAACTTCTTCGTGCTCGTCGCGCTGCTCGCAGTGGCGGCAGCGATCTACTTCCTGCCGTTCGGCGGCATCGAGCGGATCTTCGGCTACCTCGGCCTCGCGCTGCTCGTCTACGTCGCGGCGGCGATCAAGCTCGACCCGAGCTGGGCCGACGTCGGTCGCGGGTTCGTCCCCAAGTCGCAGTCCGGCGCGATCTACTGGTACTTCGTCGTCGGCCTGATCGCCGCGGCGCTGATGCCCTACGAGATCTACTTCTACTCCAGCGGCGCCGTCGAGGAGAGATGGGACGAAGGCGACATGGCGGTCAACCGCGCGAACTCGATCATCGGCTTCAGCCTCGGCGGCGTGCTGGCGGCGGCGCTGCTGATCGCCTCGGCGCAGGTGCTCAGACCGGCCGGCATCGCGCCCGACAGCCTCGGCACGGCGGCCCTGGTCGCGCAGAGCGCGTTCGGCGAGACCGGGTTGCTGCTCGCCTTCCTGGGGATCCTCTTCGCCGTCGGCGGTGCGACGATCGACACCGCCTTCTCGGCCGCCTACAACCTCGCCCAGCACCAGGGCTGGAGATGGGGCAAGCGCTTCAAGCTGCTCGACGAGCCCCGCTTCACGCTCTCGCTCGCCGGCTTCCTGCTGCTCGGCTTCGCGATCGTGCAGACCGGCGTCGACCCCGTCGAGCTGACCGAGTACGCGGTCATCTTCTCGATCCCCGTCCTGCCGCTCACCTACCTGCCGATCCTGCTCGTCGGCAACGACCGCGAGATCATGGGCAAGCACGTCAACGGCCCGATTGCACGCACGCTCGGCTGGATCTACTTCGGCCTCATCTGTCTGCTGGCGATCGCCTCGCCGGTGCTGTTCGTCGCGACGAACGGCGGGACCTGAGGCCGACGCGCTCACGAACGGCTCGCCGCGCGCCCGAGCGCGCCGCGCCGCCACGCGAGCAGGGCCGCTCGCGCCGCGTTGGCGCCGGCCGCGCCGTGCACGCCCCCGCCCGGGTGGGCGGACGCGCCGGCGAGCCACAGCCCGCGCAGGGGCGTCGTCGGGCGCCCCAGGGCGGGCACGGGCCGGAACAGGAGCTGCTGGTGGAGCTGTGCGGTGCCGGCGTTGATCGCGCCGCCGAGCAGGTTCGCGTTCGCCGCCTCCAGCGTCGGCGGCGTGAACACGTGCCGTCTGCGGATCAGCGCCCGGAAGCCGGGCGCGCGGCGCTCGACCTCCGCCTCGATGCGCCCGACGAACAGCTCGGTCTCGCGCGCGTCCCATGACCCGGTCAGCCGGTCGGGGCCGGCGTCGCCGCGCACCCGCTGCGGCACGTGCGTGTACGCCCATGCGACCTCTCGGCCCGCCGGCATCCGCGTCTCGTCGACGGGCGCGTACTGGCCCATCACGAGGAACGGCTCGTCGGGGAGCAGGCCGCGTGAGAGCTGCGCGGTCGTGCGCGTGAGCGCGTCGATCCCATCGGCGAGGTGGAGCGTCCCGGCCCTCCGCGCCTCCTGCGCGATCCACGGGATTGGCGCGTCAAGCGACCAGTCGACCTTGACCGTGCCGTTGTCGAGCTGAAAGCGGTCGAGGTCGCCGACGAAGTCGCGCGGCAGATGCCGATCGCCGACGAGCCGGTGGAACAGCGTCGGCGCGATCGTCGTCGCGAGCACGCCGCGCGGAGCCGAGACGTGCGAGCCGTCGCGCAGCCGCACGCCGACCGCGCGTCCCCGGCGCACCACGACCTGCGCGACCTCCGCGCTGCACGCCAGCTCGCCGCCGTGCGCGCGCAGCCGCGCGACGAGCGCGTCGACGAGTCGTCCGGCGCCGCCCTCCGGCACCGGGAAGCCGTGCTGCTGCCCGAGCCCGCACAGCACCCAGGCGAACAGTCCGCCGCCGGCCGACTCGGGAGTCAGGTCGGCGTGCAGCGCGTTGCCGGCCAGCAGCCACGCGGCGCCCTCGCCGCGGAAGCGCTCCTCCGCCAGCCGCCGCACCGGCAGCAGCGCGAAGCGCGTGAAGCGCAGCAGCCCTTTCGGGCCGAGCGCCGCCGCCAGCCGGGCGCTCCCGCGCAGCGGCGGGAACGGCCGCAGCAGCGCGTCCATAAACGGGCCGCCGGCCTGCTGCCACGAGCCGTGGAAGGCGTGCCAGCGCTCGCCGTCGCCGCGCGCGAAGCGCTCCAGCGAGGCGGCCGTCTCGTCGGCGTCGAGCGACAGGACGGCGCAGCGCCCGTCCGCCTGCGGATGCGCCACCGGCAGCGGGGCGCGGCGCCAGCGCACGCCATGCTCCTCCAGCCGCAGAGAGCGCAGCGCCGGCGACGCCGCCGCGAGCGGATAGAAGGCGCTGAACAGGTCGCTCGTGAAGCCGGGCTCGGTCAGCTCGCCGCTCTTGACCGCCCCGCCCGGCACCGGCTGCGCCTCCAGCACGAGCACGCGCCAGCCGCGATCGGCAAGTACGTTCGCGGCGACCAGGCCGTTGTGGCCCGCGCCGATCACCACCGCGTCGGCGTCTGCGTGCATCTCTGTCGCATACCCGCCAGGGTGCGCGTCAAGCTGTTTGCGTGCGAGCGCTCGGCGGGTAGCCCGTGGCGCATGGCCACGATCGAACGCTTCATGCCGGTGCCGCCCGAGGCCGTCTGGAACGCGCTCGCCGACGCGGGCGGCTACGCCTACTGGGTCGTCGGCTCGCGCGAGATCCGCGACGCCGACCCGCACTGGCCCGCGCCGGGCTCGCGCTTCCACCACACCGTCGGCGCGGGACCGCTGCAGGTCAGCGACCACACCGAGTCGCTGGAGGCGCAGCGCCCGAACTACCTGCGCATCAGAGCGAAGGCGCGGCCGCTCGGCACCGCGAAGGTGACGCTGAGGATGACGCCGCAGGACGGCGGCACGCGCGTGCGGATGACCGAGAACCCGGACGGCCTCACGTCCTGGCTCACGATCAACCCGCTGGTGCAGCTGCTCACCAAGGGGCGCAACGCCGAGTCGCTGATGCGGCTGGAGGAGCTGGCGCTGCGCCAGGCGGGGGAGTCCGCCTCGTGAGCACGGGCGTCCCCACCGCCAAGCAGAGCTCCATCTGGGTCGACACCGCGCCCGCGCCACGGCTGCATCCGCAGCTCGACGGCGACGTGCGTGCCGACGTCGCGGTGATCGGCGGCGGGTTCGTCGGGATCACGACCGCGCTGCTGCTCGCAGAGGCGGGTGCGAGCGTCGTGCTGCTGGAGGCGGGGCGGCTCGCCGGCGGCACGAGCGGCAACACGACCGCGAAGGTCTCGTCCCAGCACGGGTTGATCTACGACGCGCTGCGCTCCAAGCACGGAGCCGAGACGGCTCGTCGCTACGGCGAGGCGAACGAGGCGGCGCTCGCGTGGATGGCGGCGCGCGTCGCGAGAGACGGGATCGACTGCGATTTCCGCCGCCAGGCGTCGTACGTCTACGTGACCGATGCGAGCGATCGCGGGCAGGTCGAGCGCGAGGCGCAGGCCGCGATCGACGCCGGACTGCCCGCGACGCTCGTCGAGCAGACGCCGCTGCCCTACCCGGTCGAGGCGGCGGTCCGCTTCGAGCGTCAGGCCGAGCTGCATCCGCGCAGATACCTGTTCGCCCTCGCCGACCAGCTCGCCGCGCTCGACGGAGCGCGCATCTTCGAGCGCTCGCACGCGGTCGAGGTCGGCGGCCACGAGGGCCGCCAGGTCGTGAAGGGGCCGGGCGGGCGGGTGCTCGCCGAGCGCGTGGTCGTCGCGACGCACTATCCGTTCCTCGACCGCTCGCTCGCGTTCGCGCGCCTGAGCCCGGCGCGCTCCTATGCGATCGCCTGCCGGATCGCCGGGCGGCCCCCGGAGGGGATGCACATCAGCGGCGCGGGCCCGACGCGCTCGATCCGCGCCGTCCCGCTGTCTGATGGCGAGGAGCTGCTGCTCGTCGGCGGAGAGGGCCACAGAACCGGCACCGAGTCCGACACCGAGCTGCGCTACGAGCGCCTGGAGGCGTTCGCGCGCGAGCACTGGGACGTGGTCGCGGTCGAGCACCGCTGGTCGGCGCAGGACCCGTCCACCGCGGACCTGCTTCCGTACGTCGGCCGGCTCACGCCGCGCAGCGACAAGCTCCTGATGGCGACTGGCTTCGCGAAGTGGGGGCTGACGAACGGGACCGCCGCGGCACTGCTGCTCACCGACCTGTGCCTCGGCCGCAAGGCGATGTGGGCGGATCTGTTCGACCCCAACCGCCTGACGCTGCGGCAGTCGCTGCCGACGGTCGTGAAGGAGAACGCGCAGGTGGCGGCGCGCTTCCTCGGCGATCGGCTGCGGCACGCGGAGCGGCGGCCGATCGAGAACCTGAGGCCGGGGGAGGCCACGATCGTCGAGCGCGACGGCAAGCAGGTCGCCGCCGCCCGCGACGACGACGGCACGCTCCACGCCGTCTCCGCGCGCTGCACGCACCTCGGCTGTCTCGTCGCCTGGAACGACGCCGAGCGCAGCTGGGACTGTCCCTGCCACGGCTCGCGCTTCGGCGTCGACGGCACGGTGCTGGAGGGCCCGGCCGTCCACCGGCTCGAGCGCCAGCCGCTCGACGGCTGAGAGCGCGCCGCCCGGCGCCGGCTTGCGCCGAGCGACGATGAATTCACGCCTATATTAGGCTGAAAGCCAGCCCAGCCGTCCCCGCGCCTCTGAAGCTCAGCCTCGGAGCTGGGCCGCCCGGGCAGTTCGTGGTTATTGTGCCGGAGACCGTCGGTTCTCCACCGAAGTTCAGTATGAGTGGCTCTGCGGCGGAGCTGGCACCTAGGCATCTGATCGCGAACGGCGTTTCCTTGACTTGCAGCGCGAATCCGATGATCGATGTCGATATGGAGCCTATGTTGGGTAGCAGCCCGGTGAATGAGCGGTAGCGAACGTGCCACGGGAGCGTTTCCGTTAGCACCCTTGTTTCGAACAGGCCCGTGCTGCACAGGCCGACCGACGCTCTGGTGACGTAGCCAATTAGCCCGCCGACGTTCTTCGCGATCGTTCTCGTGTGGAACGAGCCTTCGATTGTCACGGGACATGAGTAGGTGCCGAAAGCGCCCGTGATTTCGAACCTGGCCCACGTCACACTGAACGTCTGGCTTGAGGCCGAGAAGTTCCTGGCCGACGCGGTTCCGGAAGCTGCGCACAGCAGCGCCGAAGCTCCAAGCATTGCCAGCAGCAACTTGCAGCGGTTCATGATTCGCCTCCCCTAGATGTCATGTCGCGTCTGCCGCTCCCCGAGTCGCGCAGACAGACCTACCGATCATGGTACCGGAGGTGTCTCTCTATCCAAGCGGTTCGAAGACGTTGACAGCAGGAGCTTGAGGGCGTCCACCCACTCCTCACGGCAACGCGTCGAGCGCCTCGCGCAGCTCGTCGAGCGTCGCGAACACGGCTGCCGCGCCGGCCCGCTCCAGCTCGTCGCGGCCGATGCCGCCGCTCAGCACCGCGACGGGGACGAAGCCCGCGCGGCGCGCGGACTCGCAGTCCCACGTCGCGTCGCCGATCATCAGCACCGCCTGCGGTGGCACGTCGGGTGCCGCCTGCTCGTGCGCGAGCGCGAGCACGTCGGGCGCCGGCTTCGTCGTCTCGACGTCGCTCGAGCTGACGACCGCGTCCGGCAGGCCTTCGACGTCGAGCAGCGACAGATAGCGCTCGACCTCGTCGGGACGGCCGGAGCTGGCGAGCGCGACGCGCCAGCCGCCGCGCTTAGCCGCGACGAGCAGTTCGTGCGCGCCCGGCAGCGGCTGCACCTCGTCGATCAGCTCGGCGTAGCGCTCGTGCTGGCGCTCGCGCAGCGCGTCGCCGCGATCGCGCTCGACCTGCTCGCCGGCGAGGTCGGGCACGAGCCGGTCGCCGCCCTTGCCGATCTCGCGGTGGACCCGCCACATCGGCAGCGCGATCCCGTGCTCGCGGAACGTGCGCTGCCAGGCGAGGGCGTGATGGTAGGTGCTGTCGACGAGCGTGCCGTCGACGTCGAAGATCGCAAGCCGGGCCTCGCCGCTCATGCGACAGGGCACCTGCGCGTTCTCAGCTCGGCGGCGTGCGACGACACGGCCGGATCGGTACCCGGCGCCGCCGTGGGCGAATCGGCGCGCTACGGCTGCAGCACCACCTTGATCGCGCCGTCCTGCTTCTTCTGGAAGACCTCGTACATGTGCGGTGCGTCTTCGAGCGGAACCGTGTGCGTGGCGAGTCCCTCGACGTCGAGCGGATCGTCGTCGCCGGTCACGAGCGGCAGCAGGTCGTCGATCCAGCGCTTGACGTTCGCCTGGCCCATGCGCAGCTGGATTTGCTTGTCGAACAGGTCCATCATCGGCAGCGGGTCGACCATGCCGCCGTAGACGCCGCTGAGGCTGATCGTGCCGCCGCGGCGGACCGCGTCGATCGCGCTGTAGACGACGCTCAGGCGGTCGATGCCGCCCTTCTCGATCAGCTTCGCCGCGACCGGATCCGGCAGGAGGCCGGCGAGCGTCTGCGCGAGCTTGCCAAAGGGCGCGCCGTGCGCCTCCATCCCGACCGCGTCGATCACCGCGTCCGGACCGCGTCCGCCGGTCCGCTCGCGCAGCAGATCGGGGACGTTCCCGTCCGCGCCGGCGGTGTCGATCGTCTCGATGCCGTGGCGGGCCGCCATCTCCAGGCGCTCGGGCACGAGGTCGATCCCGAACACGGTGCCGGCGCCGCGGTGCAGCGCGATCCGCGCGCACATCTGACCGATCGGCCCCAGGCCGTAGACGGCGACCGTGCCGCCGTCCGGAATCGCCGCGTACTCGACCGCCTGCCACGCGGTCGGGAGCACGTCGGAGAGGTAGAGGAAGCGCTCGTCCGGCGGACCGTCGGGCACCTTCACGGGGCCGAAGTGCGCCTGCGGCACCCGCAGGTACTCGGCCTGCCCGCCGGGCACCTGGCCGTAGAGCTTGGTGTAGCCGAACAGCGCGGCGCCCTTGTGCTGATCGCGCACCTGCGTCGTCTCACACTGCGTCATCAGCCCCTGCGCGCACATCCAGCAGCTGCCGCAGGAGATGTTGAACGGGATCACGACGCGGTCGCCTCTGGCGATCTGATGGACCTCTGGGCCGACCTCCTCGACGATCCCCATCGGCTCGTGGCCAAGGATGTCGCCTTCGTCGATGAACGGTGCGAGCACCTCGTAGAGGTGCAGGTCCGAGCCGCAGATCGCGGTTGAGGTGATTCTCACGATCGCGTCCGTGGGCTCCTGGATGGACGGGTCGGGCACGGTGTCGACGCGCACGTCGCGTCTTCCGTGGAACGTGACGGCCTTCATCGTCTCGCACTCCTCTGTCGCGTTCGGGGCAGGTCCCCGAGCACTACCCCGCCTCGCGCTCGCCACGCGCGCTCGTTCGCGCAACGACCGCCCGTTTGCGCGGCCGGGAGGGGGGTAGCGATGGAACATGTCCACGTCCCCGCTTCCCGTCGCCGAGGTACCCGATCCCAGTCCCCCCGAGGCTCCGACCGGACCTCCCGGCGGCCCGGAGATCCCATCTGACCCGACGCCTCCCGAGCAGCCGGCCGAGACTCCTCCCGCGCCGGAGGTCCCCGACCCCGAGCCGCCGGTCGAGCCCGAGCCCGGCGAGCCGAACGTTCCCTCCCCGGACCCGACCGGGCCCGAGATCCCCGACGACCCGCAGCCGCCGGAGCCCGACGCCGAGCCGCCGGGCGTCAGCTAGGCGGCCCAGCTAGGCGGCGATCTCCTCCACGCCGGGCGCGTCCTCCTCGCCGGCGATCAGGTCGAGCACCGCGCGCCGCACGCGCTCGCTGACGTTCTGCTCGGGGACCGGCTCGTCCTCCTCGACCGTCTCGTGGTCGGCGGCGAGCGCGGCGGCGACCGTGAGGCCCTCTTCAAAGCGATCGACCACGCGCGGGTCGACGTAGGAGCCGCGTGCGACGGCGGGCGTGTTGCCGAGGAACGTCGCGACCTCGTCGATCGCCGCCTTCACGATCCGTCTGCGCGACGTGCGCGAGGACGACTCCTGCGCGCGCTTGGCGAGCGCGACGGCGCACAGCGCGGTCGCGTTCCAGGTGCGGAAGTCCTTCGCGCTGAAGTCGCCGCCGGCGGCGTCCTTCAGATAGGCGTTGACGTCGGCGGCCTTGACGTCGACCCAGCGGCGGCCGCGGCGGAACGCCAGCAGCTCCTCGCCGCCGCCGCGCCGGCGCTTGAGCGCAGCGATCACAGGACGCACGTCGGGATCCTCGACGTGCTGCACGCGCCGCACGCCGTGCTTGGCGGGGAAGTCGAACAGCAGCCCGTCGGGCTGCACGCGGACGTGCGATCTGCGCAGCGTCGTGAGTCCGTAGGTGTCGTTCTGCGCGGCGTAGTCCTCGCCGCCGATGCGGAAGAGGCCGACGTCGAGCAGCCGCACCGCGCACGCGAGCACGCGCGCCTCGCCGAGCCCGCCGTCGCCGTCGTTCGTCTCGGCGAGGTCGCGCGCGACCCGCCGCCGCAGCGCCGGCAGCGCCCGCGCGAAGGCGATCATCGCGTCGAACTTCGCCTGGTCGCGGCGTCTGCGCCAGTCGTCGTGGTAGCGGTACTGCTTGCGCCCGGCGGCGTCGATCCCGGTCGCCTGGATGTGCCCGCGCGCGTCGGCGCAGATCCACACGTCGCTCCACGCGGGCGGGATCGCAAGCGCGCGGATGCGGTCGATCGTCGCCTCGTCACGCACCGGCGCTCCGCGCGCGTCGATGTAGGCGAAGCCGCGCCCGCGTCTGCGGCGAGCGATCCCGGGGCTGGAGCAGTCGACGCGGCGCGTGCGCGGCACGGGGAACGTCGTTCCCGCTCTGCCGCGCTCGCATGCCTCGACGCGCCGGCGGGCGCGCTCGCCGCGCCACGTCGGCAAAGTCGTCAGCGGTCGTACGCGCGCCCGCGCTTGCGGGTCGGCGGGTCGATGCGGCGCAGGTCCTTGCGGGCGCGGTCGTCGATGACGACGCGCCAGTTCGGCCCGGTCACCGACCGTCGAACTCGGCGAGGACGTCGTCGAGCGGAACCGGCTTGATGCCGCGCTCGCGATCGGCGCGCGCCTCGGTGACAGCCTGGCGCTCCTCGTCGGTCTCAGGCTCATCGTCGAGCGGCGCGTGGTCGAGCATCCATGCGACGGGATCGCCGGACGCGTCGGCGAGCGTGCGCAGCGCGGCGCGCGCCTCCTCGTCGGTCATGTTCTCGACGGCGTGGTGCAAACGCTCCTTGACGGTCACGGGCTCAAGGTAGCGCGAACGACGGCGCACGTCACCTTGTCGGACGGGCGACTGGGCGGCGGATCGGAGCATCCGTTCGAGTGTGCCGCGCCAACGCTCTCAGCTCAACACCTCCTATGTTGTGGACCCGTCCGACCCCCCGCTACACCACGATCTCGTCCTCTGAGCGGATCCGGCGGGCGCCGGGCACGCGCGGCCCCGTCGCCGCGGCGATCGCCTCGGGCGTGCTCGCGGCCGCGGTGTCGGCCTGCAGGAGCGGGCCGAAGTCGAGGCCGGTCCGTCTCGTCAGCTCGCCCACGGGGACCTGGAACGTCTTGAACGGCTCGAGCGCGAGCGTCTCCAGCTGGTTCTCCAGGTCCTCCTGCGTCAGCAGGTAGGCCTTCGCGGCGAGCGCCCCGTTCTCGACATACGCGATCAGCTTCCAGAACGAGCGCGGCACGAGGACGCCGCGGAAGAGGAAGTCGGCGTCGCCGAAGATCGGCCCGCCGAACACGCTGACGCGCAGGCGGTCCACGCTGACCTCGTCGAAGATCCCGTCCTCGACCTTGCCCCAGAGGCCGTTCTCGCTCGCTCTGTTGAAGTTCTCGAGCTGCGGGGTGATGTTCGAGAAGAAGAACGAGTCTCTGTTCGCCGCCTCGGCCTCCGGCAGCGTGCCCCACAGCAGGTCGGCGCGGCGCGCGATGTGCCCGCGGTCGAGCTTGTCGTTCTTGTACAGGTCGTTGTCGACCTGGAATCTGCGGTCGTAGGCGGGGTCGACGACGAAGTCGAGCCCCTCGCGCGACAGTCTCTTGATCGCCCCGCCGTCCACGTTCCAGGCGACCCAGCGGCAGAAGCGGCGGCCAGCGCTCATCGCGAGCGAGAAGTGCGTGCAGTGGCGCACGTGCTCGCCCGCTCTCGTGGGCGCGTAGTCGGCCTCGATCGTCGGCTCGGTCGCCACCGGCAGCGGCACCGGATGGTCGACGAGGAAGCCCGCGTCGTAGCCGCCGCCGATCTGCGGCGCGACCTCGATCGCGCCCTCCGCCTCCGGCGCCAGCGGCCGGATCTCGAGCTTCTCGAAGACGGACGAGGCCTGGCAGGCGAGCGCGTGCTCGGGCTCCCCGCCCGTCTCGCCCGCGAAGTGCAGGCCGACGATGACGTCGGTCGCGTCGCCGTCGTGGTCGACCGCCATCCACGCCGAGCCGGAGTCGCCGCCCATCGAGATCTCGCCGTTCTCCGCAGGATGCGCGTCGTCGGGGCCGATCTCGAAGCCGCCGATCTGGTGCTGCTCGGTCCCGTAGCGCAGCTTCGAGACGGTGTGGATGCGCTTCACGACGCCGTACGTGACCGCCGTCGTGCGGCCTGACTTGACGAGCCGGTCGCCGAGCGCGGGGTCGGCGATCTGCCGCACCGCCACGCCGAGCTCGAGCGTCTCGTCGAGCGCCGGCCGGCCGGCGATGCTGGCGATCGCGCAGTCGCCCGCGAGGCCGAGGAAGCTGCGCTCGAGCTTGCCGCACACGTTCGCCTCGGCGCGGTTGTCGTCGAACGGGCCAGGCTGCGCGATCGGGTCGCCGAGCTGCCCCTCCGGGCCGTGGAAGACGTGCCAGTTGGAGAGCATGCGGACGGCGCCCGAGGCGGTGTCGGCGACGAGGCAGCCGAGCGTGCCGGCCTCCTGCGAGCGCGCGTTGCCGACGCTCGCCCCCGGCTGCATCGGGTCCAGGCGGCGCTTGCGGTCCGGCTTCACGCCCGGCTCGACGAGCACCGGGTGCGTCTTGAACGTGCGCGGGATCACGTCGGTCGGCAGCGTGATGCCGCTCGCCGTCGTGATCTGGTCCGGGATCGTCGTCGTCGCCGCGCTCTCCAGCGCCTCCGGCGCGAGCTTCTCGTCGACCGTGAACTGCAGCGCCAGCTCGTCCGTCCGTCTGCCGTCAACGACCTTGTAGCCGAGGCCGACGGAGTTGATGTTCGGATCCTTCAGGTACTCGTCGGCCACCTGTCGCACAGCGGCCTCGAGCGCGGCTCTGTCGGTGAGATCCTCGTCGCTCATCACATGCGCTCCCCTGCGCTTGGGCGGCCCGATCGGACCGCCGATCGATCGAATGACGCACCGCTTACCGGAACGTCATGGGCAGACTAATCAGGCGCCTGCTCGTCGGCGGCACATGTTCCGGCTGCGCCAGCCTCGGGGGCGGGCCTTTGCGACGCGCGCCGCTTCGCGTTACGTTGCTCTTGATCAGTGAGCATCGGGCCATGAGGGTCCGGGCGGGGACGGTCGGGAGGCCGAACGATGAGCATCGAGACGGCGGTGCTGGTGCGCCGCAACGCGTGGACGCTGCCGGACGGGGACGAGACGCTGGCCGCCTACGCGGCGGCAGTAAGAGCGATGAGAGAACGGGACGCCGACGATCCCACGAGCTGGGTCTACCAGGCCGCGATGCACGGCACGAGCGCCGAACCGCCGGAGCCGCTGTGGAACGGCTGTCAGCACGGCACCTGGTTCTTCCTGCCGTGGCATCGCATGTACGTCTGGTTCTTCGAGCGCATCGTGCGGGCCGCGGTGAGAGAGACCGGCGGCCCGGCCGACTGGGCGCTGCCCTACTGGGACTACGGCGCCGGCGGCGTGCAGGCGACGCTGCCGCTCGCCTTCCGCGACTCGCCCGGCGGCGACAACCCGCTGTTCGCGGCCGAGCGCGATCCGCGCGTCAACAGCGGCAGGGGCGCGATCCCGCTGTTGGCCGGCTCGGCGGCGCCGGCGCTCGAACGACCGCTGTTCGTCGGGCGCACGCAGTTCGGTGGCGCCGTGACGGGCGTCGGCCAGTTCTGGCGCTCCCCGGGCGCGGTCGAGCAGACGCCGCACAACATCGTGCACGGCCTCGTCGGCGGCGACGACGGCCTGATGAGCAATCCGCTCACTGCGGCGGCCGATCCGATCTTCTGGCTGCACCATGCGAACGTCGACCGCATCTGGTTCGACTGGGCCGGCGACCCCGAACACGCCGATCCGACCGACTCGCGCTGGACCGACCAGACGTTCTCGTTCTTCGACGAGGACGGGCAGCAGGTGCAGCTGACGGGCGCTGAGATCGGTGACGTCGCCGGTCAGCTCGGGTACACCTACGAGCCGGCGCCGACCAGCGGAGCCCCGACGTCGAGGCCGGAGGCCGTCACGATGAGCACGCCGAACCCGCCGGATCCCGAGCAGGCCGAGATGGTCGGCGCCAGCGAGCAGCCGACCGAGCTCGCGGGCGCCCCCGCCAGCGTGACAGTCCCGATCGACCGCGCGACGGTCGAGTCGCTCGCCGGCGGCGGCGATGCGCCCGAGGCGCTGAGCGAGCGCCACGTCTACCTCAACATCGAGGACATCGAGGGCGAGCGCAACCCCGGCACGGCCTACGGCGTCTACGTGAACCTGCCGGAGGGCGCCTCCGCTGCGCAGGCCAGGCGTCACCACGTCGGCAACCTGTCGTTCTTCGGCATCGAGCACGTGCGCGAGCCGCGCGGCGACGCGCACGCGCACGGGCTGCGCTACACGATCGACATCAGCGACCTCGTACGCGAGTTGGTCGCGCAGGGCCGCTGGAACCAGGATGCGCTGCACGTCACGTTCCGGCCGATCGAGCCGGTCGACCCCGAGGCCTCCGAGGAGGAGCAGCACGCGGTGCCCGAGTCGTTGAGCGAGCACTCGCCGGTGCAGGTCGGCCGGGTGAGCGTCTTCTACGGCTGATGGCCGCGACGGCGACTGGCGGCGCGCGCCTCCTGGGCTGGGAGGCGCGCGCGCCGCGACGGCTGCTGCGCCGGCGCGTCACGCTCGCGTACGAGCTGGCGGTCGTCGTCGCGTGGGTCGCGCTCGCCGTGCATCTGCTCGCCGACCCGGGCGAGCACCGGGCGTCGGGGCCGCACGCGATGACGGCGCCGCATCACCTCGGCATGTGGGCGGCGATGAGCGCCGCGATGATGCTTCCGGCGGCGCTTCCGGCGCTCGCGCACGTCGGCGTCAACAGCCTGCGCCGTCGCCGGCGGCGCGCGATGGCGCTGTTCGCGGCGGTGTACCTCGGCATCTGGCTCGCCTTCGGCGGACTCGTGCTCGCGCTGTCGCCGCTGTGGACGCGGCTCGACCCGGGCCTCGCGCTGGCGGCGGCGCTGGCGCTGGCGGCCGCGTGGCAGCTCACGCGCTGGAAGCTGGCCGCGCTGCGCGCCTGCCACCGCACCGTCCCGCTGCCGCCGTACGGCCGGCGCGCGGACGCCGCCGTCGCGCGCTTCGGCGTGCGCAACGGCAGCGCCTGCGTCGGCTCCTGCTGGGCTGCGATGCTCGCGATGGGCGTCGCGAGCGCCGGCGCGATGCTGCCGGCGATGGCCGCGCTGACCGTGCTCGTCACGGCCGAGAAGCTCGCGGACAGACCGCGCCGCGCGACGCGCCTGGCCGCACTGGCGCTCGCGGCGGCGGCGGCCGTCGCGCCGGCGCTGGCCTGAGCGTCGCCAATCCCTATTAGGGCTGCGTCTCCTCGGCGCCGGCGGGCAGGATCTCCGCGAGCGCGGCGAGCGCCTGCTCGCGGTGGGCGTCGAGCTCGGTCACGAGCCGCTCGGCGTCGCGCGCGCGGACCGCGTCGACGATCCGGTCATGCGCGTCGACGGCGGCCGCACGCTCCTCGGGGGTGTTGTAGTAGAGCGCGCGGTAGGCCTCGGTCGCGTCCCACAGCGTGCGGATCAGCTTGAGCAGGTGCGGCTGGCCGGGCGCGTCGAACAGCGCGAAGTGGAAGCGCCGGTTGGCGTCGAGCGTCTGCGCGACGTCACCGGCTGCGGCCGTGTCGGCGCAGTCGCCGGCGGCGCGCACGATGCGCTCCACGCCGTCCGCGTCGAGCAGGTCGAGCGCATGGCGGGCGGCGCGCGCCTCCAGCAGCCGGCGCAGCGCATAGATCTCCGTGAGGTCGTCGATCCGCAGCTCGGTGACGAAGTAGCCGCGACGCGGACGGTAGGTCAGCTGCCCCTCGCCTTCGAGCACGCGCAGCGCCTCGCGCAGCGGCGCGATGCTGACGCCGATGCGCGTGGCGACCTCGTCCTGCGGCACGCGCTCGCCGGGGCGCAGCTCGCCCGCGACGATCGCGCGGCGCAGCCACTCAACGGCGTGCTGCTGCGTGGTGTCGACGGTCATGCGCCGCTCAGCGGAACGCCTGGATGCCGGTCAGCGCGCCGCCAATCACGAGCGCGTGCACGTCGGCGGTGCCCTCGTAGGTGACGACCGACTCGAGGTTGTTGGCGTGGCGCATCACCGGGTACTCGAGGCTGACGCCGTTGGCGCCGAGGACCTGGCGGGCGGTGCGGGCGACGTCGAGCGCGCCGTTGACGTTGCCGAGCTTGCCCATCGAGACGTGCTCGGGGCGCAGCGTGCCGGCGTCCTTCATGCGCCCGAGGTGCAGCGCGACGAGCGAGGCGCGGTTGACCTCCAGCGCCATGAACGCGAGCTTCTGCTGCTGGATCTGCGTCGCGGCGATCGGCTTCTCGAAGACGATCCGCTCCTTGGCGTAGGCGAGCGCGGCTTCCAGGCAGGCGCGCGCGGCGCCGGCCGCGCCCCACACGATCCCGTAGCGCGCCTCGTTCAGGCAGGAGAGCGGGCCGCGCAGCGAGGTCGCCTCCGGCAGCCGGGCGGAGTCCGGCAGGCGCACGTCGTCGAGCACCAGCTCGCTCGTCACGCTCGCGCGCAGCGACAGCTTCTTGTGGATCTCCGGCGCGCTGAAGCCGGGCGTGCCCTGCGGGACGAGGAAGCCGCGGATGCCCTCGTCGGTCGCGGCCCACACGACCGCCACCTGCGCGACCGAGCCGTTCGTGATCCACATCTTTGACCCGTTGAGGATCCAGTCGCCGTCCGGCTGGCGGCGCGCGCGCGTGCGCATCGAGCCGGGGTCCGAGCCGGCGTCGGGCTCGGTCAGGCCAAAGCAGCCGATCGCCTCACCGGCGGCCATCCGCGGCAGCCACTCCTGCTTCTGCTCCTCCGAGCCCCAGCGCCAGATCGCGAACATCGCGAGCGAGCCCTGCACCGACATCAGCGAGCGCACCCCGCTGTCGCCCGCCTCCAGCTCCATGCACGCGAGCCCGTACGCGGTCGCGGAGGCGCCCGCGCAGCCGTAGCCCTCGAGGTGCATCCCGAGCAGGCCGAGTCTGCCCAACGCCGGCGCCAGCTCCGCGGGGATCGTCCCGGCCTCGAACCAGTCGCCCACGTGCGGGGTCACGTGTTCGGCGACGAATCTGCGCACGGTGTCGCGGATGTCGCGCTCCTCGTCACTCAGCAGCGCGTCGAGGTTGAGGAAGTCGCGCGGGTTGAGCGTCGGCGTCGCGGAGGAGGCGGTGGTCATCGGCAGGGGGTCCTTTCTTATAGATTCTATTATCTAACCAGGTGTCGGCGCTCGACTCCATCCACATCCTCGACTTCTCCCGCGTGCTCGCCGGCCCGCTGGCGACGATGGTGCTCGGCGACCTCGGGGCGACCGTCACGAAGGTCGAGCGGGTCGGGATCGGCGACGACACGCGCAGCTGGGGGCCGCCCTACGACGAGCGCGGGACGGCCACCTACTTCCTCTCCGTCAACCGCAACAAGGAGAGCGTCGCGCTGGACCTGGCCGACGCGGCGGATCGCGCCCGCGCTCGCGAGCTCGCGTCGAGCGCCGACGTCGTCGTCGAGAACTTCCGCCCCGGCACGATGGAGCGGCTCGGGCTCGGCTACGAGCAGCTCGCGCGCGAGCGGCCGCAACTCGTGTACTGCTCGATCACCGGCTTCGGGCGCGGGGCCGGAGCCGAGCTGCCGGGCTACGACCTGCTGGTGCAGGCGGTCGGCGGGCTCATGAGCATCACCGGGCCGGCCGACGGGCCGCCGCAGAAGGTCGGCGTCGCGCTCGTCGACGTCGTGACCGGGCTGTTCGCCGCCGTCGGGATCCTCGCCGCCGTGCGCCACCGGGAGCGCACGGGGGAGGGGCAGCGGGTCGACGTCGACCTGCTCTCCTGCCTGCTCGCGGCGCTCGTCAACCAGGGCTCGGCGTACACGGCCGCGGGCGTCGTGCCGAGACGCATGGGGAACGGGCACCCGAGCATCGCTCCGTACGACCTGTACGCCACGAGCGACGGCGACCTCGTGCTGGCGGTCGGCAACGACCGCCAGTTCGCCGCGCTGTGCGCGGAGCTCGGCTGTCCGGAGCTCGCGGACGACCCCCGCTTCGCCTCCAATGACGCGCGCGTGGGCAGCCGCGACGCGCTGCGCGCGGCGCTCGAGCAGCGGCTGCGCGCCGCCCCGGCCGCCGCCTGGGCGCAGCGGCTGCTGGCGGCCGGCGTCCCCGCCGGCGAGGTCAATGACGTCGCCGGCGCGTTCGCGCTCGCCGAGCGGCTCGGGCTCGAGCCGGTGAGCGAGATCCCACGGACCGACGGGTCGACCGTCCGCGTCCCCGCCAACCCGATCCGCCTCTCGCGTACGCCAGCCGCCTACGGTCAGCCGCCGCCGGAGCTGGGATGACGGCGGGCTGAAGTCATGCCTCGGCGCGCGGGCGCAGCAGCTGCCAGCCTGCGACGAGCGCCCAGCAGGCCTCCAGCAGCAGGAACCCCCATTGCGAGTCCGCGAGCGCGACGGCGGCGAGCACCGCCGATCCGGCCAGGTTCAGGCCGAGGTAGGGCGCCGAGGAGACGCTGAGCGCTCCGAGCTGCGACCAGGCGAACGGGATGAGGATCAGCACGGCGCCGAGGAGTTGAAACAGCTGGATCATCGATACCTCCATTGCGCGCCGTCGTCACACCGGGTACGGCCCGCGCTCGTCCGGGGCAGGCTCCTTGCGAGCCGCCACGACGGACGTTAAAGAGTTCGGCGTCGGCGGGAACACTCACCAGGATGATTCGAGCCCGGCGCATGGTTGTCTCCGCGGCCGCCGTCTGCTGGCTGATGCTCCTCGCGGTGCCTGCATTCGGACGCGACTTCGACGCGCACGTCGACAATCCGTGGTTCCCGCTCGAGCCGGGGACGACGTACGTCTACAGAGGCAGCAAGGACGGCAGGTCGGCGCGCGACGTCTTCGCCGTCACCCACCGCACCGAGCGCATCGACGGTGCCCGCTGCGTCGTCGTCCACGACCGCCTCTACCTCCGCGGCAGGCTCGCGGAGCGCACCACCGACTACTACGCCCAGGATCGCAACGGCACCGTCTGGTACTTCGGCGAGCAGACCGCCGAGCTCGACGCGCACGGCCACGTCACGAGCAGCGAGGGCACGTGGCGGGCGGGCGTGGACGGCGCGCGCGCCGGCATCTACATGCCGGCGCACCCGCGGGTGGGGGAGCGCCACCGTCAAGAGCTCTACCCGGGTCACGCGGAGGACCGCTTCCAGGTCGTCGCTCGCGATGCACGCGTCACCGTCCCATACGGGACCTTCGACCACGCGCTGCGCACCAAGGAGTGGACGCCGCTGGAGCCGGGCGTCCTCGACGCCAAGTACTACGTGCGCGGCATCGGCCAGGTCGCCGAGCGCACGGTGCGCGGCGGAAGCGAGCGCGCCGTGCTCGTCGACGTGGTGCGGCCTTGAGCCTACCCGGGCACGCGTCCGCGCACGGCCCACGCGCGCGCGGGCAGCCGGAACGCCGACTGCGGGTCGCCGAGCCGCTGCCGGCACTCCTCGCGCAGCGCGGCCTGCGCGTCGGGCGCGAGCGAGGCGAGGTAGGAGCCGGCGGGCCCGACACCGCTGGTGAACGGACGCCAGAAGCCGTCGAAGTCCTCGTAGGCGCACTCGACGTCGAGCGGCTCGACGACGATCTCGCCGACGCCGGCGCCGGCCCACAGCTCGCGCATCGCGCCCGGCCGGCCGAGGCGCATCGGCTCGGCCGGCGCCGCAGGGTCGACCGCCACGGCCGCCTCCCAGAAAGCGTGCAGCATCGTCATCCCGCCGTCCGCCTCCCAGGTGCAGGCGGCGACGGTGCCGCCCGGCTTGACGACCCGCACCATCTCGCGCACGCCGGCGCCCGCATCGCCCATGAACTCGACCACCAGTTGCGCGAGCGCGACGTCGAAGGTCGCGTCCTCCCAGGGGAGCGTCTCGGCCGGCACGGCCCGCACGTCGGCGCCGGGCACGCGCGCCGCGCACGCGGCCGCGAAGCCGGGTGACGGCTCGGCGGCGGCGACGTGCTCGGGGCCGACCAGTCCTGCCAGCACCTCGGTGAGCGCGCCAGGGCCGCAGCCGACGTCGAGCACCCGGACGCCGGGGCGGACGCCGGCGAAGCGCGCGAGCAGCGGAGCGAGCTGCCGCGAGTAGCGGCCCATGAAGCTGTCGTAGCCCGCTGGTGGGACGGCGAACGTCATCGCCAGAAGAGTGCCAGAAGGACAGGATTTCTAGTTTCCCTACAAAGTCAGTGGAGAATGCGCTACAGTTCGGGCATGGCAAACTCTGTAAAGCCGGTCAGGAAAACAAGGTTTAAGACGCGGACGCGTGCGGCACGTCCACATGCACTCGCGAAGACCGACCGCGCAGTGACGTCTCCCGGCCGCGCGATCACAGCGATCGACCGCTCCCCGATCCAGGTCGATCGCAGCCCAATCCCCACGGCGACGGGCATCGCCCACCAGCTCGGCTGGCTCGAGCGCGAGGCGGCGCTTGACGGTACGCCGCTGTCCGTCGGCGGGGGTCATCGCGCGCAGGAGACCGCCAGCGGCGACCTGCGCGCAACGTCACAGGCGTCGCCGCGCGACTCTCTCCTCCGCGCGGCGGCGCCTGTTGACCGTCTGTGGGAGGGCGACAGCACCCATGCGCTGTGGGAACTCAGCGAAGGGCGCGCGACGCGGCTGATCGGCCTTACGTGGATCGAGACGTTCCAGGCCGTCGTCGCCATGCCGGACGCTCGCATCGCCGGCCCGGAGCAGCTCGCCGGCTGCCGCCTCGCGCTGCCGTTCGACCGCGGCGCCTCGGTCGACGTCCACCGCGCCGCCGCCAGCCGCGGGCTGCATGCGGCGCTCGGGCTCGCGGGGATCTTCCCCGGCGAAGTCGCGCACGTGGACGTCGACGCCTCGGACGAGCTCGGGGACCCGTACGCGGCCGAGCTCGCCGCGCTCACGAGCGGCGACGTCGACGCCGTCTTCGTCGCGGGCGCCGCCGGTGCCGCGGCGGCCGCGCGCGTCGGCGCCGTGGCGGTCGCGAACGTCGGCCGCCACCTCGACCCGGCGGTGCGCACGAGCGGCACAACCCCGGCCGCGATCGTCGTCGACGCCGAGCTGCTCGACCAGCAGCCGAACGTCGTCGTGCGGCTGCTCGCGGTGCTGATGCGGGCGGGCGCATGGGCCCAGCTCAACGCGCCCGACGCGACTGAGCTGCTCGCGCTGGAGACCGGCACCTCGGTGAGGGACGTGCGGACCGCGCACGGCGCCAACTGGCCCGATCAGCTCCATGTCGACCTCTCCTACCGCAAGCTCGACGCGCTCAGAGCGCAAGCCGACTTCCTCGTCACCCACGGCTTCCTCCCGCGCGCCGTCGACCTCGGCGCCTGGGTCGACCCCCGCCCGCTCGGCGTCGCCCGCGAGCTACTGGCGGCGGAGCGGGTCGCCTGGATCTGAGCGGGCGCTTCAGCCCCTGAGCCGTTCGGCCGGCTGGCCGGTGACCTGCGCGATGAGGTCGAAGTCCTTGTCCTGGTGCAAGACGACGAGGCCGGCGCGCTCGGCGATCGCTGCGACGAGGAGATCCGGCACCGACGGCGCCCGATGATGGCCGCGATCGACGAGCAGGGTCAGCACCTCCACGGCGCGATCCTCTGATGCGGGCGCCGCGTACTCGACGGGCATCGACGCGACCGGCGGTTCGCACAGCCCTGCGTGAATGTCCTGGGCGTCGCGTGCCGAGTAGCCGACCTCGAGCAGCGTGACGGTGGCGATGCGAACGAGCCCGCGCTCGATCCGATCGGCCCATGCGTCGCTGTCCGGACTGCGCCCGAGTCGGACCAGCGCGGACTTGTCGACCAGCCAGCCCGACGGCTCGGTCGCCGCGGTCACGACCAGGCTCGACGCATGACCTCGGGATCCTCGAGGTCGGAGAAGCGAGACGCGAACCGCTGCAGATCGCCTGAGGTCACCGGCGTCGACGGACGAGCGGCCTCCTGGTGCAGCCGGCGCCGCAGATACTCCGTGCGTGAGAGCTTGAGCCCCGCGGCAAGCGCATCGATGCGGGCAAGATCCTCGGCGGGCACATCTCGGATCAGGATGTCGGGCATGTGCGAGACGATATCAACAGATATCACTGCGAGGGCAGCTGTGATCGGTACGTCTCGGCTACCCGTCGCTCGGCGGCGTGACGTACGCCTTGCCGAGCACGGTAGGGGCGAAGGAGCCGGCCTTCGCGGCGCGGGCGAGCGGTCTGAGGGCGAAGAGGTCCTCGAGCGAGCGCAGCACGGAGTTGGGGTCATACGCGGTGGCGCCGGTACCGCCGGCCTGCGCGTACTGGGAGACGAGCAGCGCGCCGTTTCTCACCGGTGCGTCCGCGGCAGGAGGAGCGGCCGGGTCCGCGGGCGGGGTGACGTCGCCGGCGAAGGCGACGATCAGCAGGCCGTCGGCTCTGTACGCCGGGGAGGCGAGGATCTTCGGGACCCACGTCGCGAGGAACGCGTCAGCGGCGGCGAGACCACCGGGGCTGCCGTTGATGCAGGGCGACTCGGTCCCGTCGTTGCAGAGGTTGGGCGCGATGTACGCGAGATTCGGTGTGGCGCTGGCTGAGCGCAGGCCGTCCTCCAGCTCCGCGAGCGAGCCGTCGTTCGCGTCGCAGTCGCCGAGGTCGAGCAGCGAGTGGTAGTAGACGAACGGGTTGCGGCGGGTCGTGTAGCCATCGCCGACGCGCGCTCTCAGTGTGTCGTCCGCCGCGTTCGACGCCGGGTGACGGCAAGTCGCCTTCGGCGCGACGTCGGGGGCGGGCGCAGGTCCTCTGTCGAGGTCCTCGACGTACGCGCGCCACTCGCGTCTGCTCGCGCTCAGCTGGTCAGCGATCGTCGTGACGGTGTTCGGGTAGACGCAGCCGTCGGCCGTGACCTCGCCCGTTCTCGACGGGGCCCTCGTCGGCGGGATCTCTCTGTACACAGGGCAGTCGCTGCGCGTGTCGGCGTTGGGCGGCTGCCCGCCGATCATCGCCAGCTCGTCCGCCAGGCCGGCGCGGCCGAGCGAGCTGTAACCGGTCAGCAGCGTGCCCTGCGGGCGCAGCGTCGTGTTGAGGTAGGTCGCCGGCGAGCCGCCGCCGAACGTCGCGTCGAAGCCGTGGCCGGCGAGCACGATCAGGAAGACGTGTCTGATCTTCGTCGGCTGCGGCTCGGCCGCCGCTCTCGGGTCGTCGCCGCCGCTTCCGCCGCCACCACCGCCTTCGCCGCCGTCGTCCACGGGGGCGGTCTCGGTCGTCGTCTCGGACGGCGCGGGATCGAATGTGCCGACCTCGTCCGCCGGCGAGTCGGCGCTGCCTTCGCCGGAGAAGTCCTCGGCCGAGCCGGTGTCCGTCGTCTCCTGCGCGCCGAGCCCAGGGGCCTCGACCGTGACCGGCTTGCGCTGCGCGACGAGCGCGGGGGAGGCGTCGGCGCTGCCGCCCTCCCTCAGACCTGCACCGAGCACGACGAGCGTGCACAGCAGCGACAGCGCGACCACGATGCGCAGCTGCAGGTGCGTCATGGCGCGGCTCCGCTCGATCCGTTCGTGCGGGCGATGGCGGCCTGCGCCGTCGTACCCGGAGCCGGGCTGATGAGCGGCTGCCCACAGCCGTGGCAGAAGCGCGACTGTGCGGTGTGCGGCGTTCCGCACGCGGGGCACGCTCCGGCGGGCGCAGTCGGCGGAAGCGGGTTCCCGCGCAGCTCGCGCTCGACCTGCGCGAGGTCGGCGTCGACCCGCTGCAGCTCGGCCGCCTTGCGCGTCAGCACGTCCATGCGCACGTGGTCGCGGATCGCCATCTCGTAGAAGACGCCGCCGAGGTCCGCCTGCAGCAGCGCGAAGCGCTCGGTCAGGCGCTCGCGGCGTGCGAGCAGCTCGCGGTCGCCCTGCTCGCCGGTCGCGGGCGTGCGCGCGGCCTCGCGCCACGCCTGCGCCGCCAGCTTGTCGGCCGGGACCATGCCCGCCGGCGGTGCGTCGCCCTTGCGGCGGCTGCGGATGCGGTCGAACAGGCTCACGGGATGATGATCTGGTCGGGCAGGTCGCGCTGCTGCTCCACGTACGCTCTGCCCTTCGAGTTGACGATGTGGTCGAGCGCTCTCTTGCTCTCCTCGAGCTGCTGCGGCGTCACTCTGGAGTCGGTCAGGCTGCGCGCGCTGCCGTATCTCGTTCTCGCGATCACCTTGCCCTTGGCCGGGTCGCTCGTGTCGCCTCTCTTGGAGCCGGAGCTCGTGCCGGCGTCGCCGCTCGACGTGTCGCTCGCGGTGCTCGCGCCGCCGCCCACCACGTTCACGACGGGCGCCTTCTGCGCCTTGAGCGCGTCCACGAGCTGCTGGTCGTTCCCGCTGCCGCGGCCGACGACGATGCCGAGCGCGGCGACGAGCGGCAGCAGCGCGAACACCAGCGCGAATCTGAGGCGCGACGCGGACCCGTCGGCCGCCCGCCCGGCGCTGGCGCCCGGCACCGGCGCGGCCTCCGCTGCCCGCGCACGGCGCGCCGACTCGACGAAGTAGCGCGCGGCCGGGTCGTCGGCGTGCGCGCGGCGTGCGCCGCAGACGACGCAGTAGCGCTGGCGCTCGGCGAGCGGCGCCTGGCAGTGGTCGCACAGCTCCCACGACGTCGCGTGGGCTGCGGCGGGCGGTGGGGTGGGATCCGTGAACGTCATCGTCGTGCTCTCCTCACTCGAAGATCGTCGGCAGCGCGTGCACGCGTGCCGTGTGTCTGCCGGCTGCGCCGAACAGCGCGACGCGCGCGCTCGCGCGCTCGCGCGAGCCGAGGTGTCTCACCGTCGCCGTGCCGGCGGCGACCACGCGCCCGTGCGCGCGCACGACCGCGTAGACCTGCAGCCCGAACTGGGGAACGTCCGAGTCGTTGGCGAGCGCGACGCGCACGGCTGCCGGCGCCGGGCGTCGTCTCGCCGCCGCACGTCTGCCGTCCGCCGCGCGTCTGGCCGCCGCACGTCTGCCGGTCGCGGCGCGTCTCGCCGCGGGCCCCCGCGCGAGCGTCGCTGCGATCCGCGGCAGCGTCCCGGCCTCGTTCGCCCGTCCCGCGACCGCCCACGGCCGCCCGGCCGGCAGCGCGCGCCGCGTCGTGTAGATCCACGTCGTCGTCTCGCCAGCGCCGATCGCCGGCAGGTGTGTCTGAAACCACGCCAGCCCGCGGCCGCCGTTCAGCTCCCTGCGGCGGTCGCCGGCGCCGCGCATGCCGACGGCGATCGGCACGTCGGTCAACGCGCTCCGACCGCGGTTGCGCAGTGTCACGACGAGCGCGCCGCCATGGCGGCCGCGCACACGCGCGACGTGCAGCACGCGCACGTCGCGGCTGCGCCCGCCGAGCCACAGCGGCTTGCGGCCTTCGATCGTGCGGTCGGCGACGAGCTTCGCGCGCGCGTTCTTGTCCTGCGTGGAGACGCAGCCGCTCAGGCCGCCGCACCCGATCGCAAGGACAAGCGCGGTCGCCACGCCGCGTCTACCCGAACCCGCCACTGACGTACTCCTTCGTGCGCGCCTCGCGCGGGGCTCCGAAGACCTGCTCCGCGGGCCCGAACTCGACCAGCTCGCCGAGGTACATGAAGGCGACGCGGTCGGCGATGCGGTAGGCCTGCTGCAGGTTGTGCGTGACGATCACGACCGCGACCTGCTCGCGCAGCGTCACGATCAGCTCCTCGATCCGCTGCGTCGAAGCCGGGTCGAGCGCCGAGCACGGCTCGTCGAGCAGCAGCACCTCAGGGTCGGCCGCCAACGCGCGCGCGATGCAGAGCCGCTGCTGCTGGCCGCCGGACAGGCGCAGAGCCGGGTGCGCCAGATCGCTCGCGACCTCGTCGTAGAGGCCGGCGCGCTCCAGTGCGCTGCGCACCGCTCCCTGCAGCGCGGCCTTGCGCGGGCGCCGCGACGCCTGCTCGCGCAGCACGTAGGCGACGTTGTCGAAGACGCTCATCGGGAACGGATTCGGCTGCTGGAAGACCATCGTTACGCGCCGCCGCAGAGCCGTCGGCTCCAACGTCGCGATGTCCTCGCCGTCGAGCAGGATGCGGCCCTTCATCGAGGCGGTCTTCGTCAGCTCGGTCAAACGGTTGAGCGAGCGCAGCAGCGTCGTCTTGCCGCAGCCCGACGGGCCGATCAGCGCGAGCACCTCGCCCTGGCGGATCGGCAGCGAGACCTCCTTGACGGCCAGCTTGGAGCCGTAGGCGATCGACAGCTGGTCGACGTGCATGCGGTCGACCGCGAGCGGCGAGGAGCCGAGCTTCCGGCGCGGCGCGCTGACAAAGCTGGGAGCGCCCGGAACGGTGCTCCCGGCCGGCATCACGGCCGTCGGCTGCTCGGCCGGTTCGATCACCTGCGCGTCGGCGCCCGTCAGCGGCAGCCGGCGCACCGGCTGAGGACTTGCATTCGTCATCTCCAGCGCCTCCCGCGTCGTGCGGCGACGTCCACCGCGAAGTTGAGTACGAGGACCATCGACAGCAGCACGAAGCCGGCGGCGAACGCCTTCTCCGGCTGGTTGATCTCGCCGGTCGGCGCGTTCGCGTAGACGAACGTCGTCAGCGTGGAGCCGGTCCCCTTGAGCGTGCCCAGCAGCGGCACGTCGCTGGCCTCGGTGAAGCGCAGCGTCGCGCCGAGCAGGATCACGATGATCGCCGTGTCGCCGATGATGCGCCCGACGCCGAGCATCGCGCCGGTCACGACCGACGGCCGCGCCGCCGGCAGCAGCACGCGCCGCGTCGTCGCGATGCGCGTCTTGCCGACGGCGTAGGACGCCTCGCGCACGTGGCCGGGGATCGCCTGCAGCCCCTCACGCACGTTCGCCACGATCAGCGGCAGCGCGATCAGCGACAGCATCGAGGCAGCAGCGAAGAACGAGCGGCCGTAGACGACGCCGTCGTTCGTGCGCGACAGGAACGCGAGCGCGCCCTGCTCGAAGATCAGCGTGCCGAACAGCGCGAAGACGATCGATGGCGAGCCGGCGAGCATCTCGATCGTCGACTCGGTCACGCGCGCGAGCCACGACGGGCGCCCGTACTCGCTCAGCCACACGCCGATCGAGAGGCCGAGCGGGAAGGCGATCGCCATCGCCATCAGCGCGACGATGACCGTCCCCATCAGCGGGTCGAGGAAGCCGCCCGACTCGCTCTCGGTCACGCCCGCGGCCGGGTGCGTGACGAACAGCTCCGGGCGCACGTAGCGGATCCCCTGGACCATCATGTACAGGACGATCGCCGCCGTGACGGCGAGGAAGGTCAGCCCGAGGAACCACGCGAACGCGAGCCCGAGGCGGTCGCTCCAGCGCCACGAGGCGGAGGAGTCGCGCGCCGAGCGGCGCGCTGGCGCGGGTGCCTTGGGCGAAGGAGGCGCCACGACACTCATGCCCGCACCCCATATCTCTTCATCGGCTGCTTCGCCGCCCACCCCACGAGCGACAGCATCGCGGCGCTGAACAGCAGCACCGCGGCCATCGCGAAGATCGTGTGACGCATCGGCTCCGACGTCAGCTCCTCCGCCGTCTGCAGGATCGTCGCCGCCAGCGGGCGCGTCGGCTCGACGAAGAAGATCAGCCCGTCGGCCGGGTTCGGCGCGAACGAGACGCCGCCCGTGACCATCGCGAGCATCACGGTCTCGCCGAGGGCGCGCGCCGTCGCGAGCACCGTGCCGGCGACGAGCGCGGGGCGCGCGGTGCGCACGCCAATCTTCCAGAACGTGCGCCAGCGGTTGATGCCGAGGCCGAGCGAGCCCTCCAACCAGCCGCGCGGCACCGCTCGCAACCCGTCGGAGAAGACGGCGATCATCAGTGGCGCAATCATCAGGCTGAGGATCAGCACGCCCGCGAGCAGGCTGTAGCCGCTCAGCGAGACGACGTAGGCGACGGAGCGGCGGTTGTCGTCGGTGATCACGTGGTTGCCGATGAACGGCACAAGGATCAGCACGCCGAGCAGTCCGAAGATCACCGACGGCACGCTCGCGAGCAGCCGCACGACCGGCTCGAGGATGCGCTTGATCGCCTCCGGCGCGAACTCGACGACGAACACCGAGACGAACAGCGCGCTGACGAAGCTGAGCGTCACGGCGCCGAGCGTCGTGACGAGCGTTCCCCAGATGATCGGCCACGCGTGGAACGTGTAGACGGGCTTTCTGAGCAGGTTGGCCGAGGTGTAGATCTCCTGCACCTGCTGGTCGGGGTTGCCGCCGGGGCCGAACCAGCCGAGGCCGTTGTGGTGAAACGACGGCCACGCCTCCTTGAAGACGAAGACGACCAGCAGCAGCACGAACAGCAGCACCGCGCAGACCAGCGCGCCGAGCATCAGCTCGGCGCGCTGGTCGGGCAGCAGCCCGCGTGACGCTCGTTGTGTGCGGCTCGCTAGCGCCATCGGGCCACCGCTACTTCTTCTTCGCCTTCTTGTGCTTCTTCGGCGGGCTTCTCGCGTTGAACGCGGGCACCGCGCCGGCCTTCGCGATGATCTTGCCGGCCGCGTAGCTCGTGCGGATCCAGTCACCGAACCTCGTCGCCGCCTTGTTCGGCCTGCTCGCCGGCAGCACGATCCAGCCGTAGCGCGAGAGCGGGTACTTCAGCGTCTTGATCGCGCTCGCCTGGCACGGCTGGCCCTCGAGCTTGAGGCGCTTGACGCCGCTGCCCGGTCCGGAGTTGGCGAGCCCGACGTAGCCGACCCCGGCCCGGTTCTTCGACAGCGCGACCGCGACCTCGCCGTCCTTGTCGAGCTGGGTGACGTTCGTCGCCTGGGTCAGGCCGCCGAGCACCGCGCTCTGGAAGAACGTGTAGAGGCCTGCGGTCGAGTTGCGCCCGAACGCCGAGATCGGCGAGCGCTGGTTGGAGCCGGGGACCGCGCCCCACTCGGTCACGTTGGCGAGGAAGATGTCTCTCACCTGCGCGATCGACAAATTGTTGACCGAGTTCGCCGGGTTGACGGCGACGCAGAGGCCGTCGAGGAACAGCTTCGAATAGCTGAGGCCCGAGTCCGAGGGGAGCGGCGGACGCGTCTGGAACGCGAACGCGCTCTTGCCGTCCTGCACGTCCTTCGCGCCCGCGTTGCCGTTGTTCGCCGTGTAGACGAGCTTCGTCGACGGGTCGACCTTCTTGTAGGCGGCCGCGAGCACCTCGAAGTACGGCTGCATCGCGCTCGAGCCCGAGCCGAAGACCGTCGCCGCCTGAGCGCTCGCGGGTCCCGCGACCAGGACGGCGAGCAGCATCAGCCCGCCGAGGATCGCCTTGGTTCGTCTTGCCATCGGTCCCTTTCGCAGTTGTGAGCTTCCGAACTCCCTTAACCCTACCAAGTTTGTAGAGAATATGTATGGTGAAGCGCGCAACCCACGAGAACAACTCTTACGAGAAGGGAACGACGTTGAAGCGAACGACCTGCATCCGCGCGGCCGGAGCGCTCGCCGCACTCGCGCTCGCGCTGCCCGCGAGCGCCTCGGCTGTGCCGAGCGTCACGACCGTGGCGGCGAAGCTCGACACGCCGACCGTGACGTTCTCGACCGACCCGTCAGGCGCCGGACTCACGACCCAGGCGCGCTACGTCGTCTCCGCCGACGGCTGGACGGCCGGCTACGCCGAGAGCAACGGCGTCACCGGCGGCGGCGTGCTCGACTACTCGGTGCTGCCGACCGACTACCGCGCGCCGATGACGCCTGCGGAGAAGCTCGCCTACCCGGCGGCGCAGACCGACGTGCAGCCGCACGCGACCTGCTCCGGCGTGGCGGCGCTGGCCGACCCCGCGAACGTCCTCGCGTGGCAGGGGAGAGACCCGTCGTTCGCCTACGTGCCGTGGCAGAAGACGACGGCCGGGCTCGGCGACGACCCCACCAAGTGGATCCCCGTCGCGAGAACCGCGACCGGCGTCGACCTGGCGACGGCCGCCGACCTCAGAAGAGCCTGCACCGACCTCGGCGGCACCTACCACGCCGCCGACACGGTCTCGTCGGTCGCCGACGCGCTGATCGCGAACGCGGTCGCGCCGTTGCAGAGACAGATCGCGACGCTGACCAGAGCAAGAGATGCCTCCGACAGAGCTGCCGCGACCGCGAGAGCGGCGCAGAGACTGGCTGAGACCGCCTACCAGGCGCTGTTCACGAAGCCGATCACACTCACGCTGGCGAGCAAGCGTTTCCCGCTCGGCAGCGGCGTTGTGATGGTCTCCGGCTCGCCGACCGACCCGGTCGACGTGACGCTGGTGATCGCGAAGAAGAAGGCCAGGAAGCTCGGCCTCTCCTCGCCGGTGATCGCCGAGGCCCTGGGCGAGCTGAACTCCGATGGAGCAGCGCTGATCACGCTCAAGCCAGAGCAAGACGTGCTCGACGCGCTCGCCGCCGGCAGTGCCAGAAGCGCGAAGGGCAAGGGCAGAGCCAAGGTCGCGCGCAGAGCCGCGATCCCCGCGAGAGTGCTCGCCGTCTCGGGCGGCACCGAGGACTCCGCCAAGGCGATCCTCGTCCGCTGATCGGACCGCCCCGGCGCCGTCCGCCTTCCCGGCGGGCGGCGTCGGGCCGTCAGCTGCCGCCGGGCACGTCCGCAAGCGCGGACTGCGCCGAGGCGGCGAGACGCGCGACCTCCGCGCTTGCGGCTCTCGCCTCGATCGCCTGCCGCAACGACGCGACGCGCTTGGCGAGCATGCGCGCGCCCTCGGGGTCGAGCGCACGCAGGTCGGGCGTCGCCGCGGCGAGCGCAGCGTCGATGCGCGTGAGGTCGCCTTCGACCGCGGTCGACTCGCCGCCGCCGGCGAGCGCCTGCGGGTACTCGGTCGGCAGCAGCTCGAGACCGCCCGCGAGCGGACGAAGCTCGTCGCGCAGCTGCGCGACGACGTCCTGGGCCGACGGGTCCGGCGCGCTGCCGCGCCCGAGCGCGAAGCCGATCGCGCCGCCTGCGAGCAGCGCGACCGCCGCAATCGCGGCGATCAGGAGCGGGCGCGTGGCGCCGGGCTGGCGGTAGAGCGACATCGGCGTCAGCGCCAGATCACGGCGACGGCCGGTCCGTCGTGGTCGGCCAGCGCCGCCTGCGCGGTCGTGAGTATGTCCTCCGCGCGACGCGCGTCGGAGGCGTCGACGATGCGCGAGCCGCACACGAGCGCGACGCGCGGCAGCACGTTGCCGACGCCGAGCTGGAGCGTCGACTCGGCGACGGCGTCGCCGAGCCCTGCGAGCACGTCCTGCTTCGGCCCCGTCATCACGCGACGGGCGCGCTCGGCGAGCGGCACCGTCCCGAGCCCGTCCACGACCGCCACCGGGCCGGCGCCGTTCTGGCAGTAGACGCGGTAGTAGTCGGTCGCGGCGACGAGCTGGAGCCCTTCGGCGGCGACGCCCAACGCACGCGCGGCGGCGCGGTGCTGCGCGGGCTCGTCGACCGGGGCGCGACCGGCGGCGCCGCGCTCGAGCGCGACGGCGCCCGTGGCGATCGCGCGGAGCTGGCCCTCCTGCGCCTCGTAGCGCGTCTCGACGCGGACCGTCTCCGGCGCCGCGCCGGCCGCG
>JBJMLB010000049.1:0-21966 GCA_045805465.1 Conexibacter sp. | reverse complement strand
GCCGCTCAGCAATGCGACGGCCGCGGCCTCCGCGTCGGCCGCGGCGACGCGCGGCGGCTCGGCGAAGCGGTGCACGCGCGGCGCGGCCGCGAGCGCCGGCTCGACGGCGGCCTGGTAGGCAGCGAAGCGTGCCGCCGCGGACGGCTCGGCCGGACGGCCCAGCACGAGCCGGCGCAGGCGCGCAAGCCGCGAGCGGCCCTTGCTTGTCGAGGTGAGCGGCGACATGCGCAGCGGCCGATCGTACGCGTCCGCCCCGCGGATCGCGCGTCCGCACGGTTCCGCATGCGCAGTGACTAGACTGCGCAACTTCGCAACCTCCCGAACGTTGCAGACCAACACCCCCAACCTCGGGCGAAGCGGAGGCTCGACCATGTCTCGCTGGCAGGGATCGCGACGACTGGCCATCGTTCCGGCGTACAACGAGAGCGGCTGCATCGGCGCAGTCGTCGCCGAGCTCCGCGCACACGCGCCGGGGTTCGACGTGCTCGTCGTCGACGACGGCTCGACCGACCGCACGGCCGACCTCGCCCGCGCGGCCGGCGCGATCGTCCTGCGCCATCCGTTCAACCTCGGGATCGGCGGGGCGATGCAGTCCGGCTACGCGTACGCCGCGGAGCACGACTACTCGCTCGCCGTGCAGGTCGACGGCGACGGCCAGCACGACGCGTGCCTGATCCAGGATCTCGTCACCCACCTCGACACGAACCCGCAGCTGGACATGGTGACGGGCTCGCGCTTCCTCGACCCCTCCGGGAAGGGCTACCGCAGCTCCGCCTCGCGCCGGGTCGGGATCCGCATCTTCGCGCGCATCATCTCCGCGATCACGCGCCAGCGCGTCACCGACCCGACCTCCGGGTTCCGGCTCGCCTCCCGGCGTGCCATCGAACTGTTCGCGCGCGACTACCCACACGACTACCCGGAGGTGGAGGCGATCCTGATGGTGCACGCGCACCGACTCAGCAGCGCCGAGATCCCGGTCTCGATGCGATCGCGGCTCGCGGGCACCTCGTCAATCAATCGCACCCGCTCGGCGTATTACATGATCAAGGTGCTGCTCGCGATCTTCATCGGCCTGTTCCGCGCACGCCCGACGGTCGAGTTCGGCGACCCCGCACCGGTCACGGCCCAGCAATCGCTCTGATGGCGCTGCGGATCCAGATCGTTGCGATCCTCGTGACCGGCGGGCTGTTCGTGCTGGTCTTCGAGCTCGTGCGGCGGCGGCGGCTGATGGAGCGCTACGCGCTGCTGTGGCTGTTCGCGTCCGCGGTGCTGCTGCTGCTCGCGGTCTGGAGAGGGCTGCTGACCGAGATCGCCCACACGATCGGCATCTACTACGCGCCCTCCGCGCTGTTCGTGATCGCGTTCGGCTTCATCCTCGTGCTGCTGCTGCACTTCTCGCTGGTGATCTCGCGCCTGGCCGACCAGAACAAGCTGCTCGCCCAGCGCCTCGGCCTGCTGCAGCAGCGGGTGGACGCCACCGAGCGCTGGCAGACGGCGGCCGCGACCGACGAAGACGCCGCGAGCGCCCCCGCCCGCGAGCTGACGCGCCGCTGAGTCCCGTGCCGGCACCCGGCCTCGCAGTCGTGCTCGTCACGTACGACAGCGCCGCCTTCCTGCCCCAGACGCTCGCCGCGCTCGCGCCTCAGCTGGGTGAGAACGACGAGCTGCTGGTCGTCGATAACGCCTCGCGCGACGACACCGTCGCGGTCGCACGCGCGGCCGGGGCGACCGTCGTCGAGACGGGCACGAACCTCGGCTTCGCGGGCGGCTGCAACGCGGGTGCCCGCGCCACCGAGGCACCGCTGCTGCTGTTCCTCAACCCGGACGCCACGCCGGCGTCGGGTTGCGTCGATGGGCTGCGCGCGGGCGCCGAGGCGCATCCCGACTGGGGCGCCTGGCAGGCGCTCGTGACGCTGCCGGGCCGCGAGCGCGTGAACACGAGCGGCGGCGTCACGCACTTCCTCGGGTTCTCATGGGCGGGTGCCTGCGACGAGCCGGTGCGCGCAAGCTCGGATGGCGAGGTCGGCTTCGCGTCGGGCGCGGCGCTCGTCGTGCGGCGCTCGGCCTGGGAGGAGGTCGGCGGATTCGACGACGCCTACTTCATGTACATGGAGGACGTCGACCTGTCGCTGCGGCTGCGCCTCGCCGGCTACGGCGTCGGCATCACGACCGCCGCGGTCGTCGAGCACGACTACGAGTTCTCGCGCGGCGCGCGCAAATGGCAGCTGCTGGAGCGCAACCGCTGGCGCACGGTGCTGCGCGTCTACCCGGCCGCGCTGCTCGTGCCGCTGCTGCCGGCGCTGCTCGCGACCGAGATCGCGCTGCTGCCGGTCGCCGCGCGCGGCGGCTGGCTCGGCGCGAAGCTGCGCTCGCAGGCGGAGGTCATGCGAGCGCTGCCGTCGCTGCTGCGGGCGCGACGCGACGTCCAGCATCGACGTCGCATAACCGCAGCCGCATTCGCGGCGTGGCTCACCGCCGAGCTCGACTCTCCCTATCTGGCGGAGGCGCGTCGCGCAGCACTGCTGGTGTGGCTGCAGCGGACATGGTGGAGCCTGATGCTGCGAGCGCTGGGTCGCCGCCGGGACGCTCCCGGCGCACGCCCACGACGGTGAGCGCGAACGCGGCGAGCGTGGCGAGCGCCGAGATCGCGAACAGCGCGATGAACCAGGCGGGCCCGACCCACTCGGGCTTGAGCCAGCCGGCGTTGCGCAGCAGCGTGTCGAGGCCGGCGCCGAGCGGCCCGTAGAAGCGCTCGAGGCCCCAGACGACGTAGTCGTGCCAGTAGAAGACGGCCGCCAGCGCCACGAGCAGGCCCGTCGCGGCCGGGAACGCCCTGGGCGCCCGCGAGGTCAGCTGGCGCAGCCCGACGATCATCAGCACGGCGACGGCCGGGAACGCCGCCATCTGGAAGCGCGCCTGGTTCTCGGCGAACGGCAGGCCGTGGAGCTCGCGCACGACGTCGACGAACAGCGGTGGGCCGAGCAGCACGAGCGGGGCGCAGATCAGCAGGACGAGCTGCCGCAACTCGGCGGCCTCGGGGCGCAGCAGCGTGCGCCGCAGCGCGACGAGGCGCCATGCGAGCCCGGCGATCCCGAGCAGGCCGACGACGAGCGGGAGGTAGAACCACACGTCGTGCTGCTTGACCTCGTAGCCGAGGTACTCGAACCAGTAGCCGGGGTAGACGTTCGCGAACCACGTGTAGACCGCCTGCGGCAGGTGCCCGATGCCGTGCGACGCCTCGGAACCGAGCGTGGCGCCGACGGCTGCGCTGCCGCCGAGGAACGAGCCGGTCTGGCTGCGCGCGTAGATGTACCACCAGCCTGCCAGCACGAGCGGGATCCCCGCCCCCCAGGCGGCGATCCCCAGCACCGCGCGCCACTGCGCGCGGTGCGTCGCCAGCACCAACAGCAGCGTCAGCCCCACGAGCGGCACGAGCGCGAGCGCGGTCGACTTGGCCAGCAGCGCGACGGTCAGCGCGAGGCCGAGCCCGACGCCCTGTCGCGAGCGCGGCGCGGAGCGCAGCAGGAACGCGCACCACGCGAGCGTGGCGGTGAAGCCGAGCAGCACGAGCACGTCGTTCGTCATCGTTGAGGACGAGAACGCCGCGATCGGCTGGAACGTCAGCAGCGAGGCGGCCGCAAGCGCCTGCCACGTGCGCGCGAGCACCTGCGCGGCCAGCAGCCAGGCGAAGAACACCGCGATCGTCCCCAGGACGGCGCTGTAGTAGCGCATCAGCGTGAGCCGTGTGACGGGGGAGCTGCCGCCCGCCAGGCGATCGACGGCCGCCGCGCCCGCGTGCCAGCCGGGCGTGTGCAGGACGTTGCGCGTGCCGGGCGCCGTCGGCTTGCGGTACCCGCCCGGCAGGCGGTCAAGCGTCGCGACGACGGCGTGTGGCGTGCCGGAGAAGCTGGCCATCGGCCCCTGCAGGAAGACGCCGAGCCCGGTGTCTCCTGCCATCGCATACGTCTCGGCGGTGGCGAAGTTGCCCCGCACGGTCGGCAGCGCGTGCTGCGTCACGAGGTAGTTGACGTAGTGGAAGTGGTAGTCCTCGTCGGGCGCGAGCAGCGTCGGCTGGCTCGAGGCGAACATCAGCGACCGGCACAGCGTCGCGAGCAGCAGCAGTGCGAGGGCAGCGCGGCCCCAGCGTGCCGCCGGCAGCAGCGGCGGGCGAACGGGAGGCGCCTCCACCGGCATCGCCGGCATGTTACGGATGGGCCGAGCGGTATGCCCGCGCGAGCTGCTCCGCGACCTCCACCCAGCTCGGGATCGCTGCGGGCTGGGGCGGCGGGCCGGCGAGCGCCGAGGCAGCCGCTGCCCCCAGCTCACCCGCGTCCGCGACGATCCGCACGAGGCGGGGATGCGCCTCGGCCAGCTCGCGATGGCTCGGGATGTCGCTCAGCACCACCGGCGTCCCGACCGACAGCGCCTCGACGACCGCGAGGCTCTGCGTCTCCGCCGCGCTGAAGTGCACGAGCACGGACGCGGCGACCAGCAGCGCGACGACGGCCTCCGCGTCCGCGACGTGGCCGAGCCAGGTCGCGCCGGTGCACGCCACGCACGCCTCCCAGACCGAGCGCTCCTGCGCGCTGCCCTCGAAGCGGCCCGCGACGACGGCCGGCACGCCCTGCGCCGCCAGCGCCTCGAGCACGGCGGCCTGGCGCTTGCGCGACGACACGGCGCCGAGCAGCAGCGCGAAGGGCTGCGCCGGCAGGCCCGCGGGCGGCGGCGCTGGAGCGACCTGTGGCGCGTCGCTCCCGTTCGGGATCGTGACGATGCGCTCCGGCGGCACGTCGAGCGCGTCCTCGAGCAGGTGGCGCTCGTAGCCGGTGAGCGCGACGACGAGGCGCGCGTCGTGCAGCAGGTCCCGGCGCATCCGCGCGGCGGTCAGCAGCGGGACCCGCGCCGCCACGCGCATCGCCCGCTCCTGCCAGCCGGGGCTCACCACCACGACCGGCGAGACGACCAGCGGCGCTGGCAGCACGCCATGCGTCACCGTGTGCCAGACGTTCGGCTCGGCGCCGAAGGCGTGCACGAGGTCCAGCGGCACGGGCTGGTCGAGCGCCTCCAGCCGCACGACGTCGTGACCGAGGGTGCGCAGCGCTCGCGCGGTCTCACGCATCTGCCGCTCCAGCCCGCCTCCGCCGAGCGCCGGCGGGACGCCCCCGAGGAAGCCGATGCGCAGGGTCTCCGGCACGGCGGCATCCTCGCAGCTCGTCTCCTCCGACGAATGCGACAGCTACGATTCCCCGACGGCATGACACCCCCCGCCGCCTCACCCTCGCCTCGCCTCGCGGAGTTCATCGCCGCCTCGCCGTTCGACCGCAAGGCGATCTTCGCCTTCATGTCGCGCGCGGCGGCGTCGCTCTCGCCGGGGGCGCGCGTGCTCGACGCGGGCGCGGGAGACGCCCCCTACCGCGAGCTGTTCGCGCATTGCGACTACCGCACGAGCGACTGGTCGAGCTCGGTCCACGCGGGCGGGCGCTCGGCCGACGTGGTCGCCTCGCTCGACGCGCTGCCATTGCCCGACGCGCAGCTCGACGCGGTCCTCAACACGCAGGTGCTCGAGCACGTGGCCGACCCGCAGGCCGTGCTGCACGAGCTGGCGCGGATCCTCGCACCCGGCGGGGAGCTGTGGCTGACCGTCCCGCTCGTCAACGAGCTGCACGAGGAGCCCCACGACTACTTCCGCTACACGCCGTACGGCCTGACGACGCTGTTCGAGCGCGCGGGCCTCGAGGTCGTCTCGATCGAGCCACTGACCGGCTTCTACACGACGCTCGCGATGCTGCTGCGCCATGCGGGGCTGATCACCGGCGTGCGCGAGCGCGGCGACGTGCCGCGCCGCCTGCTCGCCGCCACCCTGCGCGGCGCCGCGACCCTGCTGCCGCGGCTGGACCGCCTCGACGAGCGTCACGCGCTCCCGCTCGGCTACGGCTGCAGGGCGCGCCGGCCGGCTGCGGCATGAGCGCAGAGGCATCCCGCGAGGGACGCCACGTCGCGCGGAGCGCCGCCGTCACCGGCCTGGCGCAGCTCGCGACGATGGCGATCGGCGCGGCGCTCGCGGTCGTCATTCTGCTCGAGCTGGGCAAGAACGACCGCACGGACGGGCTGCTCGCGGCCTACGGTGTCTACAGCGTCGTCGTGCTGTTCGCGCAGAGCTTCCGCACGACGGTGGTGGCGCGGCTGCTCGACGACGAGCGCTCGCTGTTCGCCGCCTACGACGCGTTCCTCGGCGCGGTGCTCGTGCTGTTCCTCGTGGCCGGCGTCTTCTTCGTCGCGCTGGGCGACCCGATCGCCACGGCGCTCACCGGCAACCTGGGCGCGGACGCCCACGACACCGCGCGCACGTCGCTGGCCATCCTGTGGCCGGGGGCCGGCGCCCAGCTGGTGGCGGCGCTGACGGCGGGGGCGCTCGGCGCGCGCGGCGACTTCGCCGTGCCGGGGCTCGCCTACGTCATCGGCGGCGCGCTGTCGGTCGTGCTCGTGCTGGCGCTCAGCGCCTCGCTCGACCACACGGCCGTGTCGCTCGGCGTCGCCTGCGGCTCGCTGCTGACCTGCCTGCTGCTGCTGGCGCGCTTCGCGCAGGCTGGCTACCGCCCGCGATTGAACGCGCTGCGCCCGCACCTGGCAACGCTGCGGCGGATGCTCCTGATGCTGGGCGGCGCTGCCGCGCATCTCGCCGTGCAGCTCACGTACGTGATCAGCCTCGCATTCGCGGCGCGCATCGGCCCCGGGTCGGTGACGCTCTACTCGTACGCGTTCTTCGCCACCTCGATCGTGATCGGGACGACCTCAGGCAGCCTGTCGATGGTGCTGGCGGCGCCGATCGCCGACACGTGGGACCGCAAGCCGCGCTCGCTTGACCCCCACCTTGCGGCGGTCATGCGCGCCGGCCTGATGGTGATGCTCCCGGCGCTCGGACTGTGCGTCCTGCTCGGCGCCCCGGCGATCTCGCTCGTGCTCGGCAGCTCGCTCGACGCGAGCGACGTGAGCACGATTGTCGCGATCGTGCTCGCGCTCAGCGGGACAATGCTGGCGAGCACAATCGAGCCGGTGCCGATGCTCGCCGCCTTCGCGGCCTCCCGCTACGCGCGCGTCGCCTCGCTCGTACTCGTCGGCGCGGCCGTGCAGATCGCCGCTGCGGCAGGCGCGGTCGCGCTCGACCGTGTGGTCCTGCTCGGCGTCGCCGCCTCGCTCGGCGCGCTGGTCTACACGCTGCTGCTGCTGATCGCGACGTATGGTCGCGACGTGGGCGACCCGCTCCGCATCGCCGCGCGCGAGCTCGTCGCCCTGCTGGTGCCGGCGGCGGCTGCGTTCGTGCCCGCCGCGCTCGTGGCTGATGCGCTCGGCGGCGGCGCCTGGGGACTGCCCGCCGCCGCGCTGGCGCTCGTGGCGTTCCTGCTGTTCGTGCGCGCACGCCGCCCGGACCACTGGTCGCTCCTGCAGCGTCTCGCCGCCCCCGCGACGACGAGCCGCGGCGCCGCCTGACCATGCGCATCCTGCACCTGACTCCCCATCTCCCGTACGCGCCGGGCGGCCACGGCGGTGCGACGCGCCAGTTCCACCTGCTGCGACGGCTCGTCGAACGGGGGCATGAGGTGACGGTCGTCGTGCCGGTGACCGCCGAGCAACGCGAGCTGGTGGCGCTGCCGCGCGCGGAGGGGATCCGCGTCGAGGCGATCAACCGTCCACGCTCGCGCGTGGCCGAGACGCTGGCGCTGCTCGGCCGCGAGCCCTCCCTCGTGCCGCGCGCGGCCGTGTGGCCGCTGCACGCGTGGCAGCTCGCCGTGCTGTGGCAGGAGCTGCGGCCGGCCGTGCGGCGGCTGCTGGCCGAGCGCTCGCCGGACCTCGTCAGCGCGGAGCACGACGTCGCGGCGAGCTGGATCGCCGACCTCCCGCGCGAGCTGCCGACCCTGCTGACCCTGGAGAACGTGACGAGCGACTACTACGCCGCTCGCGCCGCCGCCGCGCAGGGGGCTGCTACCCGCTGGTTCGCGCTGGAGACCCGCCGCGCGGACCGCTACGCGCGCGCCTGGCTGCCACGCTGGCGGACGCTCGTCTGCGTCTCCGACGAGGACGCGGCCAGCTTGCGGCGGCGATACGGCGTCGACGCGCGCACAATCGCCAACGGCGTCGACCTCGACGCGTTCCCGCCGGTGGCCGACGAGCCCACCGGCCCGCCGACGCTGCTGTTCACCGGCACGATGAACTACGCGCCGAACGTCGAGGGGATCTGCTGGTTCGTCGCCGAGGCGTGGCCCGCGGTCCGGGCGCGGCGGCCCGAGGCCCGGCTGCGGATCGTCGGGCGCGACCCGACGGAGGCGGTCCGCCGCCTCGCCAACGCGCCGGGGGTGGAGGTGACAGGCGCCGTGCCGGACGTCGCGCCGCACTTCCGCGACGCCCACCTCGTCGTCGTGCCGCTGCGCTCCGGCGGCGGCACGCGCCTGAAGATCCTCGAGGCCGCCTCCGCGGGCCGCGCGATCGTCTCGACGCCGCGCGGCGCCGAGGGCCTCGCCGTCGAGGACGACCGCGAGCTGGTGCTGGCGCAGACGGCACCGCAGTTCGCCGCCGCGGTCGTGGAGCTGCTCGACGACCCTGTCCGACGCACGCGGCTCGGCCGCGCCGCCCGCGCGCTCGCGGAGCGCCACGACTGGCACGCACTCGGGGACGAGCTCGAACAAGTGGCGCTGGAGACGGCGGCCGCTCAGCCGCGCACGAGCTCGCCGTAGAGCGCCTCGTGGCGCGCCGCCACGTGCGGCCATGCCCACAGGCGCTCCGCCCGCTCGCGCCCGCTCGCCCCGATCGCCGCGCGGCCGTCGCAGCCGAGCGCCGCGAGCCGGTCGAGCCGCGTCGCGAGCGCCGCGGCGTCGCCGCTCGGCACGATCCAGCCGGTCGCGTCCTCCTGCACGAGCGACGCCGGCCCCGGCAGGTCGCTTGTAATCACCGGCAGTCCGCTCGCCATCGCCTCGATCAGCGTCATCCCGAACGACTCGACCGCGGTCGAGGCGGACACGAGCGCGTCGCATCCCCGCAGCGTCGCCGGCAGCCGGTCGTGCGCGACGCGTCCGAGGAAGGCGACGCGCTCGGCGACGCCGAGGCGCGCAGCCTCAGCCTCCAGCGGGCCGCGCAGCTCGCCGGCGCCGGCGACGACGAGCTGCAGCCGCGGGGACCGCGCCCGCGCGAGCGCCGCGAGCACGACCTCGAGCCCCTTGAACCAGTGTGCGGCGTCGAGCGCGGCCACGAACGCAACGAGCACGTCGTCGGCGTCTGCGCCGATGCGCGCGCGCAGGCCGCCGTCGTCCTCGCCCGGTCGGAAGGCCGCGACGTCCACGCCGTTTGGCAGCTCGACGACGCGCTCGGGACGGCGCGCGGCCAGCGCGCGCAGGTAGGGGACGGAGTCGCCGTGCGCGCGCGTCACGACGCCGGCGCGCGCGACCGTGCGCGCGAGCAGCGGTCCCACGCTGCGCTCGTAGGCGGCGAACAGGGCGCCGCGCGGGCCGCCGGCCGCGAGCGCGTTGTGCCACGTGGCGACGAGCGGCGGCCGGCGGCTGCGGCGGGTCGCGACGCGCCCGGCGAGCAGCAGCTCGGCACCGAAGATGAACGGGTAGTGCAGGTGGATCGCGTCGAAGCCGCGCAGCGTTGCCAGGTGCGGGATCAGCGGTGCGTTGCCGTAGGCGAGCAGCGGCGGGATCCGGTGCACGGTCGCGCGCGTGGCGGGCGGCGGCCCCGCGTCCGCCGACGCCGGCGCGGTGAAGACCTCGACGTCGTGCCCGCGCGCGGCGAGCGCGTCGGTGAGCTCGAAGACGAGGTTCCCGGTGCCGGCGAGATACGGGGGGAACGTCGCCGTGACATGGGCGATCCGCAGCCGACGGTCGGGCATCGCGCCGGACCGTAGCGGAGGGCGCAGTCGATCGGTCGATCGCTGCTGCGATCATGCCGGCCGATGTCGCGCCGACCCTCGCATCCGCTCACGGGCCTCGCGCACCGCTGGCTCCCGCCACGGGCCGCGGTGCTGAACCACGGCGTCAACCACATCCCGTTTGTCGGCGCGCGGATGCGGGCCTATCGGGCGTTCGGCGTCGGCTTCGAGGACATCGCATGCACGACGATCATGCTCGGCGCCGAGGTGTGGTCGCCGTGCGAGCTGACGATCGGCGCTCGCAGCATCGTCGGCCGCGGTTGCCTGCTCGACGCCCGCGGCGGGATCGGCATTGGCCGCGACGTCAACATCGGCTCCGACACGATCCTGATGACCGCCAAGCACGAGGTGCAGGACCCCGACTTCGCCGCCTCCTATGCGCCGATCGTGCTCGGCGATCGCGTCTGGATCGCGCTGCGCGCGACGATCCTCGGCGGCGTTACGATCGGCGAGGGCGCCGTCGTGGCGGCCGGCGCCGTCGTCACCCGCGACGTGCCCCCGTTCACGATCGTCGCCGGCACCCCGGCCATCCCGATCGGCGAGCGCACCCACGAGCTGCGCTACGAGCTCGGCTACCGCGCGAACTGGGTGTGAGCATTCCCCGGCGGGTGCTCATCACCGGCGCGACCGGGCAGGGCGGCGGCTACCTCGCCGAGCAGCTGCTGGCCGGCGGCGACACGGTCGTTGGCCTTGTGCGTCGGCCGGACGGTGCGCTGCGCGACGCCGGGCTCGTGCACCTGGAGGGGCGGATCGAGCTGCTGCCGGCCGACCTGCTCGACCCGGAGGGCGTCCGCCGCGCCGTCGCGACGGCGCGGCCGGACGAGATCTACCACCTCGCCGCGCCGACGTTCGTCCCCGACTCGTGGCGGGACCCGACGGAGGTCATGACGGCGATCGCGGGCGGGACCGCAGCGGTGCTCGCGGCGGCCGGGACGCTCGGGCCGGACGTGCGCGTGCTGGTCGCGAGCTCGAGCGAAATCTTCGGCGACGCAGCCGTCTCCCCGCAGACCGAGCAGACGCCGCCGCGCCCGCGCACGCCCTACGGCGTCGCGAAGCTCGCCGCCCACCAGCTCGTCGGCGTCCTGCGCGCCCGCGACGACCGCTTCCTCGTTTCGGCGATCACCTACAACCACGAGTCGCCGCGACGGCCGGAGCGCTTTCTCCCGCGCAAGGTCGCGGCAGGCGTGGCGGCGATCGCCGCAGGGCATGCCGAAAGCCTGACGCTCGGCGACCTGCGAGCGGTGCGCGACTGGTCGCACGCACGCGACGTCGTCGCCGGAATGGTGCTCGCGCTGCGCCACGACGAGCCGGGCGACTACGTGCTCGCCTCCGGCGTGGGCCGCACGGTCGAGCAGCTGGTGGAGGCCGCGTTCGCCGCCGCCGGCGTCGAGCGACGCGACGCGCGCGGACACGATCGCGTGGCGGTCGATCCCAGCCTCGTGCGCACGCCCGAGCCGTGCCCGCCGGTCGGCGATCCGGCGAAGGCCCGCGCGCTGCTCGGCTGGGAGCCCGCGACGTCGTTTGAGCAGCTCGTCGCCGAGATGGTCGACGCCGACCTCGACCGGCTCGGCGTCGTGCGCGGCTGAGCGCCCGACGCCCGCGCCGCGCCGCCTACGGCTTCAGCAGCTCCAAGTCCGCCCGCGTCATCAGCCGGATCAGCTCCTCGAAACTCGTCTCCGGGACCCAGCCGAGCTGCTCCTTCGCCTTCGTCGGGTCGCCGATCAGCAGGTCGACCTCGGCGGGGCGCAGGAACTGCGGGTCGATCTCGACGTATCTCTCCCAGTCGGAGAAGCCGGCCTCGTCGAACGCGACCTGCACGCACTCGCGCACGGTGTGCGTCTGGCCGGTGGCGATGACGAAGTCCTCCGCCGTGTCCTGCTGGAGCATCAGCCACATCGCTCTGACGTAGTCCTGCGCGTAGCCCCAGTCGCGCTTCGCGTCGAGGTTGCCGAGCGCCAGCTTGTCGCGCAGACCGTGCTTGATCGCAGCGGCGTGCCACGTGATCTTGCGCGTCACGAACTCCAACCCACGGCGCGGCGACTCGTGATTAAAGAGGATCCCGCTCGTCGCGTGCAGGTCGTAGGACTCGCGATAGTTGATCGTGATGAAGTGGCCGTAGACCTTCGCAACGCCGTAGGGCGAGCGCGGGTAGAGCGGCGTATCCTCTCTCTGCGGGACCTCCCGCACCTTGCCGAACATCTCCGAGCTGGAGGCCTGGTAGAAGCGTGCCTCCGGGCACGCCTCCCGCACCGCTTCGAGCATGCGCGTGACGCTGACGCCGGTGAAGTCGGCCGTCAGCGTGGGCTGGACCCACGAGAGCGCGACGAACGACATTGCCGCGAGGTTGTAGACCTCGTCGGGCCGCGCGGCCCGCATGGTGTCGACGAGCGAACGCTGGTCGAGCAGGTCGCCCTGGTGGAGGGTGATGCGGTCGCGCAAGTGCTCGATCCGGTCGAACTTCTCGGTCGACGCCCGCCGCACCATCCCGTGTACCTCGTAGCCCTCGTCGAGCAGCAGTTCCGCGAGATACGAGCCGTCCTGACCGGTGATGCCGGTGATGAGCGCGCGCTTGGGGGATGACATGGGCTGGAGCCTATGGAATGCAGACGACGGCGGCGGATATCCTCCGCCGCTTGTCCGCGGCCGGTGCGACCAGAGAGCACGCGCGCACTCGGTGGCAGAGGCGCCCCGAGCTGCTGCTCGACCACGCGATCCGGCAGGGCCGCGCTGCCAACAACTTCGACCTGCTGCGGCTCGTCGGGGCCGGGCTCGTGCTGTTCGCGCACTCGTTCGCGCTCACGCGCACGACCGAGCCGCTCCCCTCCTTCATGCACCTCAGCTGGGGCGAGGTCGGCGTCGTCGTGTTCTTCTCGATCAGCGGCTTCCTGATCGCCCGCAGCTGGGCCTACGACCCCAAGCCGCTGTCGTTCGCCGTCAAGCGCGGGCTGCGGCTGATGCCCGCGCTCGTCGTCTCGCTGCTGCTGACGGCGCTGGTGCTCGGCGCGCTCGCGAGCACGCTGTCGCTGGACGCTTACCTCGAGAACCCGGGCACGAAGGCGTACGTCATCAATAACGCCACGTTCCAGACCAACTACGCGCTGCCCGGAGTGTTCGGCACCACGCCCTACCCGAGCGCGGTCAACGGCTCGCTGTGGACGCTGCCGCTGGAGCTGAAGGCGTACTTCCTCGTGCTCGCGCTCGGCCTGCTGGGGTTGTTCGGGCGTCGGCGGCTGCTGATGCCGCTGGTCGCCGTCTTCCTGGCGGCGCTCGCGGTCAACTCCCTGCGCGCCGCGATCCCCTACGGCGACCACATGGTCGCGATGCTGATGGACATCCAAGCACCGCCGGCGCTCGTCGCGCAGGCAGGGACCGGGGCGCTGCAGGAGTACGCGCGGCTGTTCGCGGCGTTCGCGATCGGGGCGAGCCTGTTCTCGGTCGCGCGCTGGGTCCCGCTGCGATGGAGCGTGGGCGGCGCGCTGGCGGTCGCGTGGACCGCCGCAAACGTCGTCGGCGGCGCGGACGCCTCCGACCGCGACCGCGTGGCTGCTGCCCTACGTCGTGCTGCTGGTCGCCTACCGCACGGCGCACGTCGTACGCCTGCCGGCGCGCCTGGGCGACTACTCCTACGGGCTCTATATCTTTGCCTTCCCGGTGCAGCAGGCGGTGGCGCTGTGGCTGGCGCCGTCGAGCGGCTGGGTGATGTTCCTCGTCGCGACGCCGATCGTGCTCGCGCTGGCGGTCGCGTCGTGGCATCTCGTGGAGGCGCCGGCGCTGACGCTCAAGCAGCGCATCTGGCAGCCGCTCGAGCAGGCTGGGACGGAGGCAGCGCACCCGCTCAAGCGCGAGGCCCTGCAGCCAGATGGGCCGGGTGCGCCGCCGCCGCCGGCCCAGGAAGCCGTCATGATCGCGCAACCTCTCGGTGGTTTGGACGTTGACACCGGTGAAAGGGTTTCCTCGGATCCCCGATAAAGACCGCTCTTATGTCGACCTCCTCCTTCGAAGCCATCGCCGCATCCGCCGCCGCCGACGCGGCGCTGCCGCCGGTCGAGCAGGCCCCGATCCTCGGCGTCCCGCTCGCGGTCACCGACTACGAGCGCACGCTCGACTGGATCGACGCGGCGGTGCAGCTCGGCGCACGCGAGTACCTCTGCGTCGCGGCGGTCCACACGGTGATGGAATCGCGCGAGGACGACGCGCTGCGCGAGGCGGTCGACGGCGCCGCCTTCACCGTTCCCGACGGGCAGCCGCTCGCGTGGGCGCTGCGCAAGCTCGGCCACGACATCGACGCGCGCGTCTACGGCCCCGAGCTGATGGAGCGCGCCTGTGCGCGCGCCGTCGACAGCGGGCAGCGGCACTACCTCTACGGCGGCCGCGACGAGCAGGCGCTCGCGCAGCTCGCCGCCAACCTGCTCGACCGCCATCCGGAGCTGCAGCTCGCCGGCGGTTACTCCCCGCCGTTCCGCGAGCTCGCGGACGCCGAGCTCGACGAGGTCGCCGCGCGCATCAACGCCGCCAGGCCGGACGTCGTCTGGGTCGGGATCGGCGTGCCGAAGCAGGAGAAGTGGATGGCCGCGATGCGGGACCGCCTCGACGCGCCGGTGCTGGTCGGCGTCGGCGCCGCGTTCGACTTCCACGCCGGCCTCGTCGCGCAGGCGCCCGCGTGGATGCAGCGGCGCGGGTTGGAGTGGCTCTTCCGGCTGATGCAGGAGCCGCGCCGCCTCTTCCGCCGCTACGCGCGCCACAACCCGCGCTTCGTCGCCGGCTTCGCGCGGCAGTGGGCGAGCCATCGCCGCGGCCGTTCGGCCGCCCCGCGCCCCTGAGCAGGTGCAGGCGATCCTCAGGGGAGCAGGTCGCGTGCGAGGATCCCGCGCTCGCAGAGTCGACGATGGGTCACGCGACCATCGCGCTCGCGGACCTGCACGCCGACGCACGAGCGGCGCCGGACGCGGTCGAGCAGCAGCTCGACGCGCGATGGAGGCGTAATGAGCGTCTCGCTGCCGCGTGCGTCGACCACGACGATCGGCACGCCTTCGTCGATGCTGTTCCACACGTGCTTCGCGACGTCGCCGATGTCCGTGGCGACGACGCCGACCCGATCCGGATATCCCAGACCGTTCTCGCTCAGGCAGAGCCGCATGAAGAACTTGCCCGCCTGCTCCGTGGCCGTCATCGCGTGTGCTCCCAGGTGTCGAGGATCTGTGGCCACGTGGTGAAGAGCGTCTCCAGCGCAACCGCCATCGCGGTGTTCGTATCGCAGTCACGAACGAGCGGCGGCTGCTTGCATGAATCAACGTAGCTGTGCTCGTGATGCTCATCAACACCATGCGCATTGTCGAACAGATGGATCGTGCGCCAGCGCCCGTCGCGCAGGACTCGCAGCGTGATCGCGTACTCGACCGGATAAGTGCTCGTCCGCTGGTAGAACGCGCGAACGCCGTCGTCGAGATCCCAGAAGCGCTCTCGGTCCATGATCGGCACGCACAGGACGCTGGGCCGGCGTCCACTGGTTTTCGCGCGTGCTCTGCACCAATGTCCTGGCAGGACGGCACGGAGGCGGCTGGCCTCCGCGATTCCTGCGCTATTCGCAGAACGCCGAGCCGTCCCTGGATGCCGTACGCGCAGCCGATACCCTCCGCCAGGCGATGAGCAGCGCCACCCCCTCCCCCGACGTCGCGATCGTCGGCCTCGGCCGCGTCGGCCTCCCACTCGCGCTCTCGTTCGCCGACCGCGGCCTCACCGTCCTCGGGATCGACAACGACCCGGAGCGCCTGGAGGCCGTGGCCGCCGGCCGCATGCCCTTCCAGGAGACGGGCACCGACGAGCTGATCGAGCGCGTCCACGCGACCGGCCGCCTCACGACCTCCGACCGTGTCGCCGACGCCGCGCAGGCCGACGCAATCGTCCTCACGCTCGGCACGCCCTCGTTCAGCCACATCGAGATCGACATGCGCGACATCCGCTCCGCGCTCGACGACCTGTTGCCGCACCTGCGGCCCGGCCACACGATCGTGCTGCGCTCGACGATCGCGCCCGGCACGACCGAGTTCGTCGCCGGCTACCTCGAGCGCCAGCGCGGCCTGCGCGCCGGCGTCGACGTGCACGTCGCCCACGTGCCCGAGCGGATCGCGACCGGCAAGTTCCTGCAGGAGATCGACACGCTGCCGTGCATCGTCGGCGCCGTCCGCGGCGAGGCGTCCGGCGAGCACGTCGCCCAGGTGTTCGGCGTCTTCGACGCGCCGATCGTGCAGACGACGCCGGTGCAGGCTGAGCTGGCGAAGATCTGGGCCAATATCGTCCGCTACACGCAGTTCGCGCTGCCCAACCTGCTGATGATGGACTGCGAGCAGTACGGCGCGAACGTCTTCGAGGTGATCGACCTGATCAACCGCGACTACCCGCGCGGCGGGATCGCGCAGCCGGGCTTCACCGCTGGCACCTGCCTGCGCAAGGACTTCACCTTCTCCGAGGAGCGCTCGAACGCCCCCGGCATGCTGCTCGCGGTCTCGCGCGTGAACGAGTCGGTCCCGCACTTCCTCGTGCAGGGAATGAAGCGCCGCTCGCCGGATGCGACGCTCAACGGCCGCAAGGTCGCCGTGCTCGGGCTCGCCTTCAAGGGCGACACCGACGACGAGCGCGACTCGCTCGCGCACAAGCTGATCCGCCTGCTCGAGCGCGAGCTGGCCGACGTCGCTGTGCACGACCCGCTCGTCGCCTCGCCGACGCAGCCGCTCGAGGTCGCCCTGCACGAGGCGCAGGTCGTCGTCGTGGCGGCGAACCACACCGCCTTCAACCCCGCCGAGACGCGCGCCGCGATCGGCGCCCTCGCCGCCTCCGACGCGCTCGTCGTCGACCCGTGGAACCACCTCGGCTCCGGCCAGGTGTTCGCGTTCGCGGACGAGCTGATCCCCCTCTCGATCGAGGTGCGGAGATCTTGACGCGCGTCCTCGTGACGGGCGGCGCCGGCACGATCGGCGCCGCGGTCGTGCGCCGCCTGCTCGGCGACCCGCGCTACGACGTGCGCGTCGCCGACCAGCGCGAGGCGCCGCAGTGGATGCGCGAGAGCTGCGAGATCCACACCGGCGACCTGCGCGAGGTCGAGGTCGCGAAGCAGGCGATGGACGGCTGCCCGCTCGTCATCCACCTCGCGGCGATCGTCGGCGGGATCGGCAACTTCCACAAGCTGCCGCACACGCTGACGGAGATGAACAACGGGCTCTACAACGGGATCTTCCGCGCCGCGCTCGACCTCGGCGTCGAGCGCTTCACGTACGTCTCGTCCTCGATGGTGTTCGAGCGCGCGACCGAGTTCCCGACGACCGAGGCGCACCTGCCCGACTGCCCCACCCCGCAGTCCGCCTACGGCTACTCGAAGCTCACCGGCGAGGTCTACTGCCGCGCCGCGCACGACGAGCACGGCCTGCCGTACACGATCTGCCGTCCCTTCAACGCGTACGGCCCCGGTGAGATGCCGGACCCCGAGCCGGGCATCGCGCACATGGTCCCCGACGTGATCAAGAAGGTCCTCTCCGGCCAGAAGCCGCTGCAGATCTTCGGCGACGGCACGCAGACGCGCACGCTCACGCACATCGACGACATCGCCGACGGGATCGTGACCGCGATGTCGTCGCCGGCCGGCTTGAACGAGGACTTCAACATCTCCGCCTCGGAGGAGCTGACCGTCGCCGAGACGGCGCGCATCATCTGGGAGGAGTGCGGCGAGGACCCGGCCGCGTTCGCGCTGGAGCACCTGCCGACGTTCGAGGTCGACGTCGTGCGCCGCTGGCCGTCGGTCGAGAAGGCGAGAGCGCTGCTCGGCTGGGAGGCGCAGATCGGCGTGCGCGAGGGAATCGCGCGCACCGTCGAGTGGCTGCGCGAGCAAGGCTTCGCCGAGCCCTCCGCCACCCCGGCTTGAGGGCATCCCGCCCGCCCGCGCGATGAGCGCCGCCGCCCCGCCCGCCTCGATCGTCGTCCCCACGCGCGACCGCGCCGCCTATCTCGACGTCGCGCTGCGCTCGTTCGGGCCGCAGGCGGCGGACTCCGGCGCCGAGGTGATCGTCGTCGTGGACGGCTTCGACCCCGAGAGCGTCGTCGTCGCGCAGCGGCGCGGGGCGCACGTGATCGCGCACGCCGAGCCGCGCGGGCCCAACGCCGCCCGCAACGCCGGCTGGCAGGCAGCCGGCGGCGAGTTGGTGATCTTCGTCGACGACGACGTGGAGGCGCCGCGCACGTGGCTGCCGGCGCTGCTCGCGGCGGCGCGCGCGACGCCCGAGCGCGACGTCTTCGCCGGCCCGATCCGCGCCGACATCGAGGGCGGCGGCCCGCGCTCGTGCGGGAGGGACACCCCTCCGATCACCACCCTGGACCACGGCGCCGCCGACGTCGACGTCGCGGTCGGATGGAGCGCGAACCTCGCGATCCGCAGAGCGGCGCTTGAGACGGTCGGCGGCTTTGACGAGGACATCCCGGTCGGCGCCGGCGACGAGGAGGAGTGGCAGGCGCGCTACCGCTCGACCGGCGGCCAAGTCCGCTACGTCGCCGCCGCCGGCCTGGAGCACCGCCGCGCGGGCCCCGACGCGACGCTGCGCGCACTCGCTCGCGCGCAGTACCACCGCGGCCGCGCCGCGCGCAAGCAGGACGTGCGCAAGGGCGTCGCGCCCTCGCTCGCCGCGGAGCTGCGCCTCGTCGCCGCCTGCGCCGCGCACACGCTGCTGCGCGCCTGCCTCAACGGCGTCACCCTTACCGCCCACGCGCTCGGCCGCACGCGGGAGACCTTGGCATCGCGACAACCCGGCGCTACGGTGTAGCCATATGGCTACGCGAATCCCCCAGCGCGAGCTGCGCAACCACACCGCCGAGGTTCTGCGACGCGTCGAGCAGGGCGAGCGCGTAGAGATCACGGTCAACGGCCATCCGGTAGCCGAGCTTGGGCCGATCGAGTCCCGCCGCGAGTTTGTCCCGAGCGACGAGCTGCGGCGTACGTTCGCGGGCGTGCTGCCGGCCGACGATCCGCTCGCCGCCGAGCTGAAGGCGGCCGACACGCCGGCTCGCGACCCGTTCGGGTGAACCTCGGGCTGCTCGACACGTCGGTCGTGATCGCCCTCGCGCAGGGCGAGCCAGTGGCGATGCCGGACGCCGGCGCCGTCTCGATCGTCACGCTCTGCGAACTGCACCACGGCGTGCTCGCAGCCGACGACGCGCGGCGACCCGCGCGGCTCGCGACCCTCGTGCTGGCCGAGACGGAGTTTCGTGCCCTTGCCCTCGACGCTCGTGCCGTCCCGCACTACGGGCGCATCATGAGCGCGGCGCGGCGCGAGGGTCGTCGCCCGGGCATTAACGACGTGCTGATCGCGGCGACCGCCGCCGGGCATGGCCTGCCGGTCTACACGCGCGATCGCGACTTCGTCGGCCTGGACGGCGTCGAGGTCGTGCTCGCGTGAACGCAGACCCCGAACCCGTCGCGGCGGCCGGCCCCACCGACTGGGCCTCCGGCGAGAGCGGCATCGTCGGCGGCATCCGGCTTGGGATCCGCACGCGCGTGGACGACGCGCTGCTCGACGCACGCCGCTGGGCGACCGCCGAGCCGCTGCGCCTGCACCGCGCGGCGCAGCACACGCCACCGCGCCGCCGCGTGCTCGCGATCGGAATCGAGCGCGAGGACCGGCCGAACCTGATGGCCGCGGCGGGCACCGAGCTGGCCCGCTCCCGCCACGACGTCGAGCTCGCGACAAGCGGCGTCGGCGGCCGCGGCAAGTTCGAGAACCTCAACGCACTGCTCGACGCGCACCCCCTGCACGGCCGCGACTGGCTGCTCGTGCTCGACGACGACGTCGCGCTGCCGCGCGGCTTCCTCGACGGCTTCCTCTTCCTCGCCGAGCGCTTCGAGCTGAAGCTCGCCCAGCCGGCGCACCGCCGCCGCTCGCACGCCGCCTGGCGCATCACACGCCGCAGAGCCGGCAGCGTCGCGCGCGAGACGGGCTTCGTCGAGATCGGCCCGGTCTGCGCCTTCCACCGCGACACGTTCGAGACGCTGCTGCCGTATCCGCAGCTGCAGGCCGGCTGGGGGCTCGACTCGCACTGGGCCGCGCTCGCGCACGAGCACGGCTGGAAGATCGGGGTCGTCGACGCGACGCCGATCCGCCACGTCATGCGCCCGATCGCCGACTCCTACCGCCGCGCCGACGCGATGGCCGAAGCGCAGGCGTTCCTCGCCGAGCGGCCGTACGTCACAGCCGCCGAGGCGCAGCGCACGCTCGCGACCCACGCCCGGTGGTGAGCGAACAATGCGCGTCGCCATCGTCGCCGAGTACTACCCCCGTGCGTCGGACCCGGTGCTCGGCGTCTGGGCGCACCGGCAGGCGATGGCCGCCCGCGACGCGGGCGCCGACGTCCGCGTCCTTGTGCTGCAGCGGCCGCTGCCGCCGCTCGCCGCGCTGAAGCGCGCGGACGCGGTCGCCGTGCGCGCGGCGCTGCGCCAACCGCCGCGGGCGACGCTCGACGGGATCGAGATCGCCTACGTCCCCTACCTCTCGCCGCCCCGCCCGTGGAGCTACGCGACGTGGGGCGCGTGGGCTGCCCCGCTGGTGCGGCGAGCGCTGCGGCGCCTGCACGGGTCGTTCCCGTTCGACCTCGTGCACGCGCACTACGCCGTCCCCGCCGGAGACGCGGTGCACCGGGCGATGCCCGACATCCCGCTCGTCCTCTCCGTCCACGGCGGCGACGTGCTCGCCACCGCCCAGCGCAGCGCCTACGCCGAGCGGGTCGTCCGGCGCACCCTCGCCCACGCCGGACTCGTGATCGCCAACAGCGCCGGGACCGAGCGGCGCTGTCGCGCTCTCGGCGCGCAGGCGACGACGGTCGTGCACCTCGGCACCGACCTGCCGACCGTGAGCGCTCGTCCCACGGGCGTCGGTCGACCGCCGAGGCTCGTCACCGTCGGCCACCTCGTCGCCCGCAAGCGCCATGCCGACGTGATCGAGGCGCTTGCGCTGCTCGTGCCGAGACAACCCGACCTGCGGTACGAGATCGTCGGCGACGGACCCGAGCGAGGAGCGCTCGAGGCGCTCGCAACCCGACGCGGCGTCCGCGACCGGGTCGACTTCACCGGCCAGCTCCCGCCCGAGGCCGCGCGCGCCCGCGCCGCCGGCGCCGACCTCTTCGTCCTGCCCAGCACGGATGAGGCGTTCGGCGTCGCCTACGTCGAGGCGATGGCCGCCGGAATCCCCGCGATCGGCTGCGAGCACGAGGACGGGCCGGAGGAGATCGCCGCCGCCGGACCCGGACTCGTCCAGGTCCCGCCGCGCAACCCGCAGGCGCTCGCCGCCGAGATCGACCGTCTGCTCGGAGACGACGAAGCGCGCGCGGTCCTCGGCCGGCAGGCGAGGAGCACCGTCGAGGACGCCTTCACCTGGGAGCGCTGCGGCCGCCGGACGATCGCCGCATACGAGCGCGCGCTCGCCGCCGTTTCCCCGCCTGGGAGGCGGGGTAGCTGAGCCGACAAGACGTTCCCCGGTCCAGCGCGCCTCGGGCCGGGGGGCGTCTGCAAGCCGCGCTGGCCTGGTCGGCGGGGGCCGTCCCGGTCCCAGGCTCCCGCCGCCAGCGCGGCGACAGCAACTTCGAGACCGCCGGCCCGTTGAGGCAGGCGGGCGGCCGTAGCGCACCACGCCCCTTGCTAGCGTTCGCGCGCTCCGCACCCCGACGATGCGTACCCCCACGACCCTCACGACGCTCATCGCCTGCGTGCTGCTGCTCGCGCTGCCCGCGTCCTCGGCATGGGCGAACGCCGCCGACGACCGCATCATCGGCGACTGCCAGAACTCGCCCACGGGATCGCTGCGCGGCAGCTATTCGCAGAAGCAGCTGAACCACGCGCGGCACAACCTCCCGGGCGACGTGCGCGAGTACACCGGCTGCCCCGACGCGATCAAACAGGCGCTGCTCGCCAGCGCGGGCGGTGGCGACGGCGGCGGCGGGAGCGGTGGCTCCGGCGGCGGGGGCGACGCCGGTGGCGGCCTGAGCGGCGGCGGGTCGGGCGATGACGGCGGCGGGTC
>JBJMLB010000048.1:0-17647 GCA_045805465.1 Conexibacter sp. | reverse complement strand
GCTGTGCGAGCAGCTCGCGGGCGCGCTCGGCGGCGCCGTCGCGGCCACGCGCGCCGTGGTCGACGCCGGCTGGTACCCCTACGCGGCGCAGATCGGCCAGACCGGCAAGACCGTCGCGCCGAAGCTGTACCTCGCGGCGGGCATCTCCGGCGCGATCCAGCACAAGGTCGGCATGCAGGCCTCGGAGAACATCGTGGCGATCAACAAGGACGCGAACGCCCCGATCTTCGAGTTCTCCGACCTCGGCATCGTCGGGGACCTCAACAAGATCCTGCCCAAGCTCACCGAGGCCATCAAGGCCAAGAAGGGCAGCTAGGGCAATGGCGGGCAGTAACGGACACCACGCGCCGGCGGAGTTCCCGCCGCCGGTCGACTCGCCGAAGGAGTTCGTCAAGCGCGGCCTCGACGCTGAGGACGAGCTGATCGAGGTCGGCGTCGCGATCGTCGGGGGCGGCACCGCCGGCCTCGCGTGCGCGAACCGTCTCCTGCAGCTGCTGGCAGACGACCCGGCCCTCATGGAGCGCCTCGGCGAGGTGCCGGTGGCGGTCCTGGAGAAGGCGAAGACGTGCGGCGGCCACAACCTGTCCGGGGCGGTCATGCGCCCCGGCCCGCTGCAAGAGCTGTTCCCGGACCTGAGCCGCGAGGACTGGCGCAAGGGGGGCTTCGCCTTCGGCGAGGTCGAGAAGGAGGCCGTCTACCTGACGCCAACCTCCAAGCTCAAGGTCCGCATTCCCACGCCGCCGCCGTTCAAGAACCACGGCAACGAGGTGATCTCGGTGTCGGCGCTGGCGCGCTACCAGCAGCGCATGGCCGAGGAGGGCGGCGCCTACATCCTCACCGAGACCTCCGCGACCCAGGTGATCGTCGAGGACGGCCGCGTCGTCGGCGTCCGCTCCGGCGACAAGGGCCGCGGCAAGGACGGCGAGCCGCTCGGCAACTTCGAGCCCGGCACCGACATCAAGGCCAAGGCGACGGTCTTCGCCGAGGGTTGCTGGGGCCACCTCACCGGCGCCGCGATCCGCGAGTTCGACCTCGCCGACGGCCGCGAGCCACAGGTGTGGGAGCTCGGCGTCAAGGAGGTATGGAAGGTCCCGAGACCGCTCGACCGCCTGATCCACACGGTCGGACCATGGCCGGTCAAGATCTCCGCCAGATACGGCCAGGTCGGCGGTACGTGGATCTACCCGATGAAGGACGAGAGAACGGGCGACGACCTCGTCTCGATCGGCTTCGTCGTCGGGCTCGAGTACGCCGACGCGACGACCTCTCCGCACGACCTGCTGCAGCTCTTCAAGTTGCACCCGCTCGTGAGAGGCATCTTGGAGGGCGGCGAGCGCGTCGCCTGGGGCGCGAAGGCGCTGCCGGGCGGCGGCTACTGGTCGATGCCGAAGCTCTCGATGCCGGGGGCGGTGATCGTCGGCGACGCCGGCGGCATGGTCGATACGGCCGCGCTGAAGGGCGTCCACCACTGCATCGCCTCCGGCAAGCTCGCTGCCGAGGCGATCTACAGAGGCCTCAAGAACGGCGAGTCGTCGTTCGAGTCCTATGAGTACGCGATCGAGGACTCGGAGACCGGCAAGGAGCTGTACCAGGTCCGCAATACGCGCCAGCCATTCCAAAAGGGCTTCCTCAAGGGCGGCCCGCTCGTCAACCTCGCGATCGCGTCGAGAGGCAAGCTGCCCCCGGGCCGCCTCAAGTGGCACCGCAACGATGAGATGCCGATGTTCATCGGCAACACAAAAGATCGCTATCCGAGACCGGACGGCAGATACACGTTCGACAAGCTCTCGTCCGTCTTCATCACCGGCAACGCCACGCGCGACGACGCGCCGAACCACATCCGCGTGCAGAAGCACGTGCCGCGCGAGGTCGCCGAGACGTGGCGCTGGATGTGCCCGGCCGGGGTCTACGAGATCCCCGAGGACGCGCCCGAGTCGGGTCCCGTCGACGTCATCGTGAACTACACGAACTGCGTGCAGTGCGGCGCGATCACCGCGAAGGGCGGGCGCCTGACGACGCCCGAGGGCGGCGACGGGCCGCTCTACCAGATCACCTGAGCCTCACCTGCGCGGCGGAGAGCGGGTCCCGCACCCGCCCCCAACCGCCCCGCACCGCCTGCGCGGCGCGGCCGGTCCGTCACCGGTCGCGCCACGCAACTTCCTCCTCGCACGTCGGTTAACGCGACACGATGATCTCGCGTGCTGGCACGAGCACACGGGCGGTCGCAGCGCTGACGCTTGTCGTCCTCGCCACGCTCGCAGCCGTTCTCTCAGCTCCGGCCGCTCCCGCGGCACCGCCCGTGCGCGGCGCAAGCGCTGCGGCCGACGCCCCCGCCGGCGCGCGTCTGCTCACCTGCCACCGCTCGCCCTCGATCGACCAGCGCACCGCCGTCGTCGGCACATGGATGCGGCCGCTGCCGGCCGGCAGACGGCTCGCCCTCAGAATTGACCTCTACCAGCGCACCCCCCGCGGCCACTGGACGCTGCGCTCCGATGTCCCCGGGCTCGGCCCGTGGACGACGCCGAGCGATGCCGGCGTCGGAAGCCGGTCCGGCGACGTCTTCAAGTACCGCCAGGCGGTCGGCCGCCTGCTCGCGCCGGCGGCGTATCGCTTCCACGTCGCCTTCCGCTGGTCGGACGCCGATGGCGCGGTCGTGCGCGAGGCGGCTCGCACCACCGCCGTGTGTCGCCAGCCCGACCTGCGGCCCGACCTCGTGCTCGACGCCGTGACCGCCACGCCGGCTCCGCGCGATCCGGCGCTCGTCCGGTACGCGGTGACGCTTGGCAACGAGGGGACGAGCGCGGTCGCCCAGGCGACGATCGCGGCCACCTTCCCCGGCGATGTGACGCCCGGCCTGCACCTCCGGACGGTCCGTCGTCTCGCTCCCGGCGGAACGGCCGTCGTGACGTTCACGGGCCCCGGCTGCATCGCGGGCAGCCAGCCTGCCGCGTTTCTCGCCGATCCGTCGAACGCCGTGGAGGAGAGTGTTGAGGCGAACAACGCGGTGACGGCATCCTGCCCCGCGCCGTAGGCCTTGCCGCCCCAGCGAGGTGAGCCAGCCCGCGCCGCTACACTGGACCGACGATGAAGACTGAAATCCACCCCACCTACCGCAACGCGCACGTCCGGTGCACCTGCGGCAACGAGTTCACGACGCGATCGGTCGAAAGAGAGATCCACGTCGAGATCTGCTCGAACTGTCACCCCTTCTACACGGGCCGTCAGAAGCTCGTCGACACCGGCGGTCGCGTCGAGCGCTTCCAGCGCCGCGCCGCGAGACGCAAGGCCGGCTCCGCCGCCTAGCGGCGGGGTTCGATCGATGCGCCGCCTTCGGGGGAAGCGGTCGTGAGCGTCGCCGACCAGCCTGCTGAGGCCGTCGGCGACGCGCCTGCGCCCGGCCAGCTGCGCGCCGCGCGCGACGCGCCGGTCGGCGGCCAGGCCGTGCTCGAGGGCGTGATGATGCGCGGCATCAGAACGTGGGCCGTCGCCGTCCGCAAGCCGTCGGCTGAGCAGCTTGCCACGCACAGAGAGGGCCTCGACCCGGAGGAGGCCGCCGAGGGCGACGTCCAGGTCGTCACCGAGCCGCTCGAGTCGCTGCTTAGGCGCCATCGCGCCTACCGCCTGCCGATCATCCGCGGCGTCATCGCGCTCGGCGAGTCGCTCAAGATCGGCTTCAGAGCGCTCGGCATCTCCGCCAACGCCCAGCTGCCGGATGAAGAGGACGAGATCTCCGGCGGCATGTGGGCCGGCACGATCGTCATATCGATCCTGCTGGCCGTAGGACTGTTCTTCCTGATCCCGGTCGGCCTCACGTCGCTGATCAAGGACCAGCTCGACTCCTCGTTCCTCTTCTGGCTCGTCGAGGGCCTGATCCGCACGGGGATCTTCCTGGGCTATCTGCTGCTGCTGAGCCGCCTCCGGGATCTCCGGCGCGTGTTCGAGTACCACGGCGCCGAGCACAAGACGATCTCCTGCTTCGAGGCCGGCATGCCGCTCACCCCGGCGAACGCCGAGCGCTTCTCGCGCCTCCACCCGCGCTGCGGGACCACATTCCTGTTGTTGGTGATGGTCGTCGCGATCTTCGTCTTCGCCCCCATCGGATTGCCGGCCTGGTACTGGCTGCTGCTTACCCGCATCGTCGGCGTCCCCCTGATCGCCGGCATTTCCTTCGAGCTGATCAAGCTGTCGGGAAGACACCGCAGACGCCGCTGGGTCCGCGCCATCATGTGGCCCGGCATCCAGCTCCAGTACCTCACCACCAGAGAACCCGACCGCGCCCAGCTCGCCGTCGCGATCGCCGCCCTCGAGGCCGTCCTGGCCGCCGAGCCCGAGCTCCGAGACACCGACGCCAAGGACCTCATCGGCGTCGAGGTCGTGGCGTAGTCCCCGTCCGGGGGCGAATCTCCTGACCTGTGTCACTCAGGGGGTCGTATGGACCCCCGATGCGACACAGCTCGAGCCGATGCAGCCGTCGCAGCGCTCGCAGCGCGCCAGTGGGGAGTGGTGGCCCGGGGTCAGCTCCTCGATGCCGGCCTGTCGTCCACGATGGTGCGGGACCGTGTCCGTGCCAGGCCCTCCTGTCGCTCCACCCCGGCGTTTACGCAGTCGGCCACACGAGGTTGCGACGCGAGGGGCATTGGCTCGCGGCGGTGCTGGCCGTCGGTCCTGGCGCAGTGCTGAGTCACCGGGATGCCGCCGGACTGCACGGCCTGCGGCCTGCCAACCACGTCGAGGTGGACGTGACCACCACGATCCACCGGTCGAGCGGATCGGGAATCCGCGTCCATCGAACCCGCTCCCTCGATGCCCAGGAGGTCACCACCCTCCACGGCATCCCCGTCACGACGATGGCCCGCACGCTCGTCGATCTCGCCGGCACTGTGCCGAAGGACTATCTCGCGAAGGCGATCAAGGAGGCGGAGCGCCAGCGGACGTTCGACCGCAGAGCGATCGAGGCCACGCTGGCCCGCACCCAAGGCCGGCGCGGCTCTCGGGGCACAGGGCATTGAGGGAAGCGATCGCCGAGCACGCGGCGCTCGGGCTCTCCGCCACCGACTCAGCACTCGAGGATGCTTTTCTGCGGCTCGTCTGTAGCAACGGCCTGCCCTTGCCCGCCACGAACGCGCTCCTCGAAGGTTTCAGAGTCGACGCCGTCTGGCGCACACACCGCATCGCCGTCGAGCTGGACGGCTGGGCCAGCCACCACACGCGCCACGCCTTCGAACGCGACCGCGAGCGAGATGCCGCGCTCACCGCCGCCGGCTGGCGCGTCGTCCGCTTCACGTACCGCCAGGTCACCGCTCGACCCGACGACGTCACGCAGACCCTGCGTAGACTCGGCCTCTAGATGGGCGATTCCATGATCTCGCGGTACGAGGGGCACGCTGGGCGGCGCCGGGCGCCACGCGGCGCCTCGCCAATGCCTCCAGCATTGGCTTCGACACCGCGCGTCTCCCAGCATCCACCCATCGCACCCCTCGCAGCCACGAATCTCATGCAATCGCCCATCTCATGATCGAGCAGCTCGTCGAACAGATAGAGACCCGCTTCGCGGAGCTGGAGCGCCTGATGTCGGACCCTGAGGTGATCGGGGACCGCGAGCGCTACGCCGCGACCGGGCGCGAGTACTCCAAGCTCGAGGAAGCCGCGAAGCTGGCGCAGGAGTGGCGCCGCGCCGTCGACGACGAGGCCGGCGCACGCGAGCTGCTCGCGGAGGACGGCGACGACGCCGAGGTACGCGAGATGGCCACCACGGCGCGCGCGCGGATCGAGACGCTCGACGAGGAGATCCGCCTCGCGATGGTCGAGCAGGACCCGAACGACGACAAGAACGTGATCGTCGAGATCCGTCCCGGCGCGGGCGGCGACGAGGCCGGCCTGTTCGCCGGCGACCTCTACCGGATGTTCAACCGCTACGCCGAGCGCAAGGGCTTCCAGACCGAGGCGCTGTCCGAGGGCGACGGGCAGTACGCATTCGCGATCAAAGGCGGCGGCGCCTACTCGGTATTCAAGTACGAGGGCGGCACGCACCGCGTTCAGCGCGTGCCGGAGACCGAGACGCAGGGCCGCATCCACACGAGCACCGCCACCGTCGCGGTGCTGCCGGAGGCAGAAGACGTAGACGTCGAGGTCAACGAGTCCGACCTGCAGATCGACGTCTACAGGAGCAGCGGCCCCGGCGGCCAGTCGGTCAACACCACGGACTCGGCCGTGCGCATCACGCACAGGCCGAGCGGGATCGTCGTCTCCATGCAGGACGAGAAGTCGCAGCTGCAGAACCGGGAGAAGGCGATGCGCGTCCTGCGCGCGCGCCTCTACGAGAGGGCGCTGGCCGAGCAGCAGGCGGCGCTGGCCGCCGACCGCCTCGCACAGGTCGGCAGCGGCGAACGCGCTGAGAAGATCCGCACGTACAACTTCCCGCAGGGCCGCGTGACGGACCACCGGATCAAGCTGACGATCCACAACATCGACGCCGTGCTCGCGGGGGAGATGGACGAGCTGACGGCGGCTCTGCAGGACGACGAGAAGCGCCGCCGGCTGGAGGCCCAGGCGGTTGCCTGACGACCGAGGGGGAGGCGTGGGGGCTGAGACGATGGAGTTCGCCGAGGGGCCGGCGGTGCGGATGGCGTTGGCCGTGGCGACGGCCGAGCTGCGCGATGCCGGCTGCGATACGCCGCGGCTCGACGCCGAGCTGCTGCTCGCCGACGCGATCGGCACGACACGCACGCAGCTGCACCTCGCGCCCGAGCGCGAGCTCACGAGGAGAGAGTCCGACCGCTTCGCGGAGCTGCTGCGCCGCCGCCGCACGCGCGAGCCGGTCGCCTACGTGCTCGGCACACGGGCGTTTCGCTACATCGAGCTGAGGGTCGACGACCGCGTGCTCGTGCCGCGGCCGGAGAGCGAAGGGCTCGTGGAGACCGGACTGACGCTCCCGACCGGCGCGCGCGTGGTCGACGTCGGCACCGGCAGCGGCGCGATCGCGCTGGCGCTCAAGCACGAGCGACCCGACCTGGAGGTGCTCGGCACAGACGTCAGTCCGGACGCGCTCGCGGTCGCGCGCGCGAATGCGCAGACCCTCGGGCTCGACGTGACGTTCGTGCAGGGCGACCTGCTCGACGCCGTCGAAGGCGACCTCGACGCGGTCCTCTCCAATCCGCCCTACGTCGCCAAGCGCGACCTCGGCACGCTCCAGCCGGAGGTCATAGCGGAGCCGGACGTCGCGGTCTTCGGCGGGCATGACGGCTTCGAGATCGTCCGCCGGCTCGTGCCGGCCGCCGTCGCGCGTGCGCCGCTCGTCGCGCTCGAGGTCGGCATGGGGATGGCGCCGGTCGTCGGCGGGATGCTGCGTGACGCGGGCGCCAGCGCGGTCGAGGTGCAGCGGGACCTCGCCGGCATCGAGCGCGTCGTCGTGGGGCGGCGTTGAGCGACGCCGCCGCATTCCAGTCCTGCGTCGAGAGCGGGGGCGTGGCGGTCTTCCCGGCCGACACGGTCTACGGGCTCGCGTGCGATCCGGAGAACCCACAGGCGGTCGCGCGCCTCTACAAGCTGAAGGGCCGGCCGGCCGACAAGCCGGCGGCCGTGATGTGGTTCGACCGCGACGCAGCGCTCGCCTCGCTGACCGACCTCCCGCCGCGCATCCGCGCCGCCGTCGAAGCGCTCACGCCGGGCGGCGTCACGTTGCTCCTTCCGAATCCACAGGGCCGATTCCCCCTCGCGACCGGCCCAGCTGGGGGAGGGGGAGCGCTGGGAGTGCGCATCCCGATCGTGCGCCGGCTCCAGGCCGTCTCCCTCGTGGTCCTCCAATCGAGTGCCAACGTCGCCGGCGGCCCGGACGCGCGCACGCTGCAGGAGGTCCCCGAGGAGATCCGCGCCGGCGCCGACCTCGTGCTCGACGCCGGCCCGCTCCCCGGCACGCCCTCAACCGTGCTCGACTTGCGGACCTACGCGGACAGCGGCGAGTGGAACGTGGTCCGCGAAGGCGCTGTGGCGACCGCGGACGTCGCCAGGACCCTTGGTATCGTCGGCCGCCCATGAGGATCGCGCTCGCCTCCGACCACGCCGGCTTCACGCTCAAGGATCATCTCGTGACTTCGCTCGCCGCCGCCGGGCACGACGTCGTCGACGTCGGCACCGGCGGTCCCGACTCGGTCGACTACCCGCAGTACGCCGCTCCGGCAGCGCGGCTCGTCGCCGACGGCGAGGCCGACAAGGGCGTGCTCGTGTGCGGCTCGGGCAACGGGGTGGCGATCGTCGCGAACAAGGTCGCGGGGGTCCGGGCGGTCAACGCGCACGACGCCGACGAGGCCGAGATGGCCCGCCGCCACAACGACGCGAACATCGTCACGCTGTCCGGTGCGCGCCTCGACCACGAGGCGGCCGACGCGATCATCGCCACCTTCCTCTCGACCGATTTCGACGGCGGCCGGCACGCGCGCCGCGTGGACCAGATCACTGCGATGGAGACGCCCGCATGACCGAGCTGCCGCCCGACTACTTCACCCGCCCGCTCGCCGAAGTCGATCCTGAGATCGCAGAGGTGCTCGCGAACGAGCTCGACCGCCAGCAGCGCACGCTGGAGATGATCGCCTCCGAGAACTTCGTCCCGCAGGCGATCCTTGAGTGCCAGGGCAGCGTGCTGACGAACAAGTACGCCGTGGGCTACCCGGGCCGGCGCTACTACGGCGGCTGCGAGTTCGTCGACGTCGCCGAGCAGCTCGCGATCGACCGCGCGAAGGAGCTGTTCGGGGCTGAGCACGCGAACGTCCAGCCGCACTCGGGCGCCCAGGCCAACACGGCTGTCTACCACGCGCTCTTGAAGCCGGGCGAGACGATCATGGGCCTCGAACTGGCGCACGGCGGCCACCTCACCCACGGCATGAGAATCAACGTCTCGGGCCGCCTGTACGACATCGCGCCCTACCAGGTCGACCGCGAGACGAGCCTCATCGACATGGACGAGGTCGCGCGGATCGCGCGCGAGCGCAAGCCGAAGCTGCTGCTCGCCGGTTGGTCGGCCTACCCGCGCCAGCTCGACTTCGCGCGCTTCCGTGAGATCGCCGACGAGGTCGGCGCGCTGCTGATGGTCGACATGGCGCACTTCGCCGGACTCGTCGCCACCGGCCTGCACCCGAGCCCGGTACCGCACGCCGACGTCGTGACCTCGACGACGCACAAGACGATCGGCGGCGGCCGCGGAGGCCTGATCCTCTGCAGAGCCGAGCATCAGAGAAAGATCGACTCGGCGATCTTCCCCGGCCAGCAAGGCGGGCCGCTCGAGCACGTGATCGCCGGCAAGGCCGTCGCGTTCAAGATCGCGATGAGCGACGCCTTCAAGGAGCGCCAGCAGCGCACGCTCGACGGCGCGCAGGCGCTCGCGACCGAGGTGCTGCAGGCGGGGAGCGGCGTGAGCGTCCTCACCGGCGGCACCGACGTGCACCTGATCCTCGTCGACTTGCGCGAGTCCGAGCTCGACGGCCAGCAGGGGGAGGACCGCCTCCACGAGATCGGCATCACCGTCAACCGCAACGCCATCCCGTTCGACCCGCGTCCGCCGATGGTCTCCAGCGGCCTGCGGATCGGGACGCCTGCGCTTGCGACGCGCGGCGTCCAAGCCGACGACTTCAGCGAGATCGGCCGCGTCATCGCAGCCGCGCTGCAGCCGGACTTCGCCGACCGCCGCGACGAGCTGGCCGAGCGCGTGCGCGCGATCGCCGAGCGCTATCCGCTGTACCCGGAACTGAACGCGGCAGCCGCCGTCTGACGGCGCCTCGCCGCGTCTGGCTGCGTCCTCGCCCGTTCGCGTACGAAGTAGGCCACACCGGCTGCGTCCTTGCCAGTCACGGCGATCCGCTCGTCAGACGGCGGCCGCTGTGGCTGGCATTCTTCGCGAGTAGCGATGACTGAGCTGGACGCCCTCTACGCCTTCCTCGTCGCGCTCGCCGTCGCGGCGCTGCTGACGCCGTTCGTGGCACGCCTGGCGGTGCGCGTGGGCGCGGTCGACGAGCCGCGTGAGCGCGGCCTGGCGGCGCGCAGCACGCCGCTGCTCGGAGGACTCGCGATCCTCGCCGGCGTGCTGGTCGCGGCACTGATCTGGCTGCCGATCGACCAGCAGACGACCGGGATCCTGCTCGGCGCGGCGGTGATCGCCGCGATCGGCGCGGTCGACGACACGTTCGAGCTCTCGCCGGCGGTCAAGCTGCTCGGGCAGATCGCCGCCGCGTTGATCCCGGTGCTCGCCGGGGTGCGCGTCGAGCACGTCACGCTGCCGTTCATCGGCGCGCTCGACTTTGGCGCCGTGCTCGGCGGGACGCTGACGGTGATCGGGCTGGTGGGCCTCATGAACGTCGTGAACTTCTCCGACGGCGTCGACGGCCTCGCCGCCGGCGTGTGCGCGATCAGCGCGGTCGCCTTCTCGATCATCGCGTTCGACCTCGGCCGCACGAGCGCCGGCGTGCTGGCGGCGATCGTCGCGGGCGCGGCGCTCGGCTTCCTGGTCCATAACTTCCATCCGGCGTCGGTCTTCATGGGCGACTGCGGTGCGCTGCTGCTCGGCTACCTGCTCGGCTGCGCAGCCGTGCAGGGCTCGCTGAAGACGAACGCGTTGATCGCGCTCGTCGGCCCGCTCGCGATCCTCGCGGTGCCGTTCCTCGACACCAGCTTCGTGATCGCACGGCGGCTCAAGTACCGGCGTGCGCCGTGGTCGGCGGACGCGCACCACTTCCACCACCGGATGGCGCGGATCGGCTTCAGCCAGCGGCGCACGGTCCTCTACCTGTACGCGTGGACGTTCATGCTGGCCGGCCTCGCGGTCGCGATGCGCTTCATCCCGTACTCCGACAACCACGGCCGTTTCGACCTCGGCTGGTCGCTGGTGATGGTCGCGCTCGCGCTGGTGGTGCTGGCGACGAGCGTCTATCTCGTCGTCGTGCTGGAGATCCTCAAGCTCAAGCGCCTGCGCGCGTGGCAGCTGCGCCGCGCCGACCCCGACACGACCGAGCACGAGATCGTCGAGCAGGTGGAGCGGGAGCTGGAGACGGGCGAGTTTCCGGCGTTGGAGCCGCAGCGTGACCGCTGAGACGTGTCAGCGCATCCGCGGCGGGCGCGTGCCGGGTGTCACAATGTTGTTACAAGCGCGCGAGATTCTGTAGACTCAAAGCGCCCGCGAACTCATGGAGGACATCTTCAGGTTCGCGGTGGTCCCGCGCCGCCCGGTGCGGGCTTTTTGCATCCAGGCGGCAACGCCTTCCATGTGTCCCCCCAACCAGCCCGAACGGCAGCCAGATGACTGCGTCGCACGCACACAGGTCCGCTGATCCGATGCTTTTCCTGCGCTATCTCGATCTCGTCGTCGCGGTGCTGGTACTGCCGATCTTCGTGCTTGCCGACCTGCCGCTCGCGGGATGGCTCACCGGCGCCGCGACGTACGCCGCACAGCGCGCAATCGGGGAGTACACCTCACGGCGCGCGGCCGCCAGCGACGACGCGCGCACGACCGTTGGGCTGATGGCCGGCTCGATGATCGGACGCGGATGGCTCGTAGCCCTTACGATCTTCGCCGTCGGGGTGACCGTCGGCGACGAGGCCGGGCTGTCAGCCGCCGTCCTCTTCATCGCCCTCTTCACCGTCTACTTCACCATGCAGATGATCCTGCGCCCGTTCGAGAAGGAGAACCCGCGTCCATGAAGGCCCGTCTGACCGGGACTCCCGTCCGCCTGCTCTTCGCCGCGCTGACGTCGCTCGCCCTGCTGCTGGCGAGCCCGGCCGGTGCGTTCGCGCTCGAGGTCAACGAGGACTTCAAGCCGCAGAACGAGTTCAAGCTCGACCCGTGGATCGAGATCAAGGTCGGCGGACTCGACCTCTCGATCACCAAGGCTGTCTTCTACGTCATCGTCACCTGCATCCTCACCTGCGTCACGATGGTGTGGATCGCCAGACGGATGCAGGCGCGTCCGAACCGCGTCCAGACCGCCGTCGAGGCCGCCTACACGCTGATGAAGGACAACATCACCGGCGGGAACATGAGCGAGGCGATGGCGAAGAAGTGGTTCCCGTTCATCGGGACGCTCTTCCTCTTCATCTGGTTCTCGAACATGCTCGGTTACCTGCCGCTGCCGACGAACACCGAGCACACGGTGAACATCTTCGGCGCCGAGATCCCGTCGCTGTCGCTCTACGCGGCGACCGCCAACCTCTCCGTGCCGCTTGCGCTGACGCTCGTCGTCGTGGCCAGCTACCACGTCGAGGGCGTCCGCGCGAAGGGGCCGGTCGGCTACCTCAAGAGCTGGATCCCCGCCGGCGTCGAGGGCTTCGCGGCCGGTCCGATCTTCGTGATCGAGGTGATCTCGCACTTCGTGCGGCTCGTCTCGCTCTCCGTTCGTCTGTTCGCCAACATCCTCGCCGGCCACCTGCTGATCCTCTTCATGGGCGGCGGACTGGTCGTGCTGCTCAACCTGGCCGTCGTCGGCTCGGTGCTGCTCGGCACGATCACCGGCGTGATGGCGATCGCGTTCTTCCTCTTTGAGGTGGGCTTGGTTGCCACCCTCCAGGCGTTCATCTTCGCCACCCTCACTGCCATCTACCTCGGCGGCGCTGTCGCCGAGTCTCACTAACGACCCAGGAGTCTGCTGTGGACCTCTCCGTCATCAACACGCTGGCCGCCACGGTCGCCGAGAACGAGGCGATCGGCCGCAAGGCCGGCAAGGCCATCGCGCTCGGCGTCGGTGCCGGCCTCGGCACGATCGGCCCGGGCATCGGCGTCGGCTACATCTTCGGCAAGGTCATCGAGTCGGTGACGCGTCAGCCCGAGATGCGCGACGAGATCACGAGCATCCAGTGGCTCGGCTTCGCCCTCACCGAGGCGATCGTCTTCTACGCCTTCATCTTCGGCCTGATCGCGTTCTTCCTCTCCTAGCGCCATGACCCCTGTCATCGCAGCCGCGGAGGAAAGCGGCAACTTCCTCGTCTCGCCCTCCGTGGGCCTGATGATCTGGTTGCTGCTCGCGTTCTTCGTGACGCTCTTCATCCTGCGCAAGTACGCGTTCCCCGCGATCGGGGACGCGCTGGACAAGCGCCAGCGCGCGATCGAGGAGTCGATCGACGCGGCCGAGCGCACGCGCACCGAGGCCGACGCGCTGCTGGCGGAGTATCGCCAGCGGCTGACCGACGCGCGCGCTCAGGCCGACGAGATCGTCGCCAGAGCCGAGCGCTCCGGCGAGGTCGCCAAGGAAGAGTCTCTGGCCGCGGCGAAGACCCAGCGCGAGGAGCTGCTGGAGCAGACCAAGCGCGACGTCGAGGCCGAGACGCGCCGTGCGATCCAGGAGATCCGCCGCGAGGTGGCGGACCTCACGGTTCTCGCGACGGAGAAGGTCACGCGCAAGACGCTCAGCGCCGACGACCAGAAGCGCCTCGTCGACGACGCGCTCGCCGAGCTCGACTTCTCCGCTCTCTCCGGCGAGCGGAACCAGGGGTAAGGCGAGATGGAGGAGATCGCTCAGGTCTACGCGCGCGCCCTCTTCGAGGTCGCGCAGGAGCACGACAAGCTCGACCTCGTGCGCGAGCAGCTCGTGCAGTTCGCCGACGCGCTGAACGAGAACGCCGACCTGCGCGTGTTCTTCTTCTCGCCGTACTTCTCCACGGAGGAGAAGAAGGACGGGCTGCACAAGGCGCTCACCGATGCCGACCCGGCGATCGTCAACTTCCTCGAGACGCTGCTCGAGCGTCACCGGATGCCAGTGATCTTCCGCATCCGCGCCGAGTACGGGCGGCTGTGGGATCAGGAGAACAAGCTGCTGCCCGTCGAGGTGACCAGCGCGGTCGACCTCGACGCGGCTACGGTGAAGTCGATCGGCGAGCGGATCGGCGAGCAGACCGGCCAGCGCGTCGAGCTGACGAGCACGGTCGACCCCGGCATCCTCGGGGGCATCGTCCTGCGCGTCGGCAACTCGATCCTCGACGCCTCGATCAAGCACCGCCTCGACCAACTTCGCAAGCACGTCGCGCAGGCGTAACCGCCGCGCTTCCAAGGAGCCACTGAACCTGTCATGCAGATCAAGCCCGACGAGATCACCTCAATCCTGAAGTCGCGCATCGAGGGCCTCGACACCGGCGGCGCGGACCTGACCGAGGTCGGCACCGTGCTGTCCGTGGCCGACGGCATCGCCCGCATCCACGGGCTCGAGAACTGCATGTCGTTCGAGATGCTCGAGCTGCCGCACGACGTCACCGGCCTCGCGCTGAACCTCGAGTCCGACAACGTCGGCGTGGTGCTGTTCGGCGACTGGCAGAAGGTCGTCGAGGGCGACACCGTCAAGCGCACCGGCAGACTGCTCGAGATTCCGGTCGGCGAGGCCCTGCTGGGCCGCATCGTCGACCCGCTCGGCAATCCGCTCGACGGCAAGGGCGACGTCGTCACCTCCGAGATGCGTCCGGCCGAGTTCAAGGCCCCCGGTGTCGTCCAGCGCCAGCCCGTCACCGAGCCGTTGCAGACCGGCATCAAGGCGATCGACGCGATGATCCCGATCGGCCGCGGGCAGCGAGAGCTGATCATCGGCGACCGCCAGACGGGCAAGACGGCGATCGCGATCGACACGATCATCAACAACAAGGACACGGGCGTCGTGTCCGTCTACGTCGCGATCGGCCAGCGCATGGCGACCGTCGTGCAGATCGCCGAGACGCTCGCCGAGAACGGCGCGCTCGACAACACGATCATCGTCGCCGCCTCGGCCGACGAGGCCGCGCCGATCAAGTTCATGGCGCCATATGCGGGCGCTGCGATGGCGGAGCACTTCCTGTACGCCGGCAGACACGCGTTGTGCGTGTATGACGACTTGACGAAGCACGCCTACGCGTACCGCCAGATGTCGCTGCTGCTGCGCCGCCCCCCGGGCCGCGAGGCGTACCCGGGCGACGTCTTCTACCTGCACTCCCGCCTGCTGGAGCGCTCTGTCAAGCTCAACGACGAGCTCGGCGGCGGCTCGATGACGGCTCTGCCGATCATCGAGACGCAGGGCGGCGTCGTCTCGGCCTACATCCCGACGAACGTGATCTCGATCACTGACGGGCAGATCTTCCTCGAGCCGAAGCTGTTCAACTCCGGCGTGCGCCCGGCCATCAACGTCGGCATCTCGGTGTCCCGCGTCGGCGGCAACGCGCAGATCTCGCCGATGAAGAAGGTCGCCGGCAAGATCAAGCTCGAGCTCTCGCAGTACCGCGAGCTCGAGGCGTTCGCGCAGTTCGGCTCCGACCTCGACGCCGACACGCAGGCGACGCTGGCCCGCGGCGAGCGGCTCGTCAAGACGCTCAACCAGGGCGAGCGGGCGCCACTTGCGGTCGAGGACCAGGTCATCCAGACCTTCGCCGCCACGAACGGCTACCTCGACCGCATCGACGCCTCCAAGGTCGAGCGCTTTCTCGACGGCCTCACGCGCCGTGCGCATGCCGAGGGCGCCGACGTCCGCGCCAAGATCGCCGGCGGGGACTGGAAGGACGAGACGCAGCAGGCCGTCGATGAGCTCGTCAAGCGCTACGCGGAGGACTTCGGCTACGACCTCGACGAGGAGGGCCAGCCGCTGACCGACGAGGACGCGCCGGCGGTGCGCCCGACGCACGCCGAGCCGGCTGCCGCCACCGCGGACGAGCCCGAGCCGGAGGCCGCAGCGGTCTAGGGATTCGGTTCCCGCCCGCCCACCCCCCACCATGGCCCAACGAGACGTCAAGAACCGCATCGCGTCGGTCAAGAACATCCAGAAGATCACGCGCGCGATGGAGATGGTCGCCGCGGCGCGCCTGCGCCGCGCCGAGCAGCGCATCGCCGCGCTGCGCCCCTACGCGGGCGCGATCCGGCGGATGACACGACAGGCGGCTGAGGCCGCCGGCAACGTGCCGGCGCTGCCGATCCTCGCCGAGCACGACAGCGAGGAGCGCATCGCGCTGCTGCTCGTGACGGCCGACCGTGGCCTCGCGGGCGCGTTCAACTCGCAGATCATCCGCGCCGGCGTCCGCACCGCCGCCGACTACCAGGGCGAGGGCAAGCAGGTCGTCTACTACGCGACCGGGCGCCGCGGCGTCTCCTCGCTCACGTTCCGCGGCACCGAGCCCGAGCAGGGCTTCACGGGCTTCACGGAGCGGCCGAGCTACGCCAACGCGCGCGAGATCGCGAGCGCCCTGACCGCCGCGTACGTCGACGGCAAGGTCGACCGCGTCGAGATCCTCTACAACGGCTACATCTCGCCGATCACGCAGGAGGTGCGGCGCGAGACGCTGCTGCCGCTCCAGCAGGCGACGATCCTCGAGGCGGAGACGCCCGAGGAGGCCGAGCAGCCGAGCGGACACCACGCTTTGGTCGAGTACGAGCCGGAGCCGGAGGAGATCCTCCAGCGGCTCGTGCCCGACTACGTCGAGATCTCGATCTTCCGGGCGCTGCTGGAGTCGACCGCGTCGGAGCTGGGCGCGCGCATGACCGCGATGCGCAGCGCCTCCGACAACGCCGGCGACATCATCGACGACCTCACGTTGGAGATGAACCGCGCCCGGCAGGCGGAGATCACGCAGGAGATCATGGAGGTCGTCGGCGGTGCTGAGGCACTGTCGTAGACGACGCTTAGGACCCCTCTAGGAGAACCCAGAACCTATGTCAGCCACAGCAACGAAGAACGTCGGGCGCATCGAGGAGATCCAGGGCGTCGTCATCGAGGCCGTCTTCCCGAACGAGCTGCCCGAGATCAACCACGCGATCACGATCGACCGCGGCGAGCAGGGCGTCCTCGTCTGCGAGGTGCAGCAGCACCTCGGCGACGACCGCGTCCGCGCGGTCGCGATGGACTCCACCGACGGCCTCGCCCGCGGCATGGAGGTCGGCGACACCGGCGGCCCGATCACGGTCCCCGTCGGCCGCGCGACGCTCGGCCGCATCTTCAACGTCCTCGGCGACGCGATCGACCTCGCCGGCGACGTCGGCAACGAGGAGCGCTGGCCGATCCACCGCTCGGCGCCCACCGTCGAGAACCTCACCCCGACCACCGAGATGTTCGAGACGGGGATCAAGGTCGTCGACCTGCTCGCGCCCTACGCCAAGGGCGGCAAGGTCGGCCTGTTCGGCGGCGCCGGCGTCGGCAAGACCGTCCTGATCCAGGAGCTGATCCACAACCTCGCCAAGGAGCACGGCGGCCTGTCCGCCTTCTGCGGCGTCGGCGAGCGCTCCCGCGAGGGCAACGACCTGTGGCTGGAGATGAAGGAGTCGGGCGTCATCGACAAGACGATGCTCGTCTTCGGCCAGATGAACGAGCCGCCCGGCGCGCGCATGCGCGTCGCGCTCGCCGGCCTGACGATGGCCGAGTACTTCCGCGAGGAGGGGCAGGACGTGCTCCTCTTCATCGACAACATCTTCCGCTTCGTGCAGGCCGGCTCGGAGGTCTCCGCGCTGCTCGGCCGTATGCCGTCGCAGGTCGGCTACCAGCCGACGCTGGAGTCGGAGATGGGCCAGCTGCAGGAGCGCATCACCTCGACGCGTCAGGGCTCCGTCACGTCCGTCCAGGCGATCTACGTGCCAGCGGACGACCTCACCGACCCCGCGCCGGCGTCCGTCTTCGCCCACCTCAACGCGACGACCGTGCTGTCCCGCTCGATCTCGGAGAAGGGCATCTACCCG
>JBJMLB010000047.1:0-13165 GCA_045805465.1 Conexibacter sp. | reverse complement strand
TGCGTGAGCGCTGCGTCCGCGAGGCCGTCCGGCAGCGGCTCGCCGAGCGCGGCGGCGAGCCGGCCGGCGAGCGTGCGCGCGCCGGCGACCGACACCTGCTGGCCGAGCACCGCTCGCACCGCCAGCTCGGCGCCGTCGACCGCGCCGGGGACGCGGCGCCCGGGTGCGCTCCGCACGAGCGGCGCGAGCAGCGGGTCGACCGAGAGCGCGTCGTCGATCGCTACCGGGTCGGCGTCGAGGTCGAGCAGCCGGCGGCAGCGCTGCACGGCGGCGGCGAGGTCGCGCAGGTCGCTGAGGCGCAGCTCGCAGCGGACGTGGTCGCCCGTGCCGGGGTCGCTCGGGGCGAGCGTCGCCGCGCCCGGCCCGTGCGGCAGCGCGAGCACGCGCCGGTATGTCCCGGCGCCGGTCGGATCCCACGCCTCCACGCCTGGCACCGCGCGTGCGCCGAGGAACGCCAACAGGCCGGCGGCGTCGAGCGGGGCGCGGTGGCGCAGGCGCAAGGTCAGCGCGGGCGGACCGGCGACCGCCGCCGCGCCGTTCGGGCGTGCGCCGTTGATGCGGTGGCGCTTCCCGTTCGTGGTTACCGCGCCCCGCCGCAGCTCCGTCGGCGTCGTCGCGAACACCCCGCGGACCGTCTCGTTGAACTGGCGGATGCTCGGGAAGCCGGCCGCGAACGCGACGTCGGTGAACGGCAAGCTCGTCGTCTCGATCAGCAGGCGGGCGGTCTGGGCGCGCTGCGCGCGGGCGAGCGCGAGCGGCCCGGCGCCGAGCTCGGCGACGAGCTGGCGGTGCAGGTGACGTTCGCTGAAGCCCAGCCGCCGTGCGAGTCCGGGGACGCCCTCGCGCTCGACTGCGCCGTCGCGGATCAGCCGCATCGCGCGGCCGACCGCGTCCGCGCGTAGGTTCCACTCGGGGGAGCCGGGCGAGGCGTCCGGCCGGCAGCGCTTGCAGGCGCGGAAGCCGCCGCTCTGCGCGGCCGCGGCGCTGGGCAGGAAGCGCACGTTCGCGCGCTTCGGCGTCATCGCCGGGCAGCTCGGACGGCAGTAGATGCCGGTCGATGTCACAGCGATCACGAACCACCCGTCGAAGCGCGCGTCCTTCGAGCGGACGGCGCGGTAGCACTGGTCGAAGTCCTCGATCACGCCATGCATGATGGCGCGGGCAGCGGTCGTCGACTAGTGGAAATCGGACGTGTAGATGGCAGGCCAGTCGAGCGCCCAGATCCCGTCGCGCTCGACGTGCGGGAACGTCGCCGGATCCTCGTCCATGAAGCGCGTGCCACGGAAGGCGGTGACGACCGTGTGGTACTCGCCGCGCTCGCCGCAGGGGTGGAAGGCGGCGGGATCGTCCAGGCCGTGCTGGTGCAGCAGCGCGCGGCCGATCGGCCGGCCGAGGAAGTCGGCGCGGTAATGCTCGGCGCGCATCCCCGCCACCGTCGCCTCGACCTGCTCGGCCTCGAGGAAGTCGAGCAGCACGCCGGCGTCATCGCCGGGCGCCGTCGCGAGCGGCGTCTCCAGCCGCAGGCCGGCCGCGCCGCACGCCTGCGCCAGCCACGGCCACTCCTCCGGCGTGATGTCGCCCGTCACGACCCGCTCCACGTCGTCGCTCGCCATCGCCGCGAGCGCTCGCCGGTACGACGCCTCCCAGTCGTCGCGCTCGATCGGGATCAACTCGTGCCGCAGGCCCAGCCCGGACGCCTGCCGCCGCATGACGCCGAGCGGATGGCAGCGGAACGCGGCTGCCTCGTCGGCCGGCACGAACGTCACCAGCCGCGTCCCCGCCTGCTCCAGCGCCCCGCTCCGGAGCCCCGCCGCGAAGCAGTCCTTGCCGCCGGACCACAGCACGGCGGCGCTCATGGCCGACCTACTGGAAAGGGCACTGTCAACAGCTGTTGACAGTACGTTGGCAGTAGGTCATCGGCGCACGAGCTCCCAGTATGCGCGCGGATCCTGTGGACTCTTCCCTACGCGCCGCACGATTCCGGGCCCCTCCAGCGATCGCAATATCTTGAGTGCATGCGGCCGCGATCGATCCAGAAGCTCGGCGACCTCGCCGGTGCTGAGCCGGCTCGCCTCGCGCAGCGCAGCCGTGATGGTGCGCGCGTCGGCAGTGAGCTGACCGTCGAGACGTCGCTCGACTGGCTCGCCGGACAGGAGCAGCCGAACGCTCGCTCCCGTCTGCGTGTAGACGGGGTCATCCAGGCCGGCGTGACGCATCTCCTCGTAGATGCGTCTGATCCCCTCTCCCAGCTCTTGACCAAACTCCAAGTCGGCGCAAACCCGCGCGATGCGAGGGTTGCGGGCGAAGCGGGGCGCAGTGCGAGGGTCCGTGACATCTACGATTCCCGGGAATCGGCCTGGACTCGTGATTTCGATCCGATCGTCGAACACCTCGATCCGGATGTGATCGCCCGCGAGGCTGTACGAGCGATGGACGACCGCGTTGACCAGGCCCTCGAGCCAGGCGTCCTCGGGGACGAGCGGGATCTCATCGAAGCGCCCATGCCGGCCGAGTGCCCGTCGAGTGGGCTGCACCTGCTGAATCCTTGCGCGAGCGTGTCGCAGCACTCGCGGGATAGGCCCCTCGAAGCGCTCGTCTGATACGAGCTGCTGTCGAGCGCCCGTCCCGCGCTCACTTCCGCGGTACCGGAGGACGCGCACGAGCGCCTCCGGTATGCGGCTCTGGGGATGTGATGCAAAGAGAAGCCATCCGGCCACGTTCAGCGTGCCTCTCTCATCGATGAGGCTCCGGGCTTGCAACAGTCCGCGACGGTCGCGGGCACCCACTGCCTCGACATACGCATCGAGCAGCGTCTCGCTGAGATCGGTTGCGTCGATGGCGACGACCGGCCGAGCCTCGTAGCTGCCCGGCCCTCGGTCGAAGGTGAGCTCCTGACGTTGGGCGAAGGTGAGCTTGCGGTTCTCATCACCTACCCGCAGGTACGCCTCGTCCTTGGCGTTGGTATGGACGACGCCATCGCTAGGCCGGACCTCGAAGATCAGCAGGTGGTCAGTCCCTGCATCGGTCCGACACGGCACGAGCCGATGCTGGGCTCGCACCGGTGGGACGCAGAAGTCGATTGGCGCCTGCACCAAGTCGTTGCGGGCGCGGCCGACATCGTCGGTCCCCTCGATGCGGCCATCGGAGAGTCCGACGGCGACTATCCCACCCTCGGCGTTTGCGAACCCGATGAGCGCGTCGGCGAGTGCGCGAGGCTTGATGCGCGCCGACTTGCGGTCGAACCACTGATCCTCGGCCGTTTCCAGCAGCGCAAGTCCGACCTCCTCGGGCGGAAGCGACAGTGCTTGCTCTACGAAGATCGGAGGTGCTGACATCTACTGAAAAAAGTTTACAGTAGATCAAGTCGTTGAGAAAGCCCCGCCCTCCTGCACCGTCTCGCCATCGGCGCTGAGGCACCCACCCTCGCGCAGGTCGCAGATCAGATCCCAGTGGATGGCGGACTCGTTGAGGCCGCCGGTCTCGGGATAGGAGCGGCCGAGCGCGAGGTGGACGGTGCCGCCGATCTTCTCGTCGAACAGGATCGCGCCGATCGGACGGTCGATCCCGCGATTCGTGCCGATGCCAATCTCGCCGAGGCGGCGGGCGCCGGGGTCGGTTGAGAGCGTGCGCTGGACGTAGTCGTCGCCGCGGGCGGCGCGGGCGGCCACGACCTCGCCGTCGCGGAACGTCAGCTCGACGTCCTCGACCGCGACGCCGCGTGGCGAGGACGGCACGGTGAAGCGGACCGTGCCGTTCGCGCTGTCCTCGATCGGCCCGGTGAAGACCTCGCCGCTCGGCATGTTGCGTCTGCCGTCCGAGTTGGCCCAGGTGCGGCCCTCGACGCGCAGCGTGAGATCCGTGCCGGGAGCCTCGATCCGCAGCTCGCGGGCGCCGCTCAGTCGTTCGATCAGCTCGGCCTGGAAGGCGCCCAGCTCGCGCCACGCCGCTGCCGGGTCGTCGCGGTCGAGGAACAGCGCGCCGCGCACGAACGCCGCGAACGCGTCATCGGACATGCCGGCCTGCTGCACGCCCGCCGGCGTCGGCCACAGCGTGCCGCACCAGCGCTTCTGCATCCGCAGCTCTGTCAGGGGCGCGCGCGAGCGGGCCATGCGGGCGAGTGCGGCCGGGTCGGCGTCCGCCAGCGCACGCGTGTTGAACGGGGCCTGGATCGACAGGAACGCGTCCGCTTGTGCGGCCTCGGCCTCGGCGACGGAGCCGAACGAGTCGAGATGCCGATCGCGCGCGAGCGCGTGGAAGTCCTCCTCCACCCCCGGCAGCTCGACGCGCAGCAGCGACCAGGCGTCGCGCTCAATGATCGCGGCGTGGAGCGCTCGCAGCAGCGGCGCGGCCAGCGTCGTCGAGCGCACGAGCACCTGCTGGCCGGACTGCACATCGAGGCACCAGTCGCACAGCAGCGCGGCGAAGCGGTCGGTGTCCTCGTCGCGCCAGCCGCCGCTCATGGGGCCTCCACGTCCGGGAACCACTCCGCCAGATGCTCGCGCAGCACGCCGCGGATCCACGTGCGCTCGTCCTGCGAGGCGAAGCGGAAGCGCTGCAGCAGCTCTTTCTGCCGCTCGATCGGCGCGCCCGCGATGACCCACCGCACCGCGAGCCGCTCGAACAGGAACTCGACCGCGCGCTGCCACGCGTCCTCGCGGTTCGCCGCCGGTGCGCCCGCGCCCGCCACCACGTCTGCGTACTCGCGTCGCGTCGCCGGCGTCATCGACCCGCGCAGCGTCAGGACGTTCCCTTCCGGGTCGGTGTAGTCCGACGTCGGCGCGCTGAGCTGCTCGCGCGAGCGTTGGCGGTTGCGGCGACCCACGTCGGGAAGGCTACGTCGTCGCGGCTGCCTGCTCCAGCTGCCCCGCGACGTCGCCGCGCAGCGGCTCGGCGTGACCGGACCAGGCGGTCGTCGGGGCGAGCGCGGCGAGCTTGCGCATCGAGGCGCGCGCCTGCTCGGTGTCCTTGTTGAACGCGCGGTGGGGCACGCGCGCGTGGCCCGCGATCCCCGTCTGCGGGTCGAGCGTGTAGAAGCAGTCGCTCACGAGCGCGAGCCGGTCGGACTCGCGCCACAGGCCGATCAGTCCGGGCGCGTGGCCTGGCAGGTGGATCACCTTGAAGCCGGCGACCGCGTCGCCCTCCGAGACGGTCCCGGCAACCGTCACCGGCCCGCCGTCCCAGATCGGCAGCAGGCGTCTCAGCAGCAGCTTGCCGTGCGTGTCGAGCGCGGACAGGTCGAAGTAGTGGCTGCCGCCGTCGCCCTCGGCGTCGGCGACCTCGTCGGGGTGGCACCAGACGGGCGCTCGCAGGCCGGGCGCGGCGCCGCGATGGTCGGCGTGGCCGTGGCCCAGCACGATCCGCGTGATTCCGCCCAGCTGCGCGCCGATCGCCGCCAGTGCCGGCGTCATCGCTTGCACGCCTGCGTCGAACATCACGACGCCGTCGCCGTCGCGCACGAAGTACACGTTCATCACGCGTCTCGGGAAGCCGCCGCGCACGACCCACACGCCGTCGGCGATGGCCTCGGCGTCGCCTGCGGCGAAGCGCCGCGCGAGCCGCGTGCGCAGGTTTGTCAGGGCGGTCAGTCCGCGCTCGGCGCCCGAGTCGCGCGGCGGCACCACGCCGAGCTGCCGCGCGATGCTCATGCCGTCGATGTACGCATCGTTGCCGACCACGAGCCCGTCCGCGACCTGCACGACGTCGCAGCCCACCAGTTCGAGCCGGCCGCCGGTCGGCAGGAAACCTTGAAATGTGCCGGGCCCCGCGAACGTGCCGGTCAGATGCCAGCGGACGGCGCAGCGGTCGTCCTCGGTCGTCGTCTGGACGACCTCGAACAGGGCGTCCGGAATCGCCGCGAACATCTCCTCGAACCAGGCGCGCACGCCGTCGGGCGCGATCAGGTCCGCCTGGCCGTGCAGGCGGTCGAGCCCGCCGGGGCGCCAGCAGGCGACCATCGCGTCGACGTCGCGCGCGGCGACGGCGGCGAAGTAGCGCCGGGCGACCTCCTCCGTCGCGGCGGGGTCGGGCTTCGCGGCTCTGCTCATCGACAGGGACCCTCCGTCTTCGGGTGCTTCGATCCGCCTACCCTACGCCGCACGGACAACTAAGGTGGGCACTGGTGGTGCCTCCAGCGAGCTCACACACCGGGCAGCGGGCCCGGATGACCGCGCCGCCCGGCGCACGAGCCCACCGGAGGAAGCACTGATGTCGGAATTGGGACGCAAGCGTGAGCAGGGGCGCGGCGAGCGCGTGCTCGGAGGCCTGTGGCGCCTGCGGCTGCCGCTGCCGTGGCCCGGCGTGCCGCACTGCAACGCATGGGCGATCAGAGCGGGAGACGGGATCGTGCTCGTCGACACGGGCATGCACGAACCGGGGTCGCTCGAGCAGCTCGAACGCGCGATGAAGATGGTCGGGCTGCGCCTGGAGGACGTGAAGCTGCTCGTCTGCACGCACGCGCACTCCGACCACTACGGCCAAGCCGGTCCGATCATCGACCGCGCCGGCTGCGAGCTGTGGATGCACCCGAACTATCAGCACGCGACCGGCTCGCTCGAAGATCCGGCGCTGGCGCTGCAGCGGCGCCTGGAGGTCGCGCGCACGAGCGGCGTGCCGGAGCTCGTGCTGCGCCGCTACGCCGAGATCGCGAAGGAGCAGCCGCCCCACATCGAGCGCGTTGTCGACCCGGACCTTGCGCTCCTGCCCGGGATCGAGGTGGAGACGGACCTCGGCATGTGGCAGGTGATCGAGACGCCCGGCCACGCGCCCTCGCACGTCTGCCTGTTCCAGCCCGAGCGCCGCATCCTGATCTCCGGCGACCACCTGCTCGGTCGTATCTCGCTCTACTACGACTATGGCTGGACGCCGGACCCGGTCGGCGAGTTTCTGCGCTCGCTCGACGCGGTCGAGGCGCTGAGACCGGCGCCGCGCCTGTGCCTCGCCGGTCACGCGCGCCCGTTCACCGACGTGCAGGCGCACATCGAGGCCAACCGCGAGCTGGTCGCGCAGCGCGTGGCGGCGACGGCCGTCGCGATCGAGAGCCAGCCGCTCACCGCCTACGAGGTCGTGCCGCTCGTGCACGGCAGAGACGCGGTCCACGCCGCCGCCTGGCTGCTGACCGAGACGCTCTGCTACCTGCGCCATCTCGAGGCGATCGGCGCCGCCCAGCGCGAGCCCGGCGATCCGGAGCGCTGGGTCGCGGTCTGAGCGTCTGAGCTGCGCGGCAGCTGTGGCATCGCGCGGCGGCTTCCGCTAGCGTCGCCTCATGGGGGTAGTCGAGGGGGTTGGGGCTGCACGCCCTGCGCGCGACGACGCGCGCGTGACGGTCGAGCCGGCCGCGCTTGCGTGGCTGCTCGCAGTGCCGGTCGCACTGGTCTCGATCGCGCTGATCGTGGTGCTCGGCCCGCCGCTGGGGCGAGCGCTGCATTCCGGCGGGAACCCCTACACGTTCTGGCAGGACCTCAGCTGGGCGGTCGTCGCCGAGCCGACCGAGCAGGGCCGCTTTCTGCTCGCGCTTACGGCGCCGCTGCTGTTCGCCGGTGCGCTCGCGGCGACCGCGCGCCGCGAGCTCGCCTTGTCGCCCCGCGTCGCCGCGGTGGCGGTCTCGCTCGCGCAGGCGGCGCTGCTCGCGTTCGCGGTCGTCTGCGTCGTCGTGCAGCAGCGGCTCGTCTACGAAGTGCCGATATACCAGCCGGGCGTCTCGCACCGCTGGCGCTACTTCACGCCGGCGACGCTCGTCGCCGCAGGCGTGCTGGCAGCCGGGGCGTTCGTCGTGCTCGACCGCTCCGCTTGGCGCGTCCGCGTGGCGTCGTGGCTGCGCGAGACCGATCGCCGCCGGCTCGCCGCCGCGCTGCTCGCGGGTCTGCTGACCGCGATATGGCTCCTGCACGCCATCAACACCGACAGCTCGATCATGGGCACGAGCTCGCACGAGTGGAGCCCGGCGCAGTTCACGCTCGACGAGACGTACGCGGTGCTGAACGGGCGCACGCCGCTCGCCGACTTCACCGCCCAGTACGGCTCGCTGTGGCCCTACGTGCCCGCCGCCGCGCTCGCGGTCTTCGGCCAGACGTTTCTCGTCTTCTCGCTGGCGATGTGCGCGATCACGGCGGTCGCGCTGCTGGCCGTCTACGCGCTCCTGCGGCGGGTCGTGCGCAACGGTGTCACGGCGCTGGTGCTGTACCTGCCGTTCCTCGCGACGAGCTTCTTCCTCGTCGGCGGCACGCTCACGAGTCGCTACACGTTCGGGGACTACTTCGGCGTCTTCCCGCTGCGCTACGCGGGCCCGTTCTTGCTCGCCTGGCTGCTCGTGCGCCAGCTCGACGGGGCGGGGTCGCGCCGGCCATGGGCGCTGTTCGCGGTCGCGGGCCTGTGCGTCCTCAACAACGCCGAGTTCGGGCTCGCGGCGCTGGCGGCGACGCTCGCCGCGCTCGTGTGGACCGCCTCCGATCTCAGCCCGCGCGGACTTGCCCGGCTGGCCGGCGAGCTCGCGCTCGGCCTGCTCGCCGCCTATGCGCTCGTCGCCCTGCTGACGCTCGTGCGGGCCGGGGAGCTGCCGCAGCTCGGCCGGCTGCTCGACTACGGCCGCCTCTACTCGATTGGCGGCTTCGGACTGCTTCACCTGCATCGCACGCTCGGCCTGCACCTGGTCCTGTATGTCACCTACGCGGCGGCGATCGCCGTCGCGACGGTGCGCGCGATCGAGGGCGCACCGAACCGCCCGCTCACCGGCATGCTCGCTTGGAGCGGCGTCTTCGGGCTCGGCTCGGCCGCCTACTTCATGGGACGTACCCACCCGGAACTGCTGATCGCGCTGTTCCCGACGTGGGCGCTCGCGCTCGCGCTGCTGAGCGTCGACGTAGTCGCGCGCGTCGCGCGGCCCGGCGCGCGCCCGCGGCTGGGCACGGCGCTCGTGCTGGCCGGGATGGCGCTGGCGGTCTGCTCGCTCGCACAGGCTCCGGCGCCGTGGACGCAGCTGCAGCGGATCGACCAGGACACGCCGACGTCCCCGCTGATCGAAGGCGAAGCGCCGCTGCCGCTTTACTCGAGGGCGTTCCTGCCGGATCCCTCGACGCGCGACTTCTTCGCGCCTCGGCCGGGGGCGAAGGTCGCGATCCTGCTGACGACCGGTCACGAGATCGCGCACGCGTTCGGCGTCGTGGACGTCTCGCGCTACACCGGCCTCTACTCGATCGTCAACCGCGAGCGGCTGCGGACCGTCGTGGACGATCTGCGCGCCGAAGGGGGGAGCACGGTGTTCCTGCCGGAAGCCTCGCAGGAGGTCTACGACACGCTCAGAGGCTGGGGCTTCAGACGCCAGCCCGAAGAGGTGGAATGGGGCAGCACGACGGTCTCGAAGTGGGTCGATGCGACGAGACGCGGCGACGCGCCCGGCTAGACTGCTCCGACGATGCGGATCGACGAGATCATCGCCGCCGACGGCGACCCGGTCTTCTCCTTCGAGTTCTTCCCGCCGAAGACGGAGGAGGGCGAGAGGAACCTGTACGAGGCGCTGGCGGCCCTGCGGGCACTCGAGCCGGCGTTCGTGTCGGTCACGTGGGGCGCGGGCGGCTCGACGCGCGAGAAGACGATTGAGATCGTCAGCAACATCCGCGCTACGCACGGGCTGGAGGCGATGGCGCACTTCACCTGCGTCGGCGCGACCGTCGACGACCTGCGCGGCGCGCTCGACCAGATGCGCGACGCCGGCATCGACAACATCCTGACGCTGCGCGGCGACCCGCCGCGCGGGGAGACCGCGTTCGTCCAGACCGAGGGCGGCCTGCGCTACGCGACCGAGCTCGCGCAGCTCGCGGCCGGCGACTACGACTTCTGCCTCGTCGGCGCCTGCTACCCGGAGGTCCACCCCGAGGCGTCCGATCGCGAGACCGATCTGGCGCACCTGCGCGAGAAGGTCGACGCGGGCGTGAAGGTTCTCATCACGCAACTATTCTTCGACAACGAGGCGTACTTCCGCTTCGTCGAGAACGCGCGCGCCGCCGGGATAGACGTCCCGATCGTGCCGGGGATCATGCCGATCACGAACGCGGAGCAGATAAAGCGCTTCACGCAGATGTGCGGCGCGACGATACCCGCGCCCCTGCTCGACGCGCTCGACGCCCGCCGCGACGATCCGGCAGCCGTCATAGACCTCGGCGTCGCCTACGCGACGCTGCAGTGCGCCGAGCTGCTCGCCCGCGGAGCGCCCGGCATCCACTTCTACACGCTCAACCGCTCGCCCGCCACGCGCGCGATCCTCTCCGCCCTGCGCCTCCAGCGCCCCTGGGAGCGTCGCGCCGGCGGCGAGCCGGCGCTCGGCGCGATCGCGGGCTGAGCGGTACCGATCGATCACAGAACGACCCATCTCGGGGAGATGTGATCGATCGGTATCAGTCCGACGCCGACGGGGCCGCCGCCGGGGGCGTGATCGGGAGGCCCTGCGCCACGAGCGTGCGTCCGTCGCGCGTGTAGCGCACGTCGACCTCGTCGTTGCGGCGGTACGTCCCGATCCCCCAGGCGCCGAGGAACCAGCGCCAGAAGCCGAGTCTGCCCTCCTGCACGAGCTCGCGGCTGAACAGCAGCGCCGTGCCGTCGGGCGCCAGCTCGAAGTCGGTGCCCTCCTGCTGCGGCACGCCGTTGACGAACACCTCAAGCGGCGGCCGGACGCCGGGGGGAAGCTGCACGCGCCAGCGCTCCATCGCGCCGCCAGCGTACCCTGCTGCGCGATGGGGCACGACGAGCCTGCCTTCGACTACCGCGTGCGACGCTCGGATCGCGCGCGCCGCGTGCGCGTCCGCGTGGACCTGGCGCACGGGGTGGAAGTGGTGCTCCCGCGCCGCGCCGCGGAGCGAGAGGCCGCCGCGGCGATCCGGGAGCTGCGGCCGTGGATCGAGCGGCGCATGGCCGAGCTGCAGCGCACGCGGGCGCTCGTGGCGGCGCGCGGCGCCAGCGTGCCCTACCTCGGCGAGGCGCTCGCGCTGGTAGCCGAGCCCGGTCGCACGCGCGTCCACCGCCGCGGTGAGACGCTGCTCGTCCCGGGTGGGCAAGACGACCACCGGCCGGCGCTCGAGCGCTGGTACCGCCGTCAGGCGCGCGCCGAGATCGCGCCGCGGCTCGACGCCGCCACCGCCGCGGCCGGCACTGCCTACGGCGGCCTCACGATCCGCGGCCAGCGCACACGCTGGGCGAGCTGCTCGGCGACCGGCGCGATGTCGTTCAACTGGCGCTTGCTGCTCGCGCCCGCTCCGGTGCTCGACTACGTCGTCTGGCACGAGGTCTGCCACCTCGAGGTGATGGACCACTCACCGCGCTTCTGGGCGCTGCTCGCCGGCCGCTGCCCCGACTACCGCGCCCACGCCGGCTGGCTGCGCCGCCATGGCGCGACGCTCGTGCTGTGAGCGGGCTGAGCGTCGCCGTCGTCGGCCACGTTGAGTGGCTCGACTTCGCGGTTGTCGAGCGGATGCCGGTCGCGGGGCAGATCGTGACAGCGAGCGACGTCTTCGAGCTGGCTGCCGGCGGCGGTGCGGTCGCCGCGGTGCAGCTACGCAAGCTCGCCGGCACGGCGTCGTTCTTCACCGTCCTCGGCGGCGACGAGCGCGGCAGGCTCGCCGCCGCGGAGCTGCGCGAGACGCACGGCCTGGACCTGCACGCGACGGCGCGCGCCCGTTGCCCGCAGCGCCGCGCCTTCACCCATCTCGACGCGGCCGCTGAGCGCACGATCACCGTGCTCGGCGAGCGGCTCGTCCCGCACGGCGACGACCCGCTGCCGTGGGAGCGGCTGAGCGCCTGCGACGGCGTCTACCTGACCGGCGGCGACGGCGCCGCCGCCCGCGCGGCGCGCAGTGCCCGGGTGCTCGTCGCGACGTCTCGCGCGGCCGACGCGCTGCTGGCCGGCGACGTCACGCCCGACGTCCTCATCGCCAGCGGCCGCGACGAGAAGGAGCGCGCCGGCCTCGACGCGCTGCCCGCGCCGCGCCTCGCGACCGTCCTGACCGACGGCCCTCGCGGCGGCCGCTGGCAGGGCGCGGACGGCAGCGGCGGGACCTGGCCGGCGGCGCCGCTCCCCGGGCGGCCGGTCGACGCCTACGGCTGCGGCGACTCGTTCGCCGCCGGGCTCACCTACGGCCTCGCGGCCGGGATGTCGATCGGCGACGCGCTCGCGCTCGCCGCACGCTGCGGGGCCCACTGCCTGACCGGCCGCGGCCCCTACGCCGCTCAGCTCGCGGACGCCTGAGCGCCGGCGTCGAGGACGCGCCGCAGCGCGGCCAGCGCCGACTCGCCGTCCTGCTGTTCGACCACCTGCCGGCTGGTGCGGCCCACCCACGCCTCGGCCGAGCCGTCGCCCCGCACGTCGATCCCGGCGCGCACGCGCGGCAGCAGCCGTTGCGGGCCACTCAGCTCCGCGCGTGCGACGACCTGTGCGATCGGCTCGAAGCGCCGGGTCGGCAGGTCGATCGCCTCGCGCGGGGACCGTTGGCTCAGGCGCGAGGCGTGCGCCGCCAGGTCCTCCAGCGCCTCCTCCAACCGCTCGTGCCGTGCGCGCGAGACCCGGGGCCCCTCGCGCACGGTGAGCCGGAACGGCATGGGTTAGGAGCGCATCCCCATCGGGACGTAGTCACGCACGCGCGCGCCGGTGTAGATCTGGCGCGGGCGAGCGATCTTCTGCTCGCCGTCTTCGATCATCTCGAGCCACTGCGCGATCCAGCCGCTCGTGCGCCCGATCGCGAACAGCACGGGGAACATCTCGACCGGCATCCCGAGCGCCTCGTAGATCAGACCGGAGTAGAAGTCGACGTTTGGGTAGAGCTTGCGCGAGACGAAGTAGTCGTCCTCGAGCGCGATCTTCTCCAACTCGAGCGCTATGTCGAGCAGCGGATTCGTACCCATCACGTCGAACACGTCCTGCGCGGCCTTCTTGATGATCTTCGCGCGCGGGTCGTAGTTCTTGTAGACGCGGTGGCCGAAGCCCATGAGGCGCTCGTCGCCGTTCTTGACGCCCTCGATGAAGCTGGGGATGTTCTCGACACGCTCAATGCGGTGCAGCATCCGCAGCACCTGCTCGTTCGCGCCGCCGTGCAGCGGGCCGTACAGCGCGCCGACGCCGGCGGCGAGCGCCGAGTACGGGTCGACCTGCGAGGAGCCGACGCTGCGCACCGCGCTCGTCGAGCAG